>JAVVER010000010.1:0-49787 GCA_032251145.1 Vicingaceae bacterium | reverse complement strand
GCTATAAAAGACTATACTAAAGTCATTAATCTCAAACCAGATTTTGCAGAAGCATTTAATAGTAGAGGAAATTCAAAAATTGAGTTAACGGATTATAAAGGAGCAATTAATGATTATACTAAGGCTATTAAAATCAATCCAGATTTCGCAGAAGCTTATTTTGGTAGAGGCTATGCAAAAAATGAAATACAAAATAATCAAGGAGCTATCAATGATTATAATAAAGCCATTAAACTCAAGCCAGATTTTGCAGAAGCATTTAATAACAGAGGGTTAGTAAAAGATGCTTTACAAGATTATCAAGGGGCTATAAAAGACTACACTAAATCTATTAAACTCAAGCCAGATTTTGCAGAAGCTTATTTTAACAGAGGAGTTACTAAATCTGAGTTAAAAAAATATAAGGATGCTATCAAAGATTATACAAAAGCTATTGAAATTAACCCAGATTATGCAGAGGCATTTAATAATAGAGGGCTTTTAAAATATGAATTACAAGATTATCAAGGTGCATTAAAAGATTATACAAAAGCTATTAAAATTAAACCAGATTATGTAGAAGTTTATTCTAATAGAGGACTTGTAAAATACGAATTACAAGATTATCAAGGTGCATTAAAAGATTATACTAAAGCTATTAAAATCAAATCAGATTTTGCAGGAGCATATTCTAATAGAGGACTTGCAAAAAATAAATTACAAAATTATCAAGGAGCTATCAATGATTATAATAAAGCCATTAAACTCAAACCAGACTATGCAGAAGCATTTAATAACAGAGGGATGACAAAAAGTGAGTTGCAGGATTACCAAGGTGCTATTAATGATTTTAATAAAGCTATTAAACTCAAATCAGACTATGCAGATGTATATTTTAATAGAGGGGATACAAAATATGAATTACAGGATTATCAAGGAGCAATAAAAGATTACACTCAAGCTATTAAAATCAATTCAAATTTTGTAGAAGCATATTATAACAGAGGTCTTGTAAAAGATGAAATACAGGATTATCAGGGAGCAATAAAAGATTATACTAAAGCCATTCAAATCAAACCAAACTATTTTGAAGCATTTTATAATAGAGGCAATACAAAAAGTAAATTAGAAGATTATCAAGGAGCAATAAAAGACTATACTAAAGTTATTAATCTCAAACCAAATTTTGCAGACGCATATTATAATAGAGGACTTTTCAAAATTTTAATCAGAACAGATGGTTGTTCAGATTTAAACAAAGCAGCAGAATTAGGGTTGCTAGAAGCATATGAATTAATGAGAAAATATTGTAAAAGATAAAATAAATTCCCCGTACGAGCTAAGTTTAGTGTTGGTAATGAGGGCGGTTACTTAGGTCGAGCAAACACAATACGTTAAAAAAATAGTATTTTTGATTTATGAATTTTAAGAATCATAGCACTAAACTCCCTACTAAAATGTCAACGCTTCAGCTTAGCACTTACAGGGGAGTTAAGCATTCCAATTGTTTAGAGCCTCATCAAGATTCCATATAGCAATATATTTAATTCCATCCTTATTTGAAAAAGGAAGTTCGTCCATTGTAATTATCCATTTTTCATAATTATCATTTATTGCCTGTAATGAAGCTTGTTCTCTGCTTAATGTTTTTTCATTTTCAATCGTAAAAGAAACCTGAATATATAGGTTCTTTTCGTTTTTTTTCGCAACAAAATCAATTTCTTTATTTCTCAGGTGCCCAACAAATACTTCAAAATTATGGTTAAGCAATTGTATGTAAACTAAATTTTCTAAAAGGTATCCATATCCATGTGTAAAACCAGAATAAAGATAGTTTTTAAATGCTAAATCATTTAAATAATACTTTACATTTCCGCCTATTATTTCTTTGCCTTTTAAATCAAATCTCTCGCATTTATGAATAATATACGTTTGTAAAACATAGCCTATATAATTAGCAATAGTGTCATAAGTTGTTTTTCTTTTTTTATCGTTAAAGTAGTTAACTAAATTGGTTATTGATGCTAATGTTGCTACATTGTTTACTAAGTAAGTAAATACATCTAAAAGTAAAGAAGTGTCTTTAACATGGTGTCGCTGTATAATATCTCTTAATAAAATAGTGTCTCTTAAAGCCCCAAGGTAATGCCTTTTAGTTTCTTCGTTAGGTAGATGAAATAATTCTGGAAGCCCTCCTGTTTGTAAATAGTGTAGATAATTTGTTCTATTTTTAGTTAAGCTTAAATGCTCGCAATACTCATCAAAACTAAAAGGCAAAACGGTAATTTGAACATATCTGCCTGAAAGTAATGTTGATAATTCGCCTGAAAGCAATTCTGAGTTAGAACCAGTAATTACTATTTCAACTTCTTGTGTAAAATCTTGAGATAAAGCATTTATTAATTTTTCCCATCCTTCTATTTGTTGTATTTCATCAATAAACAAATAATACTTTCCTTCAACATTAAAATGATTTTTATAATATTGAATAAAAGCAGCTAATTTTTTATAATCACTTAAAAAGTCAAACTCTAGATATTCGGTATTTACATATAAGGTATTTGTATTTTTTACTCCGCTATTAATCAGTTGTTCTATATATTGGCGTAAAACATAACTTTTTCCAACTCTTCTTTGTCCAACTAAAACTTTTATAAGCCGATTATCTTTAAATTGATTAAGCCAATTGAGGTATTTATTACGCTTAAAGCCTGTTTTTGGGGTAGAAGACCAAAAATTATATTTTTCGATATTTGCAATATATTCTTCCATAAACTATTTTTTTGTCAAAAATACAAAATATTCGTTTTAAAAATAATATTTTACACAAATTATTTAATCCCCCGCACATCCTAAGCTGTAACCGTCCGCCTGAGGCGGATAGTGTTGGCAAAGAGGGTGGTTACTTAGGTCGAGCAAACACAATACGTTAAAAAAATAGTATTTTTGATTTATGAATTTTAAGAATCATAGCACTACCGTGTCCGACCACTGGCGGAAGCCCTCTGCTAAAATGCTTTCCTTCACTATTCTTAGTCTGAAGCGAGGAAAGAGCAATATTATTTTCAGTAATTATGGTCAGCTCTATTATCAATAAAAGTAATGAGTTCTATAGTGTTAGATTTAATCCTGTAAATAAGAGATGCATTTTTATGAATGACACATTTACGGAGCTTCTTAATTTTAGAGGGAGGGCAGAGTTTTTTGTTTATTTTTAATTGGTCTAAAAGGTTATTGGTTTTATTCTCAAAATCTATAGCAATTTCTGTATGCCATTCTTTCAACAAATAATCAATGATGCCATTATAGGTAGTTTTAGCTTCATCAGACCAAATTAAGTTCATCTTTTTTTAGCTTTTAAAATGCGTTCTCTCACAATTTTTCTAACCTCTTCATCCGAGTGCACTCTATTGTTGTTTAAATCATCTAATCCTCTTTCAATAGAAGCTTTATTCTCCTCACTTAATTCATCCCACCAATCAACAGACTTAGATTTAGTTAACTCAACAAAATCAAGTGTTTTAAGGTAATTGATTAAAGCAATAGCCTTGGCATTTTTTTCAGATATTTTTAAGGTATAATCAGCCATAACAATTAAATTTTAAGCAGCCAACTAGTTAACTTATAGTTGTACAAGATTAATTTAATAACCACACAAAGATACTGAATATGCACGATATTTTAAGCATCTATAAATAACTTTATAAAGTTAGTCTGCTGTCATAAGGCTTTTTATAGTAGGATCTAAGCTCCTTGCTGATTTAATATAAGAATTATAAACGTTTATTTACTTTTGATTTTTCTAAGACTAAAATCGCTTAATAAAGTGCTTGCTGTGGAATTTTAATCTTTATCTTTGTGCATCTAACTTTAAAACCTAACAAGATGTATAACGGATTAATTCATGCACACAGCGGACTAAGATGGTTGGTAGTGTTATTTTTGGTAATAGCTATCATTAAATCATTTTCTGGCTGGAAAAATAATAAGTCATTTGACAAATCAGACAACCTAATTGCTTTGCTTTTGCTCAGTTTTACTCATTTGCAATTTGTAATAGGATTGGCGGTGTATTTTATGAGTGGAAGATTAGCAACAATTGGAGAATCAATGAAAATTTCTGAGGCTCGTTTTTGGTCGTTAGAGCATGGTTTATTAATGATACTAGCCATTGCTTTAATTACTATTGGTAGAGTAAAATCTAAAAAAGCAGCAACAGATGTAATGAAACACAAAAAAGGAGTTGCTTTTTATTCTGTAGCATTTGTAATAATTTTATGGGCAGGTCTGATAAAACCTTATTTATTAGGAAAACCATGGTTTTAAGACATAAATTTCAAATCATTTTATGATAAAAAAATCACACGACACACAAGACTTGAGTGTAGAGAGGGCTGTTTTGGTCGGACTGATTATTAAAGGAGAGCAGGACGAAGATCAGTTACAAGAATACTTAGATGAGTTAGCATTTTTGGCAGAAACTGCCGGAGCGGAAACTGTTAAAAGATTTACCCAGAAAGTAGGTCATCCCGATACTAAAACCTTTGTAGGAAAGGGAAAGCTGGAAGAAATAAGAACTTTCATTAAAGAAAATGAGGTAGGGTTAGTTATTTTTGATGATGAACTTTCTCCTTCTCAATTAAGAAATATTGAAAGAGCATTAGAATGTAAAATTCTAGATAGAAGCAATTTGATTCTCGATATTTTTGCTTCCAGAGCACAAACTGCTCATGCTCGTGCACAAGTAGAATTAGCTCAATTACAATATCTTTTACCTCGATTAACTAGAATGTGGACGCATTTGGAGCGTCAGAAAGGTGGTATTGGTATGCGTGGTCCGGGGGAAACTCAAATAGAAACGGATAGACGTATTATTTTAGATAAAATAGCACTGTTAAAAGAAAAGCTTAAAAAAATTGATAAGCAAAAAGCCACACAAAGAAAACAGCGTGCTCAAATGGTAAGAGTAGCGTTGGTGGGTTATACCAATGTTGGTAAATCTACCATTATGAACATGTTGAGTAAATCGGAAGTTTTTGCTGAAAACAAACTTTTTGCAACCTTAGATACTACTATCAGAAAAGTGGTAATAGAAAACCTGCCTTTTTTACTTACCGATACGGTTGGTTTTATCAGAAAATTGCCTCACCATTTGATAGAATCTTTTAAATCTACTTTAGATGAAGTAAAAGAAGCGGAAGTGTTGGTGCATGTGGTAGATATTTCTCATCCTGCATTTGAGGATCATATTCGCGTAGTTAATGAAACCTTACAAGATTTAAATGCGTTGGATAAACCAACAATTATGGTGTTTAATAAAATTGATGCGTTTACTTATGTGAAAAAAGATGAGGATGATTTGTTGCCAAAAACCAGAGAAAATTATTCGCTGGAAGATCTAAAGAAAATGTGGATGAGCAGAGAAAGTGAAGTGCCTAGCGTTTATATTTCTGCTGAAAAGAAAATTAACATTGAGGAATTTAAGCAACTATTATACGATAACATTAAAAAAACACACCTGAGCATTTATCCTAATCAGTTGTTGTATTAATGATAAATTACCAAAAACTTCTTTTTATTTCTAAAAATTACTAATTTTGGTAATTAATGGAAATAAAATGTACAATCGATTTAAAGAAATAATGGATTGTTTTTTGGTTTTTTCTACAAAAGACATTCTAAAGTATTTTCCAAATTTTGATAAAAAAAATCTTGTCAATTGGCAAAAAAAAGGATACATCATTAAAATTAGAAATAATTTTTATTGCTTTTCAGATACAATTATAAATGAGGAATTTTTATATTTAGTGGCTAACACTATTTATCAACCATCTTATCTTTCTTTTGAAACAGCATTGAGTTATTATAATATTATACCCGAAGGGGTTTATACATTAACTTCGGCAACAACAACAAAAACAAATGAATTTTCTACACCAATTGCCAATTTTTCATATCGTAATTTTAAATCAAATTTGTTTTTTGGATACCGATTAATAACATATAAAAATCAGTATTTTAAAATGGCAAGCCTTGAAAAAACGGTGTTGGACTATTTGTATCTTAATTCTCAAATAAATGAAATAGATGATTTTGATTTGTTGAGATGGAATAAAGAAGAGTTGAAGCTTTTAGATATTGATTTATTTAATAGTTATCTTAATTTATTTAATTCTAATAAATTAAATAAGAGGGCAAAAAACTTTTTAAATTATATATATGCTTAGTATCAAAGAAATAGAAAATCATTACCCTGATAATTTAAAGCCATTTAAACGATTTATTCTTAGAGAGTATTTACAATATAAAATTTTAGAAATTATTTTTGACAGTCCCTTTGCAAACAAACTTTGTTTTTTAGGAGGAACATGCTTAAGAATAGTGCATAATCAACAACGATTTTCTGAGGACTTAGATTTTGATAATTTTAATTTGACCGAAAACGAGTTTTTAGAAATAGCTTCTTACATTGAAAAGCAGCTGAAAAAAGAAGGTTATGAAGTAGAATTAAAAAATGTTCTAAGAGGAGCTTTTCATTGCTACATAAAATTTCCGAACATTTTATTTAATGAAAAATTAACTGGACATGTTGAAGAGAAAATTTTAATTCAATTAGATACTGAACCACAAAATTTTGAGTTCGAACCAGAAACCGTAATTTTAAATAAATTTGATGTGTTTACTTCAGTTTTTACAACTCCTACAGATATTCTTCTTGCTCAAAAGTGCTATGCAGTTATTAATAGAAAAAGAAATAAAGGTAGAGATTTTTATGATATTGTTTTCCTCTTAGGTAAAAGTGTATTACCTAATTATGAGTATCTTAATTTAAAGTTAGGAATTAATAATTCTTCGAAACTAAAAGAAGCAATACTTGAAGCATGTAGTAAAATAAATATGCAAGAAATGGCAAATGATGTAGCTCCTTTTTTGTTTTATCCTAAGGATGCTAAAAAAGTGCTTTTATTTGAAGATTATTTCAAACAAGTTGATTTGTAATTGCATCAATTAATTTCAAACAATTTTCCTGATTGGAATAATTTGCTAGTGCTGTTTCTCGTTGAGTTTTCACTATTTCAACATCTATTTCTTGCTGAAAAAGAGATTTAATTTTGGATTTAAAAGTTTCATTATCATCAGCAATTTCACATAAATTAGTCAGCGTTGTTCCTGATAACATCGTTGGATTTGCTAAACAAAACCTTCCTTTAAACAAAGAGTGGAGCAGTTTTAATTTTAGCCCTGTTGGTTGATGGGTGTAAAGCAAATTAATTTGAGCGTTGCTAATCAATTCTTGCATGTTGCTTTCGGTAGGATTGCCAACCAATTGAATGTTTTTGTACTTATTAATTGTAGAACTTAATTTTTTTGTTGGATTTAATCCGGCAATAATTAAAGGAATGTCTAATGAATTGAAGATTTCATTGCAAATAACTAAAGCAGCAGCTTCATTTTCGGGGACACCCAAATTGCCATGGTATAACACATAATCTCCTTTACCTTGCTGGATTTCAATTTTTTCTTCAGCATGAAAGCATGGGATAAAAACCGTTTTGTTAGTGGGATATTGGGTGTTAAAATAGTTTTCATCAGTTTTAGAAACTACCAAAATAAGATTGGCTTGTTGCACAATTGGCTCGTATTTTTTGGCTTTCCATGCTTCAATAGAGAAATAAATTTTCTTAAAAAAATGTTGTTCTGCTTTGGCTAAATAGGAGTAATAATCATGCTCAATATTGGTGGCTCTTAGTATTGTAAAACGCTTCTTAAAAGCTTTATCGTTAAGTAGAAAACTGGTGTGTAACCCTTCAAATAAAATAGGAAAATCATTTTTTAGCAAGTTGGTTTTTAAGTCTGTGGCAACTCTTGATTTTACGATGTAAGGAGTTAAACTCAAAAACGAGAAAACACCTGTTTGTCGTTTGTAATAATGTACTGTTTCGCAATATTTTTCTAGTTCAGTTTGTTTTCCTCTGCCGTAATCAAAACAATGTAAGTGTACTTTAATGCCATTTTTATGAAGGTGTTTTATTTTGTAAAAAACATCTATCACACCGCCATAATTTGCTGGATAAGGCACGTTAAATGAAATGATATTTAGATTTGTTAAGTTCAATTTGTTTAAATAAAATTAGCAGGTTTTAAAAACACACCCCTACCCCTCTCAAGAGGGGTAGCCATCACACAAAGCCATTTTATAGTTTTTAAAGGTGTCATTTTTAACAATTAATATTAATTATTAGCTTGTTCTCGACTCACCCCCAAGTTATCTTCCGATAACTTCTCCCCCTCTCTTCAAAGAGAGGGGGTTAGGGGGTGAGTTGTGAATGGACATTTTCTATTTTAAAATAAAGCTCAATACATTAATGGTTTTAAGTAAATACTATCTTTTATTATTCAACATTTCTTTAATTATTTCCGATTCTTTTTCCCAATTCAATTCTTGTTTAGCTTTTGCTGCATTTGCTTTCCAAAGATTGAGTTGAGCTTCGTTTTTCAGCATTTCATTGAGTTGACTGGCTAATACTTTTGGGTCGTTACTTTTAGCAATTTCTCCAAGCTGATACTGTTTTACTAATGCACTCATTTCGGGTAAACCAGCTACTAAAACAGGTGTTTCTGCGTGGATATAATCAAATAATTTATTGGGCAATGCCAATTGGTAGTTTAAACCAACATTTTCTTCTAAACTTAATCCTATAGTCGCTTGTTGCGTATAGTTTTTGAGTTCTTGATAAGGAATTTCTCCCAGCATTATTACTTTATCGTTTAAGTTGAGTTGCTCAATAAGTTGCTGAATAGAGGCAGAGATGTCGCCTTTTCCAATAAGTTGCATGGTTGCTCCATCAATATACTGCATGGCTTTTACCATAGTTTCAATACCTCGGTTTACATTTATCGCTCCCTGATAAAGTATGATTTTTTCTTTCTTTTCGGCTGAATGGCTCGAAGCACTTAAAAAAGGAACATTTCTTACCACTTTTACATCAATGTTATATTCTTTGCGGTAGATTTTGGCAATACCATTACAGACCGTAATTACTTTGGTTAGTTGAGGTAAAATAAAGCGTTCTATTCTTTTCCAGAAAGCCTGAATTTTCGGACGAGGAATTAATTCTGGTACTTCGGTAAAATATTCATGACTATCAAAAACTAAGGTTTTGTTTTTCATTTTTGAAGCTAGAAAACAAGCTGGTAGCGTGTCTAAATCGTTACTCCAAATAAGCGATTGCTTGCTGAAAAGCAAGAAAAAAAACAATCGGATGTTGTAATTGGCATAGAAAAAAGCACCTTTACCAAACCAAAGTTTAAACCTTTTGGTAGCATAATTTTGTGGTTGAAGCGGCAAACTATCCACCTTTAATCTGCCAACGAGCAAAACATCATAATTTAACGATAGCAACGTAGTACAAATTTTATGTACCCGCTGGTCGGTGGTTAAATCGTTGGTTACGGCTACAATGGCTTTAGGTCTGTTGGTCATTTGAGCGTTGACGTTCAAGATTAAGTTTTTGGTAAAAATAAGATTTTTTTGAGGAGAAAATAAAATCTTACTCACTCCACTAACTCTCCTCTAAGTGATTGCTGCATGAATGATTTAGTTTCATCAAGTGGTAGGTTTTTGCCTAATAAGTACATTAATTTGGTGATTGTTGCTTCAAAAGTTAAGTCTTTGCCACCTACAATACCAATTCGTTTAAGAGCTGAACTTGTTTCATATTTGCCTTGTTCTACGCTTCCGCTAATGCACTGTGAAATGTTTACTACCAATACGTCTTTTTCAATTGCTTTTTGTAAACACTCAATAAACCAATCAGCGGTGGTGCTGTTTCCTGCTCCAAAAGTTTCTATTACCAAGGCTTTTAAATTCGGAATGGAAACAATGGCTTCTACCATATGTTGGTTAATACCAGGAAACATTTTTAAAGTAGCGATATTGGTATTCAACTCATAATGAAACTGTGTAGGAGCATCAAAATTAGGTTGTAAAAGGTATTGTGAGTTAAACTTTAGGTTTACTCCGGCTTCTGCTAAAAAAGGGTAGTTGGGCGATTGAAAAGCTTCAAATTGCTCGGCACTTACTTTGGTAGATCTGTTTCCTCGGTATAAATTGTATTCAAAATAAATGGCTACTTCAGGCACTAACATTTTTCCGTTAAATTTTGAAGCAGCAATTTCTATAGCCGAAAGTAAATTTTCTTTAGCATCTGTTCTTACCGCTCCAATAGGTAATTGAGAACCCGTAAGAATAATAGGTTTGGTAAGGTTTTCTGTCATAAAACTTAATGCAGAAGCAGTGTAAGCCATGGTATCTGAACCATGAAGCACCACAAAACCATCATAGTTGTTATAGTTTTCTTCAATAATCTTACAGAGCTTCACCCAATGTTGCGGATTAATATCTGATGAATCTATGGGGTGCTCAAAAGAAATGGTATTTATAGTGGCGTTAATTTTTTTTAGCTCAGGAATTTCATGCAATAAAGCATCAAAGTTAAAAGAAACCAATGCTCCTGTAATTTTATCCTGAACCATTCCTATGGTTCCGCCTGTATATATTATTAATATTGAATTCATTCTTCTAGTTTATGAGTTAGCCCCTCCCAACCTCCCCAAAGGAGAGGAGTTTCCAGCCACACAAAGCCCGTTATTACTGCCTTTCTGAGTGGTGTTTTTGTTTGTAGTTATTTTCAATTATCACATTTATTTTTTCAGTCCTCTAAGTCCCCTTCGGGGGATTTGGGGGCGTTTACTCACCAAATAAACGCCTGTAAAAATAAACAAAGCTGCACTAATTTTAATCATATCCAGACTGTCTTTTCCTGCCCAAATAGCAATTAATGTTGCTAGTAGTGGCTGGAGGTATATATAAGTAGAAACCACCGAGGGCGAAAGTCTTTTTAGTCCGTAAATATTAAATAAATAGGCTAAAAAAGTAGTGGAAATAACCACAAACAGAAACTCCCACCAAATGGTTGGGGTAAAAGTTGACCATTCAATTTGCTTAAACTCGTTAAAACCAAATGGAAAAACCATGATTAATCCAAAAGCAAAAACCCACGACATTACTGTTATAGGCTTGTATTTTCGCATTAGCGGAACAGCGATAACCAAATAAATTCCATACGACATAGCATTTAAAAAGATGAAAATATCTCCTTTTAAATTTTCCGAACCAAAAGAAAAATCTCCTTTAAACAACAAGAGCAACAATGCTCCGATTATTCCTAAAGCAATTCCCGATACTTTGGTTAATGTAATTCTGTTTTTAAGAATAATGGCAGAAGCAATTAACACCATAATTGGATTGGAAACCATAATAATTCCAGCATTGATAGGAGTGGTGTTGTCTAATCCGTATAAGAACATTAACTGATTGGCAGCTACTCCGAACAATCCGCACAAACCTAACAGCAAGAAGTCTTTTTTAGCTACTTTTTCATACGAAAAAACATAAATAATCCAAAAAAGCACCACAGCTCCTATTACCCGACTTAGCACCAAACCAAAAGGTTGTATAAAATTAGGCATCAAATCTTTGGCTATAGAATAGTTTGCTCCATAGATAAGATTAGCGCCAAAAAGAGCTAAATGAGGTTTTAGGTTGGTACTCATAAAAGTTTTTTAGCAGCATCAACAGTTTTTGCCAAATTGCCTACAAAAATAGCATCATCAATAAGGATAACAGGGCGTTTTAAAAAAGTATATTCTTCTAAAATTAATTTTTTGATGTCATTTTCTGTTAATTCTTTGTCTTTTAAGCCCATTGTTTTGTACTTAATAGCTCTTCGGCTAAATAAACTTTCGTAGGAACCGCTCAATTTTGCCATTTCTTGCAGTTGTACATCAGTTATTTTTGTAGTTTTGATATCTTGAAATTCGAAATCATTACTCAAGTTAAGCTCTTGAATAATTTTTTTACACGTTGAACACGTTGATAGATAGTAGATTTTTTTCATTTTTTGAATCAGTTTTTAAATGTCAGAAAATAGTAGCAAAGTAACCGAATTATTTACCGCAAAAAAAATTGCGATACCAATAGTTATTGGCTTATTGGTTTCCGGTTATTTGCTATGGAAAAATACCGATTGGAATGAATTTCAAAACATAGATTGGAATTTAGAATTTTTCTTTTGGATGTTTGTAGCCCTCTTAATGATGGCTTGCAGAGATTTTGGTTACATGTACAGAATTAGAGTGCTTACCCACAATAAAATTAGTTGGCGAAATAGTTTTGATGTAATTATGCTTTGGGAGTTTGTTTCAGCAGTAACTCCTTCGGTAGTTGGCGGAACAGGAGCGGCATTGTACATTATTAATAAAGAAGGAATAAGTGCAGGAAAAAGTACGGCTATTGTAATGATTACTGCTTTTTTTGATGAACTTTTTTATGTGTTAACAGTGCCGCTGGTATTGATTTTTATTGGCACCACACAATTATTTCCTGTAGAGTTGCAAAAGAAAATTTTTGGAATCACCTTTTCAACAGAAGGCATTTTTTGGATAGGATACGGTTTTATGTTCTTACTTTTAAGTATTATTACTTATGGAATTCTATTAAATCCTAAGGGGTTTAAAGCAATTATTTTAAATGTGTTTAAGATTAGATTTTTGAAGAAGTGGAGATACAGTGCTATACAAGTTGGAGATGATATTATTTTAACTTCTAAACAAATGAAACAAGAATCGATTTGGTTTTGGGTTAAAGCATTTGTGGCTACTTTTTTAGCCTGGACAGCCAGATTTTGGGTAGTTAACTTTCTAATTTTAGCGTTTGTTGCAGTAGATGATCATTTATTAATCTACGGACGACAATTGGTAATGTGGGTAATTATGTTGATTAGTCCTACACCTGGAGGAGCAGGTATTGCAGAATTTGCTTTTAATGGATTTTTAAAAGATTTTATTCCTATTGGTTTGGCTGGGTTACTGGCAGTTTTATGGAGGTTAATTAGTTATTATCCTTATCTTTTTATAGGTATTTTTGTGTTGCCTCATTGGTTAAAAAGAGTATATAATAAATAAATATAAAGCTTATTCTTTTAAAATTCCTTGCTCGATAAGTTCTTCTAAATATACTCTTTTCCCTTTATAGATAGCTGTTACAAATGCGTCATCTTGTCCTTTTGCCACCACTTTGTCTCTATGTTCGTTAGCTAAATTTAGGGTGTTAAAATCTCCTCCTATAGTAAATCGTGTAATACCGTCATCTAATAGATTTTTTTCAACATCTCCCAACCCTTTCAATCTGTCGTAGCTATAATTTTCGGGCATATTGTAAGCAGCTATTTGCACTTTAAATATTAAGCCTTCGGAGCTTTTATCGCCATAAGTTTCTTCTATATTTTCTTCTTCTTCAACAATTACATCAGGTTCAAAATCAACAGTATAAAAAGCTACATCTTTATTGATTTCAGAGAACTCTTCACTATTTTCAATTGCTATAAGTTCCATAACAACAGAATCGCCCTTTAATTTTAAAAGGTGAGCGTCTTTTAATTTATAAACGATTTCATAGATTTCTCCTTTTGGTAAGTTAGTTAGGTATTCTCCTGTAACAGAGTTAGAACCCAACTTACTATGTGTTTCTTCTGAACTTTGTATGGTAACTATTATTTCTGCTTCAGTAGGTTGATTATTGAGGGTTACGGTTCCTTTAACAACAGCAATAGCTGGAACAAAACCTACCAAACCAGGCATTACACTATAAATATCTTGCAATCCGTAACCACCAGGTCTTCCCGAAGAAAAATAGCCTCTTTCTCCGTTAGCAGATAGTACATAATAAGTATCTCTATCAGGGCTGTTAATTGGAAATCCAATATTTGTTGGCGGCAACCATGTTCCGTCTGGTTGAAGTTGGGTGTGGAAAATATCATAACCTCCCATGCTATTATGCCCTTCAGAACTAAAAACCAAAGTTCTTCCATCTGGATGGATAAAAGGGGCATCATCATTATAAGGAGTGTTGATGGTTGGTCCTAAGTTTTCTATATTTCCCCAAATACTATCGTTAATTAAAGTTGCTTTATAAATATCTCTACCTCCAAATCCGGCAGGTTTATCACTGGTAAAATATAATGTTTTTCCATCAGCAGATAATGAGGCACTTCCTTCCCAATGATTGGTATTTACCTCTCCTAAAAGTGGTTTTGGGTCACTCCAGTTATTTCCTGATAATTTGCTGTAATAAATTTCTCCTTTTTTATCTTTACTGTCTTTATAAATAAAAAGTAGTTGACCATCAGGAGAAAGGGCAATACAAGCATCATGATTATACCCATTAATATTATCTCCCAATGGTTCAGGGTTTTTCCATTCTCCATTTGCTGATTTTTCGGAAATAAAAATATCTTCAAAACCACCTTTAGATCTTTTGCCAACGTAGGTAAATAACATGGTTTGTTCGTCAGAAGAAATTACAGGAACATATTCTGAAGCTTCTGAGTTTATGGGGGCTCCAATATTGGTAATGGTTACTTCTGCGGGATTTGCTACCAACATTTTAGCATTCATGCAGTTTTCAATTAATCGCTTTGTAACTTGTTGTTGTTCGTCATCAATTTTTTGATTAAGGTATTCATTAAACACTTTAATAGCTTCATCAAATTGATAGGTTAAATGGTAGGCAATTCCTAAAAAGTACTTTATATCTGCAGCATCAGGGTTGCTTTCTGCTATTGGCTTTAAATAGAATACGGCTTTATCATAAGCATCTTGTTTTTTCAAATAACACATTCCTAAGCGATATTGAAGATAGGTTTCGTTAGGATATTTTTCAATTAATTCTTCGTAAATCGGTAGTGCTAAGGTATAATATTCTTGTAGGTAAAAATCTTCTGCTTTATCTAAATCTGCTTTATCAGCTTTATCAAAAGTTTTAACATTTAATGCTATGGCTTTATTTTGAGTATATCCAATGTTGTAAATGCAGGTTAACATCAAGAATAAAAACAGGAATTTAATTTTTTTCACGGGTTTAGTTAATTGAGAATGTTTGATATAACTGCTTTGTTATGAAGCAAAAGTACATTTTTTTTATAATTTCAGGTAATTTACTAAAAGGAGATTGGAGATGTAGAACAAGGCTTCTTATTTTAATGCTGAATTCTGCTATAAAAATAATTATCTTTGACGCTCAAAAATTGATTTAATAATGAAAATTTCATACAACTGGCTTAAAGATTATATAGATATTGAACACCTTTCTATTGAGCAACTTTCGGAGCTATTAACTAATTGTGGATTAGAAGTAGAAGGTTATGAAACTACGGAAAGCATAAAAGGCGGGTTAAAAGGGTTGGTGATAGGAGAGGTTGTTGCTAAAGAAAAACATCCTGATGCGGATAGATTGAGCCTCACTAAAGTAAAAGTTAATGAAAATGAGCCTTTATTGAATATTGTTTGTGGAGCTCCAAATGTGGCTAAAGGTCAAAAAGTAGTTGTTGCCCCAGTTGGCTGTACCATTTATCCGCTAGAGGGAGAACCTTTTAAAATTAATAAATCTAAAATTAGAGGACAGGTTTCTGAGGGGATGATCTGTGCTGAAGATGAAATAGGATTAGGAACATCGCATGATGGAATTATGGTGCTGAATGGAGATGCGTCTATTGGTAAACTAGCAAGCGATTTTTTTGGAGTAGAAACAGATGTAATTTTTGAAATAGGATTGACTCCAAACAGAGCAGATGCTACCAGCCATATTGGTGTAGCAAGAGATATTGCAGCAGTTTTAAACCAAACCGCCACAGAAAAACTAGCTGTTAACTTTCCAGCTGTAGATGATGTAAAGGCTGCCAATAACAATTTAAGCATTGAGGTAAAAGTAGAAGATAAAGAAAGATGTCCGCGTTATTCATCCTTATCAATAACTAATGTTGAGGTAAAAGAATCCCCTAATTGGTTGAAAAATAAATTGTTGAGTATAGGTTTGAATCCAATTAATAATGTGGTTGATATCACTAATTTTGTGTTGCACGAAACAGGTCAACCCCTACATGCTTTTGATGCAGATAAAATAGTGGATAAAAAAATTATTGTAAAAACAGTAACCGACAAAACAAAGTTTGTTACGCTAGATGGAACAGAAAGAACATTGTCCGACCAAGATTTAATGATTTGTGATTCCGAAAAACCACTATGTATTGCTGGAGTTTTTGGCGGAGCAACTGCCGGAGTAACTAATAATACTAAGCAAGTGTTTTTAGAAAGTGCGTATTTTAATCCAGTTACTATCAGAAAAACCTCTAAAAGACACGGATTAAATACAGATGCTTCTTTTAGATATGAAAGAGGAGCTGATCCAAATATTACCATTTATGCATTGAAACGAGCAGCTCAACTTATTCAGCAAGTTGCAGGGGGAACAATAGCTTCAGAAGTGAGTGATGTTTATCCAGAAAAAATCAAAAACTTTGAAATTGGTTTTAACTACAACAATTGCGATAGATTAATTGGAAAACAGCTAAACAGAGCACTTATCAAAAATATTATTACTTCTTTAGGAATAATTATTACAAAAGAAAATGAGAATGAGTTGGAGCTTAGCGTTCCTCCATTTAAAGTAGATGTTACCCGAGAAGTAGATGTGATAGAAGAAATTTTACGTGTTTATGGTTATAATAATGTGGAAATCCCATCAAAAATGACCACATCCATCACTCAAAAACCTGCTCCTGATAAAGAAAAAATTGTTAATACGATATCTGATTTACTTGTAAACAAAGGGTTTAACGAGGTGTTTTCTAATTCATTAACTAAAAAATCTTATTACAACAATCAAACAGAAGACTTGGTAGAATTGCTTAACCCGTTGAGTAATGAATTAGGCGTAATGCGAAAAACATTGCTGTATAATGGTTTAGAGACAATAGTATTTAATCAAAACAGAAAAAGTCCTGATTTAAGATTGTTTGAAATAGGTAAAGTTTATTCAACAGCGGATGGAAAGTTTAATGAAGCCAATTGTTTGAGCTTGTTTGTTACCGGAAAGCAACATCCTGAAAATTGGAACACGACTAAAGAAAACAGTAATTTTTATCACTTAAAAGGAGTTGTAATAGCTTTGTTAGAAAGATTTGGAATTGAAGAAGATAAAAGTGTAAGCGATATATCAACCTCCAATAATTTTGCATACGGATTAACCTTTTCTACCAACAATAAAGCATTGGTTCAATTGGGTGAAGTTAGTTCTGAGCTTCAAAAACAATTTGAAATTAATCAGCCTGTATATTTTGCACAATTCAATTTAGATGAGTTTATTAATACCATCAAAAAGCACAATGTAATTTATCGTCCAATCAGTAAGTTTCCTCCTGTAAGAAGAGATTTGTCATTATTATTAGATACTTCAACAACATATGAAGCATTAAAAACAGCTGCATTTAAGCAAGAAAAAAGATTGCTTAAAAAGGTAAATTTGTTTGATGTTTACGAAGGGAAAAACCTTGAACAAGGAAAAAAATCGTATGCTATAAGTTTTGTTTTTCAGGATGAGAACAAAACATTAACTGATAATGAAGTGGATAAAGTGATGCAAAAGCTTATTTTTACTTATACCAACGAGTTTAATGCGATGGTAAGATAATTTACCCTATATTTATTTGTTTATTCTTGGGTTCTTAAAAAGAAGATTTATAAGACTTTAGAAGATTTTTTTGATTTTTTTTAAATTAAGTATTACATTTGTTAACTTAAAATAAATAATCTAATTACTAACTAAATTTTAAAATTATGAAAAAACTTTCACTATTTTTAGCAATGACCTTAACCGGAGCTTTTGCTTTTGCACAGGTGATTTTTCAAGTGCAATCTCCCGCTCCATTAATGGCTAATTATGCTTTAACCTGGGCAGACCCTGGAGGAAACGACTGGGCAACGCCAGATTTAAATAACCCAGCAAATGCCGTAACAGGTGTTTTAAAATTTGTTGATGCTCCAGGTGGAGATACAATTGCTTGTGCTCCTCCATTATCTACTAATTTAACTGGAAATATTGCAGTAGTTTATAGAGCATCATGTGAATTTGGAGCAAAAGCTTTAGCAGCTCAAAATGCAGGTGCTTTAGCTGTTATTATTGTGAATAACATAGCCGGACCACCAGTTGGTATGGGAGGAGGGGCTAGTGGGCTATCTGTAACCATTCCTGTTATCATGATTTCAGATGTAGATGGAGCGTTATTAAGAAACGACATTATTGCTGGTAATGTTACTGGGTTTATAGGTAGCAAAGTTGGCTTATTTGCAGACGATTTAGGTTCTACAAGAGCAGATGTGTTAAGAGCTAGAAGATTTTCTAACTTATTACCACTTTCTCAAAATGCATCAGAATTTAGTGTGCCTACTGGTGCATGGGTTAGAAACTTTGGAAATCAAACTCAAAACAATGCTACATTAGCAGTTGATATCTCATTTGGAGGAAACTCAATTTTTTCTGATTCAGCTCCTATTAACGGATTATTACCTAACGATTCTATTTATGTTGCTTTAGGAACTTTTTCTCAAGCATCTTATTCTGCTGGTTACTACACAATGACTTATACTATTACTACTGCAAATCCTGATGGAGATCCTAATGATAATGTTATTTCTGCAGATTTTATGTTAGACAACAACATTTATTCTTATGGAAGAAGAGATGAAAATAATGGTGAGTTGTTAAGCCCAGCAGGCTTCAGACCAGCAACCTTTACAACAGGGTATGAAAACTGTATCGCTTTTAGTGATCCTAATGCAAGTAGATTACAAGCAAACGGAATGACTTTTTCTGTTACAGCAAGTGCAGGAGATGACATAACAAATGAGTTTATAGAAACTGTAGTTTACGAGTGGAACGATGTTTTTACAGATGTTAATGATGCTAATTTTGGTTTTGCCAATTTAGTAGAAATAGATAACGTATTCCATGTTTTCCAAGCAAATGATCAAGACTCTAATATTTATCTTCCTTTTAATTCACCTATTACGTTAGTTGATAACCAACGTTATTTATATTGCTTTAGAGCAGCAAACTCAGTAATGTTTTTAGGATTTGATAATCAGTTAGATTATACAACTACTCAAAATACTTATTTACAACCTAGTTTCCCTTCATTTGTTGATGGAACTAATGCTTTCTTAAATGGATTCGGATTAGAAAATGTACCTGCTCTTTCTGTTACTTTTGCTCCTGCAGGATCTGTAGGTGTTGATGAAGTAAACAAAGAGAATGATATAACCCCTTATCCAAACCCTGCTAATAACATAATTAACATACCTGTAGGCAAGTTTAATGGCTTAGCTCAAGTAGATATTTATGATGTAACAGGAAAGTTAGTATCTTCAGAAAATGTTAACTTAAGCTCAACCAATGTAATTTCTGTTGATGTTGCTAATATTGAAAACGGAACTTATATTTTTAAAATGACTTTTGCTGATGAATCTACAAAAGCATTTAATGTTTTAATTAGCAGATAATTTGCTGAAATAATAACACTAAAAAACCTCCAAGAAGTCTTGGAGGTTTTTTTATTTTAAATGTTCAGGTTTTTTTTGTCTAAAATCTTTTTTAGGAGGTGCTTTCTTCTGTTTGTCCTCATGGAAAAAATACCTTAAATCTATTGTTAAATAATTACCAGATAAATTAAACCTTGCTTCTTCTCTTCTATTAAAGGCTTCATAAGTAACAATAGATTGCATTAAAGAACTAAATGGCCTATGGAAAGAAAACCCTAAATACCAATAACCACTATTTCTAGTTCTATATTCCCAACCAACATTAGCTATTAAACTCACCTGAACCCAGCTTTTTCTGTTTACAGCATTAGCAAATACCTCAAATTCACCTACAAAAAGAGGTGTAGGATACATATCTACAGAAAAACCTCCCGAAACATTCATAAACATTTCTCTACTAAGTTGCACATAAACTAAGCCTGATACAGGAATTTCATAAGTTACTAATCTGAATTTAGAATTGCTTGAAAAAGCAGAATCTTTATCATTTATGCTCAAACTAAAGTTTCTTCGTAAGTAGTTAATACCCGTTTCTAACGAAATATTTTTAGTTAACCCTTTTCGTATTACCATTCCGAAACTTAATCCAGCTTTAGGTTCAATTTTAAAAGAAATGTTGTTTTGCTCTTTAGTTTGGCTACCACCATCTATGTAATTTAATGGCACAATAGGTTTAAACTGAATACCAAAGGTGGTAATGTTTTCTTGTGCTTTAAGGTTAACTGAAAGCAATAGAAAAAGAAATCCAATAAAATAATAAAATGTTGTTTTTACATTCATAAACTACATAATGCTTACCTACAAAACTAAACAATTCGTAGTATAAGTTGAAGAAGTAACTTTTAAATGGAGGGTTTTAGTATATAAACGGTTGGGTTTTTAGATTAAACGGTATTTATTTGAGTTTTTTTAAGTGATAAAAGTAAAAATGCTGTGGTAATAAAACTTATTATGATAAGTGAAATGGATAACAAGGTATTGTCTGAAGAAGAAAATAGCTCACTTTCGTTAATAGTGTCAGGATTTATATAAGCAGCTATTACCACAGAACCATTGTTTAATAAATGAGCTAAAATTGGTAGCCAAAGTGATTTACTCCAAAAAAATAGATAGCCAAACATTACTCCTAAAATTAACCTAGGTAAAAAGCCATAAAACTGCATGTGTAATGCACTAAATATAATCGCTGTAATCCAAATACCTAAATGGTATTTTTTGGTCCATTTAATAAAAAGTTTTTGTAAGACTCCTCTAAACAATAACTCTTCGCCTACAGCCGGTAAAATAGCAACTAACAAAAAGATGAAAAGAAAATCAAGAAAGTTATCCATTTTAAGGAAGGATGAAATTAATAACATGGATTGTTCTTCACTTTGCTTCATCCATTCTTCAATAGCAGACATAAATTCAGGTAATATTAATTTTGAGTTTATTTCTATTGTAAAGGATAAAAATGGCATTACCACCAACATAATAAGAACAGTTAGAATAATACTTTTAAAGTTAGTTTTTGCTTTAATGCCAAGTTCAATAAGTGGTTTATCGCTAAAAAGTTTAGTATAAATTATAGGAGGGATAATAAACAACCCTATGGAACTAAAAAGTTGAATGATTTTTAGTGCATTTAATTCATCATTTGCTAATTGATGATAAGAAAATTGGTGGTTGATATTAATATCAAAAAGTAAGTTGGCTACAACAGCCCCAATAATTGAAAAAAGTAAAACACTTAATAAACAAAGTATCAGAATTGTTACCAATTGCTTTAGGAAGTCGGTTTTTTCGGTAAGGCTATTCATTTTTGTTTATTTAATAAGTTGGTTTTTTTCTTTTTTAGGAGTAAAAAGGGGTGAATTAAGATAGTCTTCTACCAATTGCTCATAAAATGATTTTTTATTTAAGACTTTGGCTACACTAATTGCAATAACAGCTGCTAACATCATAGAAAAAACACTAGTATGTCTGTTGGTCATTTCTAAAACTAAAATGAATGAAGTAAATGGAGCATGTGTTACTCCAGTCATAAAAGCAATCATAGAGGTAATGATAATTAAATTTTTAAATTCAGGGATGTTTAACAAGTTTACGATGCCATCGCCCAAAGTAGCTCCAATAGATAATGATGGAGCAAATATTCCTCCAGCTCCTCCACTAACATAAGTAATAATAGAAGCAAAAAATCTAGACGGGAAAGTATGCCATTGGGTTGTAGCATTTTCGTTAAACAATAAATCTACCATTACCGTTTTTCCAGAACCTGTGGAATAGTTACCAGTAAAATAAATTAAGGTAGCAAATAATAGTCCCATAAAAATAGCCCATGCAGCTTTTTGTTTGGTGTGTTTTAATATTTTTTTCCAACGAATTATTTTTACTAAAATGGTTGAGAATAGATAACCAAAAAAACTACTAAAAATAGCTGTTAATATTACATGAATAATAGCTAGTCCTTTCATTTCTGGAACATCAGGAGTGCCAATATATAGGTAAGAACCCAAAAAAAGTTGAGAAGTTAAACCAGCTATAATTACTGCAGTAAACAAGTGAGTTCGCATGGCATTTAGGTGAGTTTTTCCGAGTTCTTCAATGGCAAATACAATTCCGCCTAAAGGAGTATTAAATGCTGCAGCTAATCCAGCAGCTCCACCAGAAATAAGCATTAATCGTTGATTAATTTTAGGCCAAAAATCGGGTACAAAACGATAAATAGTATTAAAAATTGCTCCCGAAATTTGTATAGTAGGCCCCTCTCTTCCAATTGCTCCTCCACCAAGTAATAAGGTTATGCTACTTACAATTTTTACAATAATCACTTTTACATTTAGCAATTTTAAAATATTTGAAGACCCATTTTTTTGTCCAGAAAATTGAATACTAGCAATAAGTTGTGGAATCCCACTACCCGAAGCAGTAGGGCTAAATTTATGAACTAACCACCAAGCAATAAAAAAACTTAAAGGAGCTACAATAAAAATCCACCAAGCTCTTTCAAAATCAATCGTTTCATGAACTTGTTCAACCCAATGGAATAGCTTTGAGTAAAAAACAGCTATTAAACCAGCAACAATAGATGATATCCAAAAGGGAAAAGACTGTAAAGTAAACTTTTTCAATTCATCATTTTGCATTTTGGTTTTAACCAGTTGCAAAAGTGAATTAATGTATGTTTTTATTTTTTTAAACATTAGGTTCGAGAAGTTGAACTAGCAAATTTAAGTAGAACAAAATAAAAAGAGGCTACTTATTTAAATAAGTAGCCCCTGTAAAACTAAAAACTAATTTGAAAAAAATAATGTTATTGTATTACCAATTTTTGTGTAATTACATTATTATCAGCTCTGAATTGAACAAAATAAACTCCAGATGATAATTGATTGTTTTCATCTATTGAAAGGGTGTACTTGCCAGTAGCAAAACTTTGTCCGTTTATAATGTTAGTAACGTCTTTTCCTAATAAGTCTTTAACTACAACCGATAGATTATCAACATCTTTAGTAAGATTAAAACTAATTACTGCATTGTTTTTTGCTGGATTTGGGTAAATAACAAAACTACTTATGTTATCATATTGTTCGCCTACAGATGTAATTCCATCAATATTAATATCATCTAAATAAAAGTTATTTCCACCACCCGATTCAAAAGCGAATTTAAAACGAACATTTGTTTCATTAGTTATTGTACTTAAATCAACCGTTTTTTCAGCCCACTCACTAGCAGTAGGAGCCCAAAATGAAGTTTTTAAACCTGTAGTGGTTATGTTGCCCGCTGTTAAAGGTAGTTTTAAAACCCAAGTTTCGCCACAATCTAACGACCACCATACCAACAGTCTGTCTGTATTTGTAGAAGCTCTCCTTGCAAAAGCAATTTTAAATTTTAATTGTGGGTTTGTTATATTAGATAAATCATAAGAAGGAGTAATTAATTCATCCTTTAATGCATTAGTAGAAGTTAAAAAGTTCCTTAGTTCTACAGATGCACTTCCTGTAGCAGCAACACTTGTTGTTCTTTGAAATTTCTGACCACCAGTAGGATCAAGTACTATAAAGTCATTATTAAAAGTAGTGGCATTTTCAAAACTTTCTACTAAAACTCCAAAATAATCTGCAGTTAATGAACTAACAGTAATGATATTATTTTTAGTTATATTTCCAGTACCAGCACTATTTCCTGGTTGATGAGTAGTGTTATAAACTCCTGGGGTGTTATAAGTTACTGTTGGATTGGCAGCAGTTGAATTTGCGGGAGTTCCTCCATTAAAAATCCAGTTGTATGAAGTAACAACACCATTATAAGAGTTGTCTGTATAAGTAACACTTGAACCAACACAAATCATGGGGTTATCATAAGTAAAATCTGCTATTGGGGTACATGTTACTGGACCGTACGGATCTGCAATACCTGTAAATGCTAAATTTGAAGCAACAGATAGTTGTCTTAATCCCGTATTAGTATTTGTGCTAGTTAACACAGCATCCATTCTCACCTTTTGCCCTGCAGAAAACATATTCTGACAACTATTGTAACTCATATAGTTTTCTATTTGATCTAAAACATCTGTTCCGTAAAAATCTCCTGAAGGAACATTTGTACATAGATTTTGAGAAGTAGGACATCCAAAAGAAGAAGTTTGTACTGGAGGAGTATCTGCAACCATATCTCCACCACCAGTTCCATTATTTGAACAACCTCCTTGAAAAGTGTGTAATAAACCGAAACAATGACCTACTTCATGTGTTAATGTTCTATCATTTCTATTTATAAATTGGTGATTCATAACAACCCCATAGGTATTGTTAATGCCGCTCCAGGGGAATTGAGCATAGCCAGCAATAATTCCACCACCACCACCACCAGCAATACTAACTACAGACCATATATTAAAATATTTTTTTGTATTCCAACGACTTACATTTTTTACTGCATCTCCGGCTTCAACACTAAGAGGAGACTCTACTCTTACAATTCCTTCTGTACAATTTCCATTAGGATCAAGGTGAGCCAATCTAAACTCTACTCCAGCATCAATTGCAACTGGTGCAAATGGAGCATTTGTAGTATTTCTTGTTTGTGAAGCATCATTATTAAGTCTTCTAAAATCTTCATTAAGAGTTAACATAGCATTGTCTATATCTTGTTTAGAAACATGACCTTGACCATTAAATGTAACAATATGAAAAACTACAGGAATAATATAGGTAGGTGTTTTATCGTTTGGGCCACCTTTTTTTTCTGTTCCCTTTGGGTTGTTTTGTATAAAATCTCTAACTTGAGCTTCAAATTGTTCTTTTTGTTGAATTAGAGAAGGGTTTTGTTGGATTTGATTTTCGTAGTGATGGTCTGATCCGCACCAATCACCTGTTCTTTCAATTTGGGCATAAGCTTTTGGTGATGCTGAAAATAATAGAGTAGCAAGTAATAAAGTTGCGGTAATTTTAAAATAGTTCATGTATAATTTTTTTAGTTCACCCACAAATATAAGCCTTTATTTTATTTTTGTTAAGGTTTTTTGTTGTGGCATTATTAGAATGCTACAGTTGTGTTTTAATTAATATCTCTTACCGAACAAATGGTATTTTCTTGTAAGGTTTTGTCTGAAATAAATTTAGCAATAAGCTTTGCTGTAGTTGTTGGACTTGCCAAATCTCCATTCTTTTTATATTCAATAAATCGTTCTATATTTGAAAAGTTAGACTCATCAGCTTTTCTAATTTCTTCTTGCATACCTGTATCAATAATTCCAGGAGCTAAGCTTAAGATATTAATATTCAATTTTTTGTTGTTGAGTTCTTCTTTAAAAACTAAACTAAGCATGTCTAGCCCTGCTTTGGTAGCACAATACACATTCCATCCATCAATAGGACTTCTTCCTGCACCAGAACTAATATTTACCACTAATTTACTTAGTTCATTGTTGTAAGTTTTTGTAAACTGATTGATAAGCAAGGTTGGTGTAATAAGGTTGAGGTTGTAAGTGTTAATTATTTTATCACAATCGAGGTTTCCTAAGTATTTAATATCTCCAACAATTCCAGCATTATTTACTAAAGTTATAGTTGTAGCATCCTTTAATTCTGGGAATTGAAATTGTTTAACAGCATCTAAGTCTGCTAAATCTATTTGTATATGGTTAAATTGATGATGATTGATGCTGTTTGTTCTGGAAATTCCATAGACAACGTTTTCTTCATCAGTTAATAATAATTCCGTTAGGGCTTTACCTAATCCTTTACTTGATCCTGTAATAAAAAAATAATTCATAATTAACGTCTGTTTATAATGTCCGATTTCTTCGTTATTCTTGTTTTAAAAATTAGTCATTTACAATGGTAAACTCTTAATTTTAAAACTGCGAAAGCCTCGAACTCGAACATTTTAGTTCAGACTCTCGATTTATTATAGTTTTAATGCTTTGGTTAGATCATTTAATAAATCTTCGGCATCTTCAACACCAACACTTAATCTTATAAGTGAATCTACAATACCGGTTTTTTCTCTTTCTTTTTTTGGGATAGCTGCATGAGTCATTGTTGCGGGGTGTCCAATTAGCGATTCTACGCCACCTAATGATTCTGCTAACGCAAATAGTTGTACTTTTTTAACTATGGCTAAAGCATCTTCTAATTTATTTCCTTTAAGAGAGAAAGAAACCATACCACCAAAATCTCTCATTTGAGCTTTCGCTATGTCATGGTTGGGATGTGAAGGTAATCCTGGCCAATATACGTTTTCCACTTTTGGGTGGGTGTTTAAAAATTCTGCTATTTTCTTTCCGTTTTCGCAATGTCTTTGCATTCTTAAGTGTAATGTTTTAATTCCTCTAAGCACTAAAAATGCATCTTGTGGTCCGCAAACAGCACCACTACTATTCTGAATTCTATAAATTTCTTTTGCAATTTTTTCATCGTTAACCACCAGAGCCCCCATCACTACATCAGAGTGTCCTCCCAAATATTTAGTAGCAGAGTGCATTACTATATCAGCACCTAAATCTAACGGATTTTGTAAGTAAGGAGTTGCAAAAGTATTGTCAATAGCTAATAAAACATTTTTCTTTTTTGCAATAACAGCAACAGCTTTAATGTCAATAATGTTCATCATTGGGTTGGTGGGTGTTTCTACCCAAATAAGCTTGGTATTGGTATTAATTTTTTCTTCAATGGCTGTAGTATTGTGCATTGGTACAAAGTGAAATTTGATACCGTATTTTTCAAAGATAGTAGTGAAAATTCTGTAAGAACCACCATATAAATCGTTTGTTGAAATTACTTCATCTCCTGGATTTAACATTTTAATTACGCAATCTATTGCGGCTAAACCAGAACCAAAACAAGCACCAAATTTTCCATTTTCGATGGCAGCTAAGTTTTTTTCTAAGGCATGCCTTGTTGGGTTAAGTGTTCTCGAATATTCATATCCTTTGTGGTTTCCAATACCATCTTGAACATAAGTGGAAGTTTGGTAAATAGGAGTCATAATTGCTCCAGTTGCTGGGTCAGGTTCAAGACCTGCATGAATGACTTTTGTTCCGAATTTCATTTTTTATTGTATAGGAGTTTTATACTTTATTGATTCAATACAAAAATAAGGAAAGAAAGTAGAACTCAGGGTTAAAGTTTTTAGTCGCTCCCGATAACTATCGGGACTCTTGCCTCGCTTCAGAATAAAAATAGTGGGAAAATTTAAAACATTCAATCAAAAAAAAGTAATTACAATTTTTTTAATTTTTCAGGATTAACTTTAGTGCTTACGATATTCATTATTAAAACCACTTTTTGAGATATCTTGTAAAGAATTTTATAATCTCTGACCACCATTCTGCGGTAGTTTGGATTGATATCATCAACCTGATATTGATGGGCAAAAACAATAGTATCAGCCGTATCAATAATATCATTCACGATATTTTTAGCCGATTGTTCGGAATATTTTGCATGAAAATCAAATACGTTTTTTAGAGCAGTTTTAGCAGTATCCGTCCACTCCACTTTAGTTACTTTTTCCAATTTTCTACTTCTTGTTTAAGGGTTTTGGAATTAGTAACTTTTCCTTTTAAAATATCCTGCTCGGCTTTTTCCAATGCTTTGTTGTAAGATTGAACGGTTAAAGGTTTACCATCAGTAGAATAAGCAACAATTGCTTTTCGCTCCAAAATACTTTTGATTTGTTCCAATACCGATTTTTCGTTAATACTGAAAAGTTGTTTGGCAATATCTATTTTCAAGGCTTCTATGTTCATTTTTCTGATTTGTTAAGGATGCTAACAAAGTTAACGATTTTTGACTAATTATTGTTTTGATTTTTTTTGATTTTCTTCATTCTATCGGATGGATATTGTAAACAACCTTACCTAAATTATATTTTTTAGATTATAAAATTAGTTAAGGCAGGGGGTTCAACAGTATAAATAGTAACACTACCATTTATTCGGTATACTCAGGTAATTTTCCACTCTTAATATTCTCCTCTACTAACTTTTTATGTTTTTTAAAATCGCCAAAACATAAAGCATCTAACATATCATCTCTTGTCATGGTAGGGTTTTTTAACTTTTCTCTGATTTCATCTCCACATCTATCAACAAATTTTTCAAATCGTTCTGGTGCCCACACATAATATTTTTCGTACCAAAACATATCTGATTGATCTACAACAAATTCTTTTGGAAGCTCTCCTGAAGTACTACTTCTTATATCAATCCCTTCAAATTTCTTTGATAACCACCTATTATCAAAAATTAAAGGATGACTCACAGCAATAACATAAGTACCCATAAGTTCTGCAATTCCTCCGATTTCTAATCCAAATTTTTCTAGGTGTTTATATTTTTTTCTAAAACTATTTATTTTTTTTCCATACATAACTTTTTTATTTAGGTAACATAAAAAATGCTTTATGATAGCGAGCGAGGGATTTTAAATCAATTATAAATTTACAAAAATTTTAGTGTTACTATATTTCCAATCTGCTGGTTTTTCAATGAAACTTGAAACCACTACTATCAATTTTGCCAACTACTCATAAAAACTATATTCATACTGAATAATAGTAAGAAATTCGGTAGCAATAACTTTGGTAAGTTGGGCAGTCATTAGCATATTTTTATCGTAAAGAAACTGTGTGGAGGTTTTATACTCATCATTTTCATAGGTTTTAATTTCCATTAAATTAGCTATTTCATCGTATATAAATTCCTCTTTTTTTATTAGGTTGGTATTAAAATCAGCATGAGTGGTCCGTTCTGCCAATCTACCCGTTTCGTTAAATTTGTAGGTAATTTTTGATTTTTTATTGCCAATTAAATACTTGGTATATACTTCTGATAAGTAGCCCAAATCATCATAATAATAAAATGTTTCTTTGTAGCTTTTACCGTAGCTATTGTAGTAAGTAATTTTTTCTTGATTTTTAGCTAATTGCTCATAATGGAAGCTATCGGTTTTAATAATGTATTGTTTTTTTAAACTAAAATCATTTTTAGTGTTGCTGGCATTTTCTTCTCGAGCATACGTTTCTTTTAATAAATTGCCTTTAGCATCATAATCATAAGTCAGCGAAAAAAAACCGTTGTTATCTGTTTTTCGTTTTACAATAATCTTATTTTCATTGTTGTAGGTATAAGCAATTACACTTGTGTCTTTTTTAATGTTTTGAGATAAAAAAGTAGAGTATTGTTGTTTCAACATCCCACTTTCATCAAATTCGTAATAAAAATCTACATTTTTTTTTCGGATAATATCTTTTACTTTTTTAGATGACCAACTGCCTTTAATAGATTTTATCTTATTGATTTTAATGAATTTTTCATTAAAAAAAGGATCTTCATCAAAAAGTTGTTTGTTGGCATCCAATAATTGTGCTTTGGTGTTTAATGAAAGCAAAAGGAATAAAAAAAAGCTTAAAAGATATTTTACTATAGACATAAAATGATAAATTTTAGAAAGTATCTTTTACTTCTTCATAAACTGTTTTAATTCCATCTTCTAAAGAGATGTTGTGTTTCCAACCCAATTGATTAATTCTGGATACATCCATTAATTTTCGTGGAGTTCCATCGGGTTTGGAGGTGTTGAAAACCAAATCGCCTTCATAGCCAACGGTTTTTTTAACTAATAAAGCTAGGTCTTTAATAGAAATATCTATTCCTGAACCTACGTTTACAAATAACTCCTCATTGTATTTTTCCATTAAAAACAGACAAGCTGCCGCTAAATCATCAACATGCAAAAATTCTCTAAGAGGAGTACCTGTTCCCCAAATTTCTACTTGTGGTTGGTTTTCTACTTTTGCTGTATGAAATTTTCTTATTAAAGCAGGCAACACATGGGAATGGTTTAAATCGTAATTATCATTCGGACCATAAAGGTTAGTTGGCATTGCCGAAATAAAATTGCAACCGTATTGTCTTCTATAAGATTCGCAAAGTTTAATGCCGGCTATTTTAGCAATGGCATAAGGCTCATTAGTAGTCTCTAAAAAACCTGTTAAAAGGTACTCTTCTTTTAATGGTTGAGGAGCCATTTTTGGATATATACAAGAAGAACCTAAAAACAATAATTTAGTTACGTTATTTAAATAAGCAGCATGAATTACATTGGCTTCTATCATTAGGTTTTGATAAAGAAAATCGGCTCTATATACATTGTTGGCGTGTATGCCGCCTACTTTTGCCGCAGCTAAAAAAACATAATCAGGTTTTTCTGTTTCAAAAAAACTATTTACCGCTTGTTGGTTAGTTAAATCCAACTCTTTAGAGGTTCTAACTAATAAGTTTGTGAAACCATTGTTTTTTAGCTGTCTAATAATAGCCGAACCAACCATGCCGTTATGTCCGGCAACATAAATTTTATCAGATTTATTCATTGTAATTCATTACATCATGCCCACCTTCTAGCAAGTATTTATCTCTTTTAAATAAGTTCATATCAGATTGAACCATGTCTTTTACCAAGTCTTGTAAATTATGTTTTGGTTTCCAACCTAAGTTGTTAAATGCTTTAGAAGCATCTCCAATTAATAAATCTACTTCTGTAGGTCTGAAATAATTAGGGTCAATTTCTATAAGGATATCTCCTGTTTCTGCATTAATTCCTTTTTCATTAACACCTGTTCCTTCCCATTTCATTTTAATTCCCACTTCATTAAAAGCCATAGTTATAAAATCTCTTACTGAGGTTGTTTCTCCGGTTGCTAAAACATAATCTTCAGGGGTTTCTTGTTGTAACATTAACCACATGCCTTCTACATAGTCTTTGGCATGTCCCCAATCTCTTTTAGCATCAATATTTCCTAAGTAGATTTTCTTTTGCATGCCTAATTTAATTCTGGCAACACCTCTAGTAATTTTTCTGGTAACAAAAGTTTCTCCTCTTATAGGGCTTTCATGGTTAAATAAAATGCCGTTACAAGCATACATTCCGTAAGCCTCTCGGTAGTTTTTGGTAATCCAAAAAGCATATAGTTTGGCTACAGCATAAGGGCTTCTCGGGTAAAAAGGTGTAGTTTCTGTTTGAGGAACCTCTTGTACTTTTCCATACAATTCTGAAGTAGATGCTTGATAGAATTTTGTTTTCTTTTCTAATTTTAAAATTCTAATAGCTTCTAAAATTCTTAATGCACCAACAGCATCAGAGTTGGCAGTATATTCGGGTGTTTCAAAAGAAACTTTTACATGCGATTGGGCAGCTAAGTTATATATTTCATCAGGCTGAACATCTTGAATAATTTTAATGATATTAGTGGAGTCGGTCATATCTCCATAATGTAAAATAAATCTCACATTATCCTCATGTAAATCGGTATATAGATGGTCAATTCTATTTGTGTTAAAAAGTGAACTCCTTCTCTTTATTCCATGAACAATATATCCTTTACTTAATAATAACTCAGCTAAATAAGCACCATCTTGTCCGGTAACTCCTGTTATTAATGCAACTTTTTTCGACATTGGTTTAATTTTTTACAATAATACTAATTCTCGTAAAAAAAAACATCCTATTTAGCTAAATAGGATGTTTTAAATTTATTTATGGGTTTAGTATTTCTATTCTTCTTTTTCGAAATAAACAGCTGTCATGTCTCTATATTCCATTGCATTTGCAGGGAAGTTTTTCACATAAACTTGTAATAATCTTGTGTTTTCATCATAGAAAATTGGCATGGTAGCCGCATCATCAATAGCAATTTGGTCTGCCTGACGATATAATTCCATACGTTTTTTGTCATCAATTTCTCTAAGTGCCGCATTGAAAACAGCATCAAAAGCTTCACTTTGGTACCGAACGGAGTTAATGTAAGATTTACTGTTAATGTCTCCTGGAACATGGTCTCCGTAAAGTAAGTTTAAGAAGTTTTCTGGATCCGGATAATCGGCAATCCATCCAGCTCTCCAAAATAGTGCTTTACCTGTTTCCAAATTTTCCAAGTGTTGAGCAAATTGCATGGGTTCAATTTTAACAGAAATCCCTAAGTTCTCTGATAGCATTTTCTGAATAACTTCAGCTACCTGAACGTTTCTATCTCCACCGCCCGGATTAATTTGCAGAGTAATTTCAGGAAAACCTTTACCATTTGGGTATCCTGCTTTAGCCATATGTTCTTTAGCTTTATCAGGAGCGTACTCGTAACCTTTTACATTTTCATAATCATAACCTTTAAATGGAGGAACAATACCGTTTAATCCTGGCCTCCCTTCCCCTTGTAAGGTGTAAGTTACAATAGATTCTCTGTCAATAGCATAGTTAAAAGCTTTTCTTACATCTATATTGTTAAAAGGCGGTAATTTATGTTGTAACCCTAAATAAAACACACTCATAGCAGGAACAACTTGCATAACGTAAGGCTTGTTTCCGCCTTTTTTAGCTTCTTCTAATTCACCAACTACTTCTTTAATCATTTCTAATGGTAATCTAAACACCATGTCCAAGTTACCTTTTCTGAATTCTAATAATTCCGCTTTTTTCTCTTTAATGAATGAAAATTTAATTCCATCTAAGTAAGGTAATTGATTTCCGTAGCTATCTACATTCCAATATTCAGGGTTTCTTTCTAATATTACGGTTTCAGACTCTTTAATTTTTTTAACTCTAAAAGGACCTGTTCCTACACAGTTAATTCTCATATCTAACCCATAAGTGTCAAAAGCTTCTTTAGGGAATACAGAACAAGAAATATGACTTAAGATATTTAAGAATCCTGCAAAAGAATAGTTTAAGTTAATTTCTATAGTATAATCGTCAATTACTTTAATTCCAGAAACACCTCCAGGAAGTGGAGCTTTGTTTACGGTAGATTCATAATATTCGTTTGCTCCAATTACTTTATCTTTAAATAACCAATACATTTGGTTAGAAGGATCTGTTTCACAAAGTTTATCTAAAGAATATTTAAAATCTTTAGCAGTTACTTCTCTACCTTTTCCTCCTTCAAAGCATTTATCGTCATGGAATTTAACCCCTTTTCTTAGTGTAAAAGTAAACTTGGTAGCATCTTCATTTACTACCCACTTTTCTGCTAACCCAGGCAATATAGATAAGTCTTCTTGATCTAATTTAACTAATCCTTCATAAACCTGATTGGCAATTCTATGAGAAACAACTTCGGTAACATTTAATGGGTACAAGCTTCTGAAATCTTCCGTTTCATTAACTTTGAACACACCACCGTAATGAACATTTCCTTTTGCTGTTTGAGTATTAGTTTGGTTATTATTGTTGTTTCCTCCACAACTGTATAATAACACTGCTGAAATTACTAAATAGACTATTTTTTTCATAATATAGTTTTGTTTTTAAAAGACAAATATAAATATAAGATACAATATCCTAAAATTTAATTTACTTTTCATTAATTTTTTTCGTCAAAGTGCTTATTAATTGATACTAAATGCTAAATAAAATAGTTCATTAGCTTAATTTATTTTAATTCTGAATTAAATTGCTTTTTTTGTAAGTTTACTCCTGACAAACTTTTATTGTTTGAAAAACATAAAGTATATCATATTAATTTTTGTTTCCGTTTTGACGTTCAAAATAGGGTGGTCTCAGGATGTTTCTAATTATAGAGAGACAGAATTTATATTAGATAAAGATACTATTCAGCTCGATTCTTTAAGTTTGGTTCCTCAATCTGAAATTATTAGTATTAATGGAGCATTGTTAGAAAGTAATTTTTATGAAATAAATTATGCAAAAGCTGCTTTTATTTTAAAAGAAGAAGGTGTTCACCTAAAAAATAATAAAATTATTATTGGTTATAGGGTATTTCCTTTATCCTTTTCTGAACCTTATTTTCACAAAGAGAAATTACGGGTTGAAAAAGTTGAAGAAACAAAAAAAAACCCTTTTTTATATGAATATACGGTGGCTACAGAAGATATTTTTTACTTAAATGGGCTGGATAAAAGCGGAAGTATTTCTCGTGGAGTAGCGTTTGGGAATAGTCAGGATTTATCGGTAAACTCTAACATGAATTTACAACTATCTGGAAAAATTACCGATGAGATTAGCATTTTGGCTTCTATTTCCGATGATAACATACCTATACAAGCAGAAGGAAATACGCAGCAATTACAAGATTTCGACCAAGTATATATTCAATTGTTTAGTGATGAATGGAAGTTAACTGCTGGAGATTTTTACCTTAAAAGACCCGATACTTATTTTATGAATTTTAATAAAAAAGTACAAGGAGGTAGTTTTAATATTACGGTACCTACATCTAAAAAAGAAAATGCTTCAACCATTACTCCCACTATTAGTGCAGCTGTTTCCAGAGGTAAATTTGCTCGAAATAGAATTTTAGGTATTGAAGGAAATCAAGGACCATACAGATTAAGAGGTGCAGATAACGAAACATTTATCATTATCCTTTCGGGAACGGAGCAGGTTTTTATTGACGGGATGTTAATGAAAAGAGGTAATGAGTTTGATTATGTAATTGATTATAATACTGGGGAGCTTACGTTTACTTCTAACCGATTAATAACCAAAGATTCCAGAATTGTGGTAGAATTTCAATATTCGGATAGAAATTACGCTCGTTCGCTTATTCATTTTGGTAATGAATTTAAAAGTGAAAAACTCAAACTTAATTTTAATTTTTATACGGAACAAGATGCTAAAGACCAACCGTTGTTACAAGATTTAACCGATGAAAACAAAAGGTTTTTGTCAGAAATTGGAGATAGCATACAAGATGCGGTTATTCCTAACATTAATTTGGTAGCGTTTGACGAAGACAAAGTGCTGTATAAAATGATAGATTCTTTGGGCTTCGATTCGGTTTTTGTTTACTCTACCAATCCCGATAGTGCTATTTATCAGTTAGGTTTTTCTTTTGTGGGAGAGAATAACGGTAATTACAGACAAATTCAGAGTTCGGCAAATGGAAAGGTATATGAATGGCAACTACCTGTTGGTGGAGTCCCTCAGGGAAATTACGAGCCGGTTATTTTATTGGTTACTCCCAAACAAAATCAAATGGCAACTTTGGGTGGAGAGTATGTTTTTAGTGAAAAAGCGAAAGTAATGTGGGAGGGTGCTATTTCTAAAAATGATATTAATACTTTTTCCGATAGAAATAGTGGAGATGATATAGGTTACGCCTTTAAATTTAATACCGAAAACATTGTTGATTTAAACAAAGAAAAAGAGGAAAGCTGGAAACTGAATTTAGGTACTAATTATGAATATATTCATGAAAATTTTACACCTATAGAACGATTTAGATTAGTAGAATTTGAAAGAGATTGGAATATTAGTAATGCCATCGTAACTTCCAATCAACACATTGTTGGTGGAACAGTTGGTTTAAACAATACTAACAAAGGAAATGTTGTTTATACCTTTAATTACATGAATACACTAGAATTAATAGAGGGTGCTAAAAATGCCCTATCTATTAACTACAAAATAAATGGGTTTCAGTTGGTAAGTAATGCTAGTTTTTTACAAACCAAAGGCATTAATAATTCCGAATTTTTACGACACAAAGCCATTCTTACAAAACAATTAGGTTGGGTAGTGGTTGGCGTAGGTGAAGAAACTGAGCAAAATAAACTCTTTCTTAACAAAAGCGATACGTTAACTGCCTCGAGTTTTGAATTTGTTATTTTACAAGCGTTTATTCATAATGCTGATACTACCAAAAATAAATTTATGTTGAGCTATAAACAACGAGATGATAATGTGCCAGTTGCTAACGATTTTCTAAAAGCTACTAGAGCGGAAGATATTGAGCTTTCTATGAGTTTGTTGAAGCTGAAAAACCATAAATTAAGAAGCACCTATACCTACAGAAAATTACACATTGTATCTAACACTCTAACCACTTTAAAGCCAGAGGAAACTGTTTTAGCTAGAGTAGAATACAATGGCAACTTTTTAAAGAATTTAATTTCTACCAATACCTATTATGAAATTGGCTCAGGGTTAGAAGTAAAAAAAGAGTTTTTATTTGTTGAAGTACAGCCCGGACAAGGAACACATACTTTTGTTGGCGATTTAAATAATAATGGAGTAAAAGATCTAAATGAATTTGAAATTGCTGTTTTTAGAGATCAAGCCAATTACATTAAAATTTTTACTCCTACCAACGAGTTTGTTAAAATATTTACCAACCAATTTAATCAAAGTTTATTTTTAAAACCCGAAGCCTTATGGGGAAGTGAGAAAGGAATAAAAAAATTAATAGCTCGTTTTTCTAATAGAGCTAATTTTCGTACTAGCCGAAAAGTAAGTAATAAAGATGATTATTTTAATCCATTTATTGCTGATATTGATGATAGTTCGTTGGTTACCATTAATATGGGAGTGTTAAATACCTTTTATTTTAACAGAACCAATACCAAGTTTGGAGCAGATTATATTTACCAAGATAATAGAGACAAATCCTTGTTGACAAATGGAGTGGAATCCAGAAATCAGTTTTCGAATACGATAAAAACACGTTGGAACATAACAAGAATTTATACCTTGGTAGTATTGGCTTCGCAAGCTAAAAAAAGCAATTTTTCGGAGTTTTTTACCAATAGAAATTTCAATTTGTTTATTCAAGAGATTGAACCAACCTTTGCCATTCAGCCAAGTGTTAAAGTGAGGGTTAGTTTTTTGTTTAATTTCAAGGAAAAAACCAATCAGCCTATTTATGGAGGAGAAAAATCTATTTCTAAAAAAGGAGGGGTAGAGTTGAGGTTTAATATGGCTGCTAAAGGAAGTTTAAGAGCCAATTTTAATTATATTGAGAACACATTTTCTTCTACCGATAATGTTTCTCTAGCATTTGAAATGCTCGAGGGACTTCAAAATGGAGCTAACAGTACGTGGGAATTGTCATACCAACAAAATCTATCAAAATACATGCAGCTGAGTTTGAATTATAATGGTAGAAAATCTGAAAACACCAATTTTATTCATACCGGAGGAGTTCAGGTTAGGGCGTTTTTTTAAAGGATATTAATCCTTTATAGCTAATTAATTTGTAGTTTAAAAATAAGTTCTAATTTTGTTTAATAAAAAATAAAATAAATTGAACACAATTAAGGAGTTTTTCAGTATTAAAGATTTAGAAAATCTTTCAGGAATTAAGGCACATACTATTAGAATTTGGGAAAAACGTTATGGCTTACTTTCTCCTGAGAGAACGGACACTAATATACGTTATTACTCGCTCGATGCTCTTCAGAAATTGTTGAACGTTTCTTTGTTAAACAACAACGGACATAAGATTTCTAAAATAGCTCAGATGCCTGAAGATAAAATTCCTGTAGCCGTACGAGAAATGATAGTGAAGAAAGGAGTGAACAACTACACCATTAATTCTTTTAAGTTGGCAATGCTCAATTTCGATTATAAGTTGTTTAATGTTACTTATAATCAGCTATTGGTGCAAAAATCATTCAGAGAAATTTTCCTCGCTATTTTCGTTCAATTGCTTGAAGATATTGGATTGTTATGGCAATCTAAAACCATTACACCTGCTCACGAGCATTTTGTTTCTAACCTCATAAAACAAAAAATTCATTTACATATAGAAAATCTACAGTTACAAGTTCCAGAGAAAAACAATAAGGTTTTTGTGTTGTTTCTCCCGCTAAACGAAATCCATGAATTGGGTTTGCTTTACTTGCATTTAGAGTTTTTGTTACACGGTTATCCTTCTATTTATTTAGGGCAAAGTGTTCCTGTTGAGAACCTTAAAGACTTACAAAATATTCATGATAATATTACCTATGTTTCCTATTTTACTGTATTTCCGAGTGAAGATGAATACCAACCTTACGTGAGTAGTATTGTCGAAAATATTTTGAGAACCGATAAAGATGAGCTTATCTTATTAGGAAAAAAAGCCAATTCTGTAGAAAACAAACCCTCTTTTAAACAAGTTAAAACGTATTTATCCATACAGGATTTAGTTAATGATTTATAATTTTGTTTAATTATATTTTGTAATTGTTAAACAAAATAGTATTTTTGTTTCATATTTGTATTAGATATGTTAAACAAAAAGAAAAAAGTAATCATTATTGGAGCTGGATTTTCATCGCTTGCTGCGGCAAGTTATTTGGCTCAACAAGGACTTCAAGTTGAAGTGTTAGAGAAAAATGATTCGCTTGGCGGCAGAGCTCGTCAGTTAAGAAAAAATGGATTTTTATTCGATATTGGCCCTACCTGGTATTGGATGCCCGATGTTTTTGAACGATTTTTTAATGATTTTAATAAAAAGCCCTCCGATTATTATGTGTTGGAAAAACTTAGTCCAGCTTATCAAGTTTATTTTGAGGTATTAAAATCTATAACAATTAGCGATAATTTAGAAGAAATTTATGCTGTTTTTGAGGCTGAAGAAAAAGGCAGTTCAAAATATTTAAAAAGTTTTTTAGCAGATGCCAAAAACAACTATGATGTTGCTATCAAAGATTTAGTTTATCGTCCAGGAGTTTCTTTTACAGAGTTAATAACACCTCAAACTATTGGGAAACTTAATCAGTTTTTTACAAGCATTAGTACGCAGGTTAGGCAACATATAAAGAGCAAAAAACTCATCCAAATTTTAGAGTTTCCGGTATTGTTTTTAGGAGCTAAACCTAATAATACACCTGCTTTTTACAATTTTATGAACCATGCCGATTTCGGTTTAGGAACTTGGCATCCCAAAGGAGGAATGTATGAAGTGGTAAAAGCCATGCAACATTTGGCTCTTTCGTTGGGTGTGATATTTAAAACCAACCAACAAGTAGAAAAAATTGTGGTGGAAAACAATGAGGCTATAGGTGTGGTTGCCAATGGCGAATTTATTCCTGCCGATGTAGTACTTAGCGGAGCAGATTATCACCATACAGAAACCTTACTTGATGAACAGTTTAGAGCTTATTCGGAGAAATATTGGGAAAAGAAAACCTTTGCACCATCAGCTTTGTTGTTTTATGTTGGATTCAAGAAAAAATTAAAAAATGTATCGCACCATACTTTATTTTTCGATACCGATTTTGATTTGCATGCTAAAGATATTTACGATAATAAAAAATGGCCTGAAAAACCTCTTTTTTACGCTAGCTTTCCGAGTATAACGGACAATTCTTTTGCTCCAGAAGGACAAGAAGCTGCAACATTTTTAATTCCTATTGCTCCTGGAATTGAAGATTCTCCTGAGATTAGAGAAAAATATTTTAATAAAATTATACTACGCTTAGAATTGCTAACACAGCAAGAGGTGAAAAATGATATAGTTTTTTATGAGTCGTACTGTGTAAAAGATTTTGTAAAAGACTACAATGCATACAAAGGTAATGCCTATGGAATGGCGAATACCTTGCTACAAACCGCATTTTTACGTCCGAAAATAAAAAGTAAAAAAGTAGCCAATTTATTTTTTACTGGTCAGCTAACAGTTCCTGGCCCAGGAGTTCCTCCATCATTAATTTCGGGAAAATTGGCTGCCAACCTTATTGTCAAATCCCTAACTAAAAATAGAATTCATGAAACGAGCCTTGAAAAAAACTCTTAAACTACAAAATGGTTTTAATGGCGAGTTACATGTAACAACTAACTAAAATAAAATAAACACATGAAACAGTTATTTGATGATTTATCATATAAAAGCAGTAAGTTGGTTACTAATACATACAGTACTTCTTTTGCATTGGCTGTGGGCATGTTGGCTCCATCTATAAGAAAAGACATACATAGCATTTATGGTTTTGTACGTTTTGCCGATGAAATTGTAGATTCTTTTCATGGATATGATAAAAACTTGTTATTGAATCAGTTTGAATTGGAGTATTACAACGGAATGACTAACGGAATAAGTTTAAATCCTATTATTAACTCTTTTCAGCATACGGTAAAAAAGTACAATATAGACGATGAGTTAGTTAATGCTTTTCTAACAAGTATGCGTATGGACTTGCACAAAACAGAATATGCTACTACCGATGAATATAAGGCTTATATTTATGGTTCGGCAGATGTAGTTGGATTAATGTGTTTGAAGGTTTTTGTAAATGGAAATAAAGAAAAATATAATGAACTGAAGGATGCCGCTATGTGTTTAGGCTCTGCTTTTCAGAAAGTAAATTTTTTAAGAGATTTAAAGCAAGATGTTGACGAACTTTCTAGAGCTTATTTTCCGGGAGTAAATTTAAAATCGCTGACGCAAGAAAATAAATTGCAAATTATTAATGAAATAAAAACAGATTTTGAAGCAGCTTACAAAGGAATTGTAAAATTACCTACTGAAGCTCGTTTTGGAGTTTATACTGCTTTTATTTATTACAAAAAGTTACTGTTAAAGTTAGAACAAACACATCATAGTGAAATTATTAAGAAAAGAATAAGGGTTTCTAACCCAGTAAAATTAGGTTTGTTAGCACAATCGTTTGTAAGGTTAAAACTGAATTTATTATAAAATGTATAAAACCTCCTTATTCATATTGTCAATTTTATGTTGTTTTAGCTTAATTGGAGGCAACATTAATTTAGCACGGACTAATTTTTCTAAAGTAAAAACCATTGGTCAAATAGATACCGTTTTAATATTAATAAACAATATAAACACACCAGTTTTTAATGCTTATAAAGGAGCTTATACCATGATGAAAGCAAAATATGTAAGCTCTCCATTTAAAAAATATGCTTATTTTAATCAGGGAAAAGCATTAATAGAAAAAGCAATAGAACAAGCTCCCAACAATGTGGAGATACGTTATTTACGAGCAACACTTCAGGCTAATTTGCCTAAATTTTTAAATTATTATGAAAACTTAAATGAGGATATAGATTTTGTTTTAACAAACCTTAAGACAGCAGAAATTTCAAAAGAAGTGAAATATAAAATAATTATTAACTTAGTAGCAGCTAATTTAATTTCTAACGAACAGAAAGCTACTATCTTTTACCTAATAAACTATGAAAGAAATACAAGTAATATTAGTAGATGAGAATGATAATGAAATAGGCACAATGCCTAAATTAGAAGCTCATCAAAAAGGGTTGCTACATAGGGCTGTTTCTGTCTTTTTGTTCGATTTAGACGGAAACTGGATAATGCAAAAAAGAGCATCCGAAAAATACCATTCAGCTAATTTGTGGACCAACACTTGTTGCAGTCATCCTTACCCTAAAGAAGATACGAAAAAAGCTGCTGAGAGAAGATTAGAAGAAGAAATGGGCATACAAAGTGAATTGATTAAAGTGTTGAGTTTTGTTTATAGAGCAGAACTCGATAATGGATTAGTAGAACATGAATTCGACCATGTTTTTATTGGTTTTACGGCTGAGTTGCCATCGCCCAATAAAGATGAAGTGTCAGATTGGAAAATCCTTTCATTCGAAGCATTAGACAATGAAGTTCAAAATCACCCTGAGCAATTTACAGAGTGGTTCAAACTCATTTACAGAAAAGTAAATTTGCATTTAGAATTGAATAAAATTCATGTAAAAAATTAAGCCATGTTATTTGTTAGTATAATTATTGTCACATTTTTTTTAATGGAAGGTGTAGCATGGGCTGTTCATAAATACATTATGCATGGATTTTTATGGCATTTACACGAAGATCATCACACTAAAAATCCTAATTCTTTTTTTGAGAAAAACGATTACTTTTTTGTGATTTTTGCTGTTCCAGGCATGGTGTGTATCTTGTTGGGAACAATATTCTCCATACCTTATACCTTGCCAATTGGTTTAGGAATTACCATTTATGGAGCAGCTTATTTCTTTGTTCACGAAATATTTATTCACCAACGATTTAAATTTTTTAGAAACACCAATACTACTTATTTTAAAGCCATCAGACGAGCTCACAAAGTGCATCATAAACACTTAAAAAAAGAAGATGGTGAATGTTTTGGAATGTTGTGGGTGCCGTTAAAATATTTTTCTCAGAAATAAATGAAAGCACTTTATTTAATATTACTCTTAGCTTCATTTAGTATTCCTTTTACTTATTCTTTTGAAAAAAAAATGCATTTCATTAAACATTGGAAAGCGGTTTTTTCGGCTATCACAATAGTTGCTATTGTTTATATTGTTTGGGATGTGGTTTTTACCAAAATAGGCGTTTGGGGGTTTAATTCCGATTATCACTTAGGGATTAATATTTTTCAGCTACCACTAGAAGAGGTTTTGTTTTTTATTTGTATTCCTTATGCCAGTATTTTTATTCATTATTCGTTGCAATATTTTTTTCCAAATGCTAAACTTCCTAATAAATTTGTTATGCCTTTTACTTGGCTGCTTATTGCTCTTTTAGTTGTATTAATTACCATGAATATGGGTAAACTATATACACAAATAAATGGGGTTTTCTTAGTTTTTGCTTTGCTGTTGGGCTTGTTAGATAAAAATAAAACCCTACATCGTTTTTATATTTCTTACTTGGTAATTCTTATTCCGTTTGCCATTGTTAATGGTATTTTAACAGGTAGTTTTATTGATGAACCTATAGTTTGGTACAACAATGTAGAAAATATAGGTATCCGTTTTTTTACTATTCCTGTAGAAGATTTTGGTTACGCTTTTAGCATGTTGTTTTTTTCTGTACTATTGATAGAACGTTTTAAAACAAAAACAAATGACTAAAAAAGTACTCATAACAGGCGGAACAGGATTAGTGGGAACAGCACTAACTGAGCTTTTGGTTGAAAAAGATTATGCAGTTACTATACTGACAAGAGATAAAAATTTAACTTCAAAACATCCTAATATTGCTTATAGTTATTGGGATATTAATAAAGGAATTATTGATAAAGAGGAGTTGCTTTCAGTAAATTATATGGTACATTTAGCAGGAGCTGGAATTGCAGAAAAACCTTGGTCGGAACAACGTAAAAAAGAAATTTTAGATAGTCGAGTTAAACCTATAAAACTAATTTACAATATTTTAAAAAACAATCCCAATCAACTTAAAGCTTTTGTTTCTGCTTCGGGAGTGGGTTACTATGGAGCGATAACCACCAACACCATTTTTGCAGAAACAGCACCCGCAGCCAATGATTTTTTAGGAAAAACTTGTCTGCAATGGGAACTAGCAGTAGATGAATTAAACGATTTATCAATAAGAACAGTAAAACTGCGAACAGGAATAGTATTGGCAAAAAATGGTGGAGCATTGCCTAAAATGATACAACCATTTAAGTTTGGTTTAGGTGCTGCTTTAGGCTCAGGTAAGCAAATTATGCCTTGGATACACATTGATGATTTAGCCCAACTTTATGTTGCAGCCATAGAAAACCAAAATTTTAATGGAACATACAACGCCATTGCAGGAAATGTAAGCAACAAAGACTTTTCTAAAATTCTATCAAAAACTATGAACAAACCATTTTGGTTACCTAATGTGCCCGGGTTTATGTTAAAACTGTTTTTAGGTGAAATGGCTGTAATTCTGCTAGAAGGAAGTGCTACAAGTAACCAAAAATTGCTTCAAACAGGATTTAATTTTCAATTTGCCGATTTGGAAGAGGGGTTGAAGGAGTTGATGAGGAAGTAAGCTAACTTTTATTATCTAGTAAAAAGTTGTTTTTAGTTTTTTGAAATAGATTTTTTAGCAATAACTCATTAATCTGTTTGTTAAGTTCATTTTCCGAAATAGCAGTAACATTAATTAACCGATAGGGTTCGTTTCCTAAAGCTGTTTTCCATCGCCACTCTAATTGACTGATGATTTTTTCTTGACCATTATCAAACCACCAAGCAGTTTGTAAAATTTCATTGTCTTTTTTTAATTCAGCTTTATAAATTTCAAAAGCACCTATTTTTTCTGTTTTTATGTTGATGAATTCATAACCACTTCCCTTCCAACAAATAGTAGGATTATGGTCAGGACCAAAAAAATGGCAAGATGGCTTGATGTAGATAAGAGCATTTTCATTTTCGAATTTTAATACATTTTCATTGGTAATAGCTTTTTTAAACCCTGCTATTTCAATACGTTTACTCTTATCATCTTGTTGAATGTTTCTATAATTATCTCTATTGAAATTAAAAAATGTAAGTGAACCAACAATTACTAAAGTTAAAGGTAGTATTATTTTTTTTGAAGGAGGTTGTGTTGATTTTGCTGATATTGGTTCATTTTTATTTCTTTTTATTAACCACTTACAAATAAAAAACAGCGGAAATAGGAAATATAGACCAAAGGAAAGTAAGCCAATTACTTCATGTGTAACTGTTTCGGGTGGAGCCTGTAACAACACAATTACAATTATTCTAAAGAGGTTTACCACAACAATAAAAAAAGTGCTGATTACCAATATTCCTAATACTTTGTAAATAGTCAATTTTGTTTGGTATTTGTTTTCCAATGAATTGATAAAAAGTAGTGTGGTGGCATAAGCATACCCAACCATGGTTAGTCCCATACATTCAGGATCTACTGAAAAACTTTGGTTATGAATAATAATGTTGCTTCCACTACTGGCAGTTTGTTCAAAAACAACAGACAGCATACTAGCAGCCATATCAGTAAGTAACAGACGAGCAGGAAACCCAAAAACATCAAAGATAAAAGAAGAATAGGGTGATATGAGTAAAATAATAAATATAGGAAGTGTATTAACCTTTCCTAAATTACTTTCAATAATAAATAAGATGCCTGAAGCAAAAGAAAGAAAAAACAATAGCTGCATTTTTAAGAAGAAATACAAAATAATAAATCCTATACTAATAAAAGCATATCGTATTTTTCTTTCTTTTGAATTGATTTTAAAAACAAAAGGACTTATGGCTAAGAAAACAAATAGCGAAGTGTTAGGCAATAAATAAAAGGCAAGATTTTGAAAACTCAAAATTGAAATTAAAACAACTAACCCCAATGTTATGAGTATTTTTTGATTGATATTTATTTCTTGTATTTGCACGCTCTCTAAGTTCTAAGTTTTATTTCAGTTATGGTTAAATGGTATTTTTTCTTTTGTAGTATAAAAACACCAATGTTCCCATCAATATAATGATAAGTGCCCATTCGTGAGGTTCGGGAACTGCTCCAGCAGATTCGGTGGAAGCATTTTTTAAACTATTTTTGTTTTCATCTATACCAAAACGCTCATAATCTTTTATCGTTTCCAATACAATTAAACTTGAAATAGGAGAAACAATATACGCTTCATTAGCAATGTCAATGAGGTTGTTTTCCACATAATTTTCTGCGGTAAAATAGTTTCTACCACATTCTTGCATTATTTTATTGTAAGCAAATAAACGTAGTAAATGGTCTGGAGCTGTAGAAGTATTAGTGTTAGTGTCCCTTTTAATTACTGTATTAGAGATATCTAACAAAACACTATTTTCATCTTGATTAGTAGCAACGAAAACATTTTTATTTAAAAGATGTTGAAGAGCAACCATATCTCCCGATGTATAATTAAATACCTGAAATTCTTTCAATGTTTTTAAGTAAGGAGAAAGTTCATCAGATAAATTAAAGAGGTTGACTTTCTCAGTTCTTTCGCTTAAGTAAGTTTTTAATTCATCACTAAACGAACTGTTTTTCAAATCCTCTAAAGTGGGGGAAATTCTTGAAGATTTTGTGATTAACAAAGATTGAGGGATATCCTTTACTTTATATAATGGGAAAAGGCTGAAGTTAAGTTTTGATAAAAGTTCATAGTAACGCTCTTTGTTTTCACTATTTAACTGATAAAGTTGATCGTAAAATACGTACACCTTTTTATCTTTTACGGATTCCCAAACTTTATTAAATTCATTTTTTGTCCATGAATTATTAATATCTAAAAACACACTTTTAATATTTTGTGATGTTGTTTTTGGTTGATTTTCTATCATCAAATAGCTTTTTCCATTAAATGAAAATCTTTGAGTGGAAAGAGGTACAGCGGGACAACTTATTTCCCAATAAGGATGATAATTGCCCGAATATTCAAATTTGTTGGGCATTATCTCGCTAAAATGATTAGGGATATTCATATTACCTAACTTATCCGTTTTAAATTCTACTATAGTTGTTTCTGCTGCACTAGAAGCGTCAGGACCTTCAAAATAAACATTTTCTAACACCAATTGATTGTCTTTTAATCTTAATGGAGTAGTAATTCCAACTTTAAACATGCGTTCTTCTTCGGGGGTACAAGGAAAAACATAAACAGTGATGGTATTTCCTTCTTGCCAATGCATAATGGAAGGGTCTCTTCTTTCAACACCAACAATGGTGGTATAAGCACTATCTGCTTTGCTTTTGGTGGTTAACCTAGATTTTTCTTCCTTTCCTTCTATCCAAAGAGAAAGCGAAGTAGCAACAGAACCTTCAGGTAAATGGAAGGTATAAAGTGCTTCTTCTTGCTTGTTCCATCTATTAGAATTATAATTATTTTTTATACGAATAATTTTTTCTGTGTAAGCTAAACGATAATCTGGAAATACTTGAATATTGGATAAAACAGTTGTTGTTGAAAGGTTTTCTCCCGACCACAGTTTTCTTTTGGTAGCATGTCGCAAATCAAATTTCGATTCTAAAATTTTTAATTTGTCTTCACGATTCAGACTAAGTGTTCCTAATAGTTCTGCTCCAAGCACAACCAAAGGGTCGTGTTCTTTTAGTTCACCTAAAGAGTTTTGATTACCCATTATTCCCCAATTATCACTAAAAAGATGGGTTTCATAAATTAAATCGCCTTTTAAGATACGTTCAGTAAAAAAATCATCCCCTAATTCCTGACTTAACAGCACCCAATTGGGTAAGTTATTGTTAGGCCTGGTGATAATAGTAGCATGGGTTTTATCAATCAATTTTTTGGTACTGTTCCATTGAAAAACATAGACAACCACTACTAATAGAGGTAAAGCAACACCCAAATAAAAAGCTATTTTAGTGTCTTTTCCGTTTTTGAAAAATTGCACTAAAAGCGTGATTAATAATATTAATGGTGTTGCTAAATGCAAGGATAATCCAAAAAATACTGCTCCAAGAAACATGATAGGTAAAAAAGGCAATAAATAAATGGTGAAATACAACGCCATAACTGTTCCTAATCCAACACCAAAAAATACAAGATGCTTTAAAAACCTAGGAAGTGTATCTAAAAAACAGGTGGCTAACAAAGCAAGGTGCATCACAATGAGGTAAACATTTACCCAAGCAGAAAATTTATGAAAAATGGGAAAAGGAATATTGATGGTAAAGCAGCTGATGGCAAATAAGATTAATGCACAGGCAAACCGCTTATAACTATAATGAGAGAATTTGAATTTATGTTTGAAAAAATAGATGAACACGCTAAAAATAAAATATGCGGCAGCAATGACATAATTGATGTAGTAAGCCCCTTCGTTTTCTCGAAAGGCATTGCCAGCATTTTGATTTTTAAAATAGAGAAATAAATAAATTCCAAAAGAAATAGGAATTAAGATTAGCCCTACTAAAAAGATAGGGTCTTTTTGGGTGGTGTTTTTTTTCGTTTCCATAAGTAAATAGGGTTAACTGTTAAAAATTAGATTTATTATTGATTGAAATGATTTGATTGGTGAATTGATGTATAAGTAGCAAAGGGATGAGTCCAAAAGCTCCGAAGCAACAATCTATCAGTTGCCAAAACAAAGGAATTCCTCTGTAATTGCCCGCTATAAAAGCAACAGGAAAAACTAGCAGACAAGCAATAATGCCCACTTTTGTTACCCAACTATTTTGAATGGGATTGGTATAAACACCTATAAAAAACAGACTGATAACAATGTGAGAAAAAGCCAGCCAATCTGTTCCGTAAGCCAAGAAAGGATAGTTTTGATTAAGGTCATTTAAAGCCGTACTAACTTGGGTTATCCATTGGGCAATTAATCCCGAAGAAGCTTTTGAGTTGAAATAATCCGTTAAGAAATTAAGCTCGGTTTGCAGCGGAAAAGCGGTAACTCCACTCAATACTAATAAGATGATAAAAAGTAGCGTCAGCCTTTTTATCTTTTTTTCGAGGATATGTGTTGGTTGTGATTTCATAATAATTACAGGGTTAATTATTTAACTACCACTAAATGGTGTTCCGAAAATTCCTACAGCAAGCTCTGCCCAAGTAAGAAATAACATGAACAACACTCCAATACACAATGCAATTCGGTATTTTAATGTTTTTACATTTCGTATTACCAGTTCGCATACTAAGCCAGTACCAAGCAGTAAAATACCCATTATAATAAAGTCGGAGAGACTCCATTTTACTTCTTCAGTAAATTGCATGGCTACTAGCGGAATCATTAATAAAATGGGTACAGCTACAATAATGCTGATTAATCTTTTGTTTTGATTGTTTTTTGTTTTCTGTGTTTTCATTTTTTTTGAGTTTTTAAAAGTACTTTGAATTTCAAAGTTTGTTTATAAAAAAAATTAATTATGTTGGTTAAGTAAATTTTCTAAGGCGGTTAAGTGATCTTGAAAAGCTTTTTTTCCTACTGCTGTCGCAGCAAAAGATGTTTTTGGTTTTTTACCTACAAATTCTTTAATCACTTTTATGTATTCGTTTTTTTCTAACCCGGCAATATGGCTCGCCAAATTCCCATCGGTTACATTTAGTAATTCTTTTAATGAATTAAAGTCTATTTCATCGTTTACCATTAAAACGGACATAATTCCTAAGCGAACCCTACTCTCAAATATTTTATTTAACCCCTCAATCATAGCTTTATTTATTATGCGTTTTGAGGTTTGTTATTGTATTTAAAATGCATTAACGCTCCATAAATGATGTGTAATACACCAAAACCAATCGCCCAAAACAATAAGCCTTTGCCTATGAATACAGCACTTAACAAACCTAAAATAATCTCTAACACTCCCAAATATTTTATTTCTCCTAAGGTATATTTTCCACAGTTAAATAACGCCAACCCATAAAAAAGCAGTGTTGCTGGAGCTAGTAAATAAAATAGGCCATGATACATTAATATTAAACAGAAAATACCTCCTGCAGCTAGAGGTACAATTAAGTTTAGTAGTAATAATTTGCTGTTTTTGCCCCAGATATGCTGACCATTTTTCTTAGATTCTCTCATAGTAAGCAAAATTCCGAAAGTAATGGAGATTACCAATATACTTATGGCAATTACAAAAAGTTCTAGGGCTAATTCTTCCATTAAGTTTTCCGAGAGATACATTTCTAACCTGGTTTTTGTAAAGGTATTATTCAGATAATAATCTATTCTTAAGTCGGCAAGAAAAGCCCCTACTAATGCTGTAATTCCGGCTATCACACCAGACAAACCGCTTAATGAAATAAACTTGGTAGATTTTTCCATTAAATCTTTTATGCCTGAAAGAGCCTCTAAGTGTTGTTTTGAGTTTTCCATATTAAAAAGTACTTTGAATTGCAAAGTAAATAAAACTATTTTAAATAATGTAAATTTTTTTTGATTTTTTTAGAATAGGCAGGAGGAAAAGGAGGTTGGGGTGTTGAATAAATGAAAGAAATGTAGAAATTAAGATGGAAATCTTTCTTCAATGTTGGTTTTTAAATAAGGATTTAAGATTTTTATTAGCTTAGGAAATTCACCAAAGTAACCAAAAAAATCAGTTTCTCCTTGAGCTCCTCTAAACATAAAATGATTACAAGAAATGCAGAGTTTGGCAACACCTATAACTTTATCATTCAGGTAGAAAACTAAAATGTCACGGTAAACAGGTTTACAGGCCAATGCCATTAAACACTCATCAGTAGGTCGTGTTCTAAATATTTCATTTATTGCTGAATAATCTGTCTTTGAAATAGAAGCTCTATTAAATCCTGCTGAATCTAATGAAGATACAAAATCTTCATTAATGTTAATAGGTCTTCTTCCCACAGCAAAAGAGTACATAATTGAATCTTTTTCACT
>JAVVER010000009.1:21647-51671 GCA_032251145.1 Vicingaceae bacterium | reverse complement strand
TTCATAATAAGGCAAATATATACATAATATTTGATATTTTATGAACTCGTCAATAGTTCATTTTTGTAAGCGAATAGGAAAAAAAGGAATAGAGCTGATTTTAAAAGAAAGCATACGCATTAATGGAGAAGATAGTAATGACGACAATGTAAGTATTGACACAACAGTTCAGGAGAAAAATATTACTTTTCCAACCGATGCCAAGTTGCATAAGAAAATCATTAAAAAAGTTCTTGAAATAGCTAAAAAGGAAGAACTTCCAGAACGTCAAACCTATTCAAGAACATTAAGAAATTAAGTGTTAAGCAACGCTTTAGAAATCATCCAAAAAACAAATCAAAAGCTAAAAAGGCAGATAGGAAGGTAAAAACCATAGCAGGAAGATTTGTTCGAGAATTAGAGAGAAATCTTTCGCCAGCATCTAAACATCAAAATATATTGAACTTTTTAAACTAATACTTGAACAAAAAAGGAACAGCAAGAACAAAATTTATTCGCTTCACGAACCCGAAACACAATGTATCTCGAAAGGTAAAGAACACAAGAAATACGAGTTTGGAAATAAAGCATCGTTTGTTAGCACCCAAACTGGCGTAATTGTTGGAGCAATGGGATTTAGAAATGAGTTTGATGGGCATACGTTAGAACCAGCTTTAGAACAAACCAAAAGATTAGTAGGTAAAGCCCCAAAGAAAGCTGCTGTAGATAGAGGTTATAGAGGTAGAAAGGAAATCGGAACAACACAAATTCTTATTCCTAAACCTTTTAACGATAAAAAACAAACAAAATATGAACAAAACAAATTAAAACAAGCACACAAAAAAAGGGCTGCAATAGAACCAATCATCGGGCATCTTAAAACAGACCACCGTTTAGGACGAAACTTCTACAAAGGAATTGTTGGCGATAATGTCAATATTATGCTCGCTGCTGCTGGTTTTAACTTCAAAAGAATCATGAATAAATGGAAATCCTCTTTTTGTTTATTTTTTCAAAAACTTTTTTACTTCCTTGAAATTATATTTTTAAAAAATTTAAACTTGAAATGTGGTTTTTAAGGCTCGACTATTTACACTGTGAAACAACATTTTACCAAGAAATAACCCAACCCTTGTAATTAAATGCGGGAAATTGTTTACCTTTATAAATCAAATACGTATGAAAGCACCGACTTAGTAGTAATGATATAATAATTACTTTTTAATTACATAACTCTTTTGATTATGAAAAATATATTATTTACGATACTCTTACTCTTTTTTGCACTAAAAATAACAGCACAGCAGCCACCGGAGTTTAAATTTTACTTGGCTTTTGAAGATGCTAACAACACAAAAGATACACTTTGGTATGTTTTGGACTCTACAGCTACTTGGGGAATAGATACGGCATTGGGAGAAGCACCCCAAGACCTCACATCAAATGATTTTCATGTTTATTTACGACCTGAGCATTATGGTGTATTAGTTGATTCTGGAGAGTTGGCAGCTTTTCCGTCATTGAGTTGTGCCGCTGGTGGTCAAATACATGCTCAAAACTATGTATATCCGATAATAGTACGATGGGATACTTCGTTGTTGTTAAATCATAATTTATCTTGTACACTTAACGAAGTAATTTTTGATAACGATTGGTTCTTTTTTAATCCTAATACTGGGCATGGATTCAGTTTGTTATTACAAGATTCTGTAGTGTTGCCTTCGTTTACTTGGGGCAGCCAAGACCATTTTCCTTTAACTTTTATTTTAAATGATAATCCTAATTTAAGTGTGGAGGAAAAGGTGGGTTCATTTGCTGATGTTCAAGTTTATCCTAATCCTACCGTTAATGAATTTACGGTAGAAATTGAGGGTAAGCAACCCTCTTCCGTTCAGTTGGTTTTAATGGATATTAGCGGAAGAGTAATGCAACAACTTAGAGCTACAGCTAATAAAACAGTGCTTAATTTACAGGATTTGCCACAAGGAGTTTATTTTTTAGAGGTGTTAAGTAATACACAAAAAGTAACTAAAAAAATCATTAAAAATTAATAGCACTTTTCTCATAAGTGCAATTTGTTTATCTGTTATTGATGTAGAGCTAAAACTAGTTTCTGCAACAATGATTTTAAAATTCTACAATCATGAAAAAGAAATTTTTATTGTTAGCAGTATTGCTAACCGTGTTCCTTATGGAGTACACCCAAGCACAAGAATGTGCACTTAATGATAGCTTATGGCAAGAAGCAGAAATAGAATCTACAGCAGAAGCCAAAAACGGCTGGTTCCTACCTAGCTCTGGTATGTTAAGAGTATTGGTAGTTTATGTTGAAATAGATTACGATTTGACTCCAGGAAATGATCCTTATCCTAATGGAAGCGCTGATTGGACAAAAGGGCAATTGCCTAATTACAAAGATAATTTATTTGATGCCGAATGGTCAGGCAATTTACAAGGTAGTGTTACCCGATTTTACAACCATGCGTCCCACGGAAATCTTAAAGTTCTAGGAGACTATGTTGACAGTCTTTTTATAGTAAAAGAAAGTGACGCTATTCCGGGTGATTATAACACAACTATAATACACAACGCCATTAGCCAAATCAATCAATGGGGAGTATTAAACACAAAAAACAACATGAGTATAGCTGATTTTGATAATTGGCAAGATAATAATATACCAGGTAGTGTAAAAATATCTGGACCAGACAACCCTCATTCGTTTGACCATGTGTTTTTTGTAGTGCAAAACAACCATACATGGTCGAATGGTTCAACTCATTATACTTCCTATCCGAATATACTCGGATACCCACAAGACACGAGGTCAGAAACAAGTATGATAAAAGATCCGACTTTATTGTTTGTTCACGAATTTGGACATCTATTGTTTGGAGGGAATAATTTTCATAATGGTGGTGGTCATGCAGGATCAGGAACAGGAAAGACATTTATACCTAATCAGGGAGGATGGAGTATTATGGGAGGAGGTGAAACTAGTATTTTAACCTTTAATGCGTGGGAAAGAGATAGAATGGAATGGCAAAACCCCTCTAAAACTTATTTGAACAGTGCATTAGATGAAAATTTAAATGAAGTAGAAACAGCACTGGATGCTACGATTAGTAATCATGCAGGTATTTATATACTAAGAGATTTTGTTACTACAGGAGATGTTATTCGGATAAAATTGCCGTTTATTCCAACCAATGAACATCAGCAATATTTGTGGATAGAAAACCACCAAACAGCACAGAATAATGGCTTTGAGTTTGATAGGTTTAAGCATCAAAATCATACGTGTATGGACGAAATGCAACCGGGGTTGTATATGTATATGCAAGCTGGAAAAGACATAAAAGTGGGAGCAGCAGCGTTCGGTCAAAGAGGACATTATACCAGACCTATACCTGCCAACGGCATGTACGATTTGCAATTTGAAAGTACTACACACCCTTTTTGCAGCTTGACATTTTAAATTTTCTTTTCTGCATAAAATGCAGGGTTAGAAAATTTTAATGGCATAGCGTATAATTTAGTAGATTTCAATATCTAATAATCCTTCTTCATTTACATAATTCCGAGCACTACTGTATATGTAATCTTCTGCTTTTTCTACTATTCCTTCTGCTACTGGATTGTTATGAATATAAGTTGTTTTTTGATTAATTACATCATTTTGAAATAATTCTATAGGATGGTTGTCATTTCTCCAAAGTTGATAGGTTTGTTTTTTGCTGTTTTTTTTGCCTGCTTCTAGCATAATTGATAATAACCATTCTTTTCTACTTTCAGCTTCTTCTTGTATTGACTTTATGATTTGTTTACTGGTAAATTTCTTAAAATCTCTTATTATTGAAGAGAGTTTATAATCTTCTTTTGCTCTTACAATTAAATGCATATGATTGCTCATTAGTACCCAACTGTACAATTCTAATCCTTTTTCTTTTTGACAATACTTCAAACTTTCTACTATGATGTCTTTGTATCGTTTTCTAGTAAATACATCTATCCATTCAACTGTTGAGAAAGTTAAAAAGTAAAGTGCTGTTTCATCTTTTATCCTGTAACTTGTTGTTCCTTTAGTCATTAAACAAATTTACAAAAAAAGATTTTTGGTTTTTACTATGCCATTATAAATGGCTTTTAGCTTTTGTATTCCTTTTTAGACTTTCTTTTACAAACCTTGCCATTACACTTCGTTAAATGTCAAGGTGCGGGGGGGCTTTTCATTTTTGGACTTTTAATGATTGTTTTTTGCTGTTTTTCACTCTGTTTTTTGGTCTTTTTTTCTCGGCTCTTAGTCTTTCACTTTTTTGGTTTTTTTTGGCTCTGTTTTGCTTCTTTTTTGGGCTTTTTTTGCTCTTATTTTTTGCTTTATTTCCCTCCCTTAAAACACGCTGTAATTTAGGTGGATTGGGGTAAAGGAAAAAAGAGAGAGAAGGAAGCGGAAAAGCAGAGCAGTAAAGAGATAGAGAGCAAAAGGGCTTAGATGTTAATAACTTTTTATTTTAGCCCTAATTTTAAGGATTACCAACCACTTTTAAATAAAAAAGCGTAGAATTTTCTACGCTTAGTTGAGGGGTGCAATAATAAAAGGTAACACTACCATCTTTTTTCAGATTTATTCTTTTCAGCATTTTGATTAATTGTAATGATTCGTTGTATCTGACTTTGAAACGATTTATATTCATTTTTAGATACAATTGCTTTGTTCTGTAATTCATCCAAATATGAAAGAGGTGTTTTCATATCCGTCTTATCTGTGAAAAGAATTACTTTTTTTTCGTATGAAATAAAAATGTATGATTGATTATTATGGGTACAGCTGATTAAATTTGAACGATTAACACAACCAAATTGATATAAAGTTACATCATTACCTTTAAAAACTACCGCAAAATTAGTGTACTCTTCTTGTGTATGTTCGTTAAATTTATTCCATAAAGACGAATCAATAACTGTCAAATTATATAAAGAATCAGGAACACACAACTTATTCAAATTATATTCTAATTCAATTGTTACACTATTGTTATCTTTCATACAAAAACTTAATGAAAAAGCTACGCCAATTACAACAACTAAAAGAGAATTTTTTGTATTCTTTAATGGGTTGAGATTCCACATATCTTAATTAGGTTTATATTTCTCGACATCCGAAGATTTTGGTGCATTTATTACTTCTTTATATTTTTCTCTTGCTGTACCTCCGTCTTTTCCATAAGGTTTTGAGTCGAGTGCCCCACTATTAAATTGTTCTCTTGTTTTTAATTCATCTTTTAATACCTCTGTTTCAAAATTTACAGCTTGAACTGCACCGCACTGTTATGCTTTAGCTTGCAGCTAAGCATTCCATCTAATCCTTTCTTCCAATTTACAATTTCCATTTTTAAAAGAACGTATTGTTAAAAAAATCTTTCATTTACCTCTTGACTTTGTCCTAAAAATCAACTACCTTCGTTTTTTTTTTCAGCGGTGTTCAAGCTACAAGATTTCACGAACAGTGCCGAGCACACATTATAAATTGCTGTATGGCTTATTCCATCTTTGTCTCTAAATACTGCTAAATCTCCTGCTTTAGCTTTATTTATATCTGATCCAATATTCACCCATCCATCATCATTAAGTACTGGAGTAATATTATCATAACCAGTATTATCTTCTCTGGATCCAATCCAAAGTTTAATTCCTGGGCTTTTGCGTTTTATAATTGTATATCCATGACAATCATACTTAAGGTCATTCGGTACATCACCTGTTCTTCTATAAGTGATTGTTGTAGCTTCTGGTTCAAGAACATCTATATTTCTAGGATCCATATTACTCTTAACTTTAGTCGCTGTTATTTCACCCAATTCTAAATGATCATATGCATAAATTGGGTTACCTTCATTAGTAAAATAAATCCTTCTTTGTGCTTTGATTACAGGATAAACATAACTATTAGTTTTAGGGTCATAATATGATTCTCCTGCTTTTAAATCAACTATACCTGCATTTACATATATAGGATTCCCTTCAGAATCCGTCAATATTTCGCCATCTGCATCTAAAAAGAAAAGTGGATTCCCCGCAAAACTGGAGTAAGGTGCAAAACCTGGATACAGATGCCTTTGAGGATCAACAGCCAACCACCTTCCTAATCGTGGGTCATAAATTCTCGATCCAAAATCATAGCTATTTCCAGCCCCTTTAATCTCATTATCTTTTTCCATACCGTTAAAACCATAACGATAGTCTCCGCTTGAAGCATTTCGCCCAGGCATGAGTGAGCCGAATGCATAGTAATTGTACAATATGTTAACTGTGGGTTTAATAGCCAAACAATTCTTCTAGGGTAAGTTCTTTGTACTCGCCTTGTTCTGATAAGGCTTTTTTGTTTACTAATTTTTTGTTTCCAATAACTAAGAACGCATAGTTTTTACCTTTAATGTTGTTATCGAAATAATTTTTAAGGTCGCTCAATTGCATTTCTTTAATTGCAGGGTAAACTTTGGTATTAATGTCATAATCTCTACCTAATTCTTTAGCACTTAAAAATCTCCAAAACAAGCTGTTTTCTTTCGTTCTAGAAGTTTCAATTTTTTTAAGAGCAGCTAATTTAGCCCCTTCATATTGGTCGTTAACTTCTGGCATATCGTTCATTAACTCTAACATGGCTTTGGTTGCTTCTTTTTGTTTATCTACCTGAGTACCAATGTAAGCTTGTACATAGTGCGAACGATCTGGTTTGCTCGGAGTAGTTACAAAAGAATAAGCAGAATAAGCCAATGCTTTAGCTTCTCTTATCTCTTGAAAAACAATGGAAGATAGTCCGCGACCAAAATACTCATTAAACAAGTTAATCATTGGTAAATCTCCTTCAGAATAAGGTTTTTGTTTAGTAAAAAGCAACATTTCAGTTTGTACCATATCATAATCAACAAAAAACACTTGGTTATTATTAATGTCTAACTCAGGGAATTCTTTAGCAGCAATAAGTGGCTTAAGTGTCTCCGGAGTTTTATGGTGTTTTTCTAAAATGGTTTTAGCTTCGGCTAATTCTTTTTTACCATAGTAATAAACATAATGTTCGTAAGAGGTTAGTTCTTTAATTTTAGCTACCAAGTTGTTTACATCTATCTTTTTTAATTCTTCATTACTAAAGATGTGTTTCATTGGCGAATCTTTTCCATATCTTCCGTAATTGAACATTCCACGGTATAAAATATAGTATTTACTTAATTTGTTATCTTGTCTTTCTTTGTAAATACCTTGAACCATGTTGTCGTAAGCTTCTTGATTAGGCTGAACGTTTGCCAAAATGTGTTCAAATAATTCAACACCTTCTTCAAAAGATTCTTCCAATCCGCTTAAAGATACATAAACACGTTCGCTAGCAGCATAAACACTGTAGCTCAATCCTTTTTTAAATAGTTCAACTTGAAGCTCGTTTGCAGAATACTTATCGGTACCTAAGTATTCTAAATATTGAACCGCTAAAGCAATTTCTTTATCGCTATAAGCTCCCATATCTAAAATATAATTTAAACTAAAAGTTTCATTTTTAGTATTTTTCATAAAATAGAATGGGATTTTACCATTAATTTTCTCTGATTGGTTGATTTTTGCATAATCATCAAAAATAGGTTCTAAGCGGGTAGCATTCATTTTTTCGAACTCTTTAGCAAAAACTGAAGCCGTATCTCTGTTAAGATCCACTTTAGTAATTTCAGGTTTTTCTACTTTAGGGTTGTTGGTTTCACCATGTTTTTTATAGACTACTACATAGTTATTTTTAAAGTATTTATTAGCGAAATCAACAATTTGTTGTTTGGTAACCTTGCTCATTTTATCATTTTCTTTAACAACATCCGCCCAATTTTGCTCAAGAATAAAGGCATTGGTCATTTTGTAAGCTCTGTAGTTGTTGTAAAGATTACGTTGTTGGTCTTGTAGTTTAAAGTTTTTAATAGCAGCAGGCAACATCCAATCTTCAAAATCTCCTGCTTTTAGTTTTTCTATTTGAGAAAGTAATAAATCACGAGCTTCTTCTAGGCTTTGTCCATCTCTTGGATTAGCACTAAGCTGAAAGGTAGAATAATCATAACTCACATCATCGTAAGCATTAGCACTTAGTACTTTTTGGTCTTTCACTAAGTTAAGGTCAATTAAACCAGCTTGGTAGTTATATAAAAGTGAAGAAACTAGTGGTAAAATATAAGTATCTTCATTTTTTACTCCTGGCAAACGGTAACCAACACTTATCCATTCTGCATCTGGACCAACAACTGTTGTTTCAATAGGAGCGGTAATTTCCTCTTCTGGAGTAAATGTAAATTTAGGAACTTCTTTGTTTTTGTACTCACCAAAATTCTTTTTAATTAAATCAATTGTTTTGTCAGGGTCAATATCTCCGGCAAGGATAATTGCCATGTTGTTTGGAACATATCTTTCATTAAAATACTCATGGATTTTTTCCATAGAAGGATTTTTAAGATGTTCGCCTGTTCCAATAGTGGTCTGTGTTCCGTAAGGATGGGTTTTAAATAAGTTGGCAGACATAGCCTCATAAGCTAACCAATAATCGTTGTCTCTACTTCTGTTGTACTCTTCGTAAACAGTTTCTAATTCTGTGTGGAACAAACGTAAAACCAGTTCTTTAAATCTTTCAGATTCAACAGTTAACCATTTTTCAAATTCGTTAGAAGGAATATCGTTAATGTAAACCGTTCTTTCGGTAGAAGTGTAAGCATTAGTACCTTTGGCACCTAAGGAGCTAATCATTTTATCGTATTCATTAGGAACGGCAAATTTTGCAGCATCACCAGAAAGGCTGTCTATTTGTTTGTAAATGGCATTTCTTTCAGCTTCATCTGTTGTGTTTCTTCTTTTTTCGTACAAATCAGAAATTTGTTGTAAAACTTTTTTTTCCTCTTCCCAATTTACAGTAGCAATTTTAGAAGTTCCTTTAAAAAGCATGTGTTCTAAATAGTGAGCTAATCCTGTTGCATCAGCAGGGTCTTGCTTACTTCCTGTTTTAACAGCAATGTTGGTTTGAATACGGGGTTCGTCTTTATTTATAGACATGTAAACTTTTAAACCATTATCGAGCGTATAGATTAAAGTGTTTAAGCCATCGTTTTCAACACTTTCGTATTCATATTTATAAGCAGATTTTGATTGTTCTTCTTTTTCTTTACAAGAAAATTGAAAAAGTAAAATTGCTAAAACGAGTAATGTGAAGGTTTTTTTCATAAGTTGTTTTTAGTTGTATTGATTATTGATTAGTTTTTATTTGAATGAATTAAGTTTATAATTTCTGTCTTAACTCACCCCTAACCCCTCTCTTTAAAGAGAGGGGAAAAGTTATTGCAAGATAACTTGGGGTGAGTAAATGGTTAAAATCATTTACATATTATTTTTATTGCGTGTTAATTACTAATTTACTGTTCTAAACCATTTTTTATCAGCATAAAAAGTCCCGAAAGGAATTAAAGATGCTACAAATGCCCAAAAAGATTGTGATAGTTTCCATTTATATTCAACATGAACAATTAAAAGAACTACTACATATGCAACAAATAAAACACCGTGAGCCATTCCTGTATGTTTAACAGCATCGGGTTTGTTGTATAAGTATTTGAGTGGCATAGCGATAAAAAGAAGTGCAAGATAAGACAAGCCCTCCAAAAAAGCAATTATTCTTAATAAAAAAAGTGAGTTCATGGTTTTGATGTTTAAGGTTTGAAGTTTGAGGTTTGAAGTTTGATTTATTTTTTGCGTGCTATTAATAAGCCGTCTCTTACTGGGAAAATTACTTGTTGCACACGATTGTCGTTGGCTAAATGTTGGGCGAACTCTACCAATGTTTTGGTGTCTTCATCCATTTCTTCAATTGGTTCGGTAACTTTTCCACTCCATAACACATTGTCGGCAATGATATATCCACCGGGATTAACCATGTCTAACACAAAATCATAGTAGTTGATGTAGTTGCTTTTGTCGGCATCAATAAAAACAATATCGTATTTTTTATTTAATGTAGGAATGATGTCTAGAGCGTTGCCAATGTGTTGTTTTATGGTAGTTGAAAGTCCTGCCTTATCGAAATATTTTTTCGCAAAATTTTCTAACTCTTCGTTAATATCAATGGTGTCAATGCTTCCATTTTCTTTTAATCCTTCAGCTAAACAAAGAGCGGAATATCCGGTGTAAGTGCCTATTTCTAAAATGTTGGTAGGTTGAATCATGTGCGAAAGCATGCTTAACACCCTGCCTTGTAAATGTCCAGAAAGCATTCTAGGAGTTAGTATTTTTTCCCAAGTTTCGTGATTTAGTTCTTGTAGCAGTTCACTTTCTTGCTCAGAATATTTTTCTACATAATTTGAAATTGATTCAGGTAAAAAATCCATATAATTAAGTTTTAATTTTCAGGTTGATATAATAATGTACTTAGTTGGTTTTCATTAAAAATTTCGTTGGCAACATCAAGAATGTCATTTTGGGTAATAGCATTAATTTTTTCGTAAACAGTAACCAAATCTTCTACTTTGTTATAAAGTAATAAGCTTTTTCCTTGTCCGAGCATTACGTTGCAGTTGTTTTCTTCGGCAATGGTGGTTTGTCCTAAAAACTGACGTTTAGCATTTTTTAGTTGAGAAGAAGATAGTTGGGTGGTTTTTAGTTTTTTCATTTCTTTTTTTACCAAACGTATCGATTTATCAATGTGTTTAATGTCTGTGCCTAAGTAAACAGAAAACAATCCGACATCGCTATAAAGGTTGTAAGAAGATTCAATATTGTAGGTAAGTCCGTATTTTTCTCTTAGCCCCATGTTGAGTTTACTATTCATCGCAGGACCACCAAGTATGTTGTTTAGCAACATGAAAATGTTTCTTTTTTCGTGAAAAGAGCCATAGGCAATATTGCCAATAATGCAATGAGCTTGATGGGTGTCTTTTAATATTGAATCGTTTTGTGGGATATAGTTAGTAAAATTTTCTCTAACAGTTGTTACTGGTTTTTGAGTGATAGTTCCAATATATTTTTCGACAATTCGTTGTACTCTTTTAAGCGGAATATTACCAACTATGCTAAAAACAATATTTTCGGTTGCGTAATGTTTGCCGAAGAAAGTAATAATATTTTCTCGTTTAAGTTTAGAAATACTTTCAATGCTTCCCAAAATGTTCATTCCTAATGGATGGTTTTTGAAAATTTGCTCTTCAAAATCATCATAAATTTGCTCGTAAGGGGTGTCTTGGTAAGAGTAAATTTCATCAATAATAACCTCTTTTTCTTTGGTTAATTCTTTGTCGGGAAAAGTAGAATTAAAAATAATATCGGTAAGTAAATCGGTAGCTCTTTCAAAATATTCTGTGGTAAAAGAGGCGTAAATATTGGTGTTTTCTTTGGTAGTAAAGGCATTTATTTCACCACCAACGCTATCAATTCTGTTTAGGATGTGGTGCGTTTTACGTTTTAAAGTGCCTTTAAAAATGGCATGTTCAATAAAATGAGCCATTCCACTTTCTGCTAGTGTTTCATCGCGAGAACCAGTATTGATAATGAAGCCACAATGAGCTACATTGCCTGTTGTGGGTTTATAAACCACTCTTATACCATTAGAAAGTTCAAATATAAATTCATCCATAAGCTTCACAAAATTAACATCTAAAAAAGGAATAAATGAACAATTAACAATATTTAAATTATTGTTAATAACTCGGTTGATAAGTGAAAAGTTTGATTACTGGCAAATTTCTTATTTTACTATATTTTAGCATTGTAATAATTCCATAAATTAGGAAAAATGAATGTTTTAGGTAAATTAATTAGTTTTTGTGCTTTTATAATTCTTATTAACTGTAGTTTGATGGCTCAAGAAAAGTTAAGTTCAAAAGAAGAAAAAAAACTTATTGAAAATGCAGAACTCTATTATGAGGAGGGAGATTTGCAAAATATTCCACAAGCAACAGCATTATTTGAAAAACTAGAGGCCAACAAACCTAACGATCCTTATTTTAAATTAATGGTAGGAATTTGCTATACTTATTTTAAAGATAAAAAAGTACAAGCCATTCAAAAATTAGAAGAAGTTCATAAAATGAATCCTGAATTTAGCTTGGTAAATAATTATTTAGGAAGAGCTTATGCAGTTAACCATCAGTTTGACAAAGCAATTGAATATTATGAAAAATACTTAAAATCTAGCGATTTAGATGATCAGTCTAAGATTATTACGAAGCAACATATAGTTTATTGCAATAACGCTAAAGTATATGTAAATGATAGTATTAAGGTGGAAATAAAAGATATAGGTTCCCCAATAAACACTATTTTTTCTGAATATGTACCTGTTATTACTCCAGATGAATCGATGTTGATTTTTACCTACAGAGGAATTAAAAGTAAGGGAGGTCTGCAAGATGCTTCTGGAAAATCAGATCCCTATGGTCAGTATTATGAAGACATTATGGTTGCTCATAAATTAGGAGGAAGATGGCTAGAACCTGAAAGTATTGGAGATAATATTAATACCAATAGGCATGACGCTTCTGTAGGTCTCTCTATAGACGGACAGCAGTTGTTTATTTACAAACAGACTAAAAAAGATAATGGAGATATCTATATAAGTAACCTAGAAGGAGAAACTTGGTCGAGACCAGTTAAACTTAAAGGAGAAGTAAATACGGAAGCTTGGGAAGGAAGTGCAACTTTAACAAGTGATGGTAAAACGCTTTATTTCTCTAGTAACAGAGAAGGCGGTTTAGGTGGAAGAGATTTGTATTCTGCAAGTTTAATGGAAGATGGTTCTTGGGGAAACATTAAAAACTTAGGAGCAACTATAAATACCAAATTTGATGAAGACGCACCGTTTATTCATCCAGATGGAAGAACATTATATTATAGCTCAAAAGGATCTAGAAGCATGGGAGGATATGATATATTTTATACATACTTATCAGACAACGGGTGGGAAGAACCAACTAATGTAGGTTATCCAATTAATACGATAGATGATGATAGGTTTTATGTGCTTTCTGCAGATGCAAAAACAGGTTATTACTCATCTTCAGGAAGAACAGGGAATGCCTCACATAATATATATACAGTTTCTCCTGGCCATTTAGGTAAACGACCAATTTTGGCATTGGTAGTAGGTGTTACAAAAGCTAATGGAGAACCAGTTGATGCAGATATTACAGTTACCAACGATAAAACTGGAGAATTGGCTGGAAAATACAAATCAAATTCAAGTACAGGGAAGTATATGCTTGCATTAACTCCTGGTAATAAATATAAAATTGCTATTGAAGTAGAGGGTTATGAAACCAAAATAGATTATTTAGATATTGAAGATTTAGAAACTTATGTACAAGTAGAACATGATTTTGAGTTGTATTCTAAAGAAGAAGTAGAAGGAGTTTCTGTTACTGACGATGAGGATGAGTTACAAGGAAAAATTGATACTCAAATAGAAAAATATAAGTACGAAAATACCAAAGAAGGTTATATTGAAACAGCCTTTAAAAAAGTGTTAAACAACAAAGGTAGTGATGAAGTTGAAGGAGTTGAATATTATATAGAGCCAACGGATATTGAAAAAGTTAAAAATGTAAAAGGAGTGGCAGAGCGTTCTATGGTAAAAACTGGAACAGACAAGGTGGTAATTGGACCGTTTAAAACATTATTGGAAGCAGAGTTGTTTAGAAACAGACTATCTCAACAAGATTCAACCATCACATCTATGAATATAAAAGTAGATGATGATGGTGTGGAAAAAGCACTTTACCAACATTATCCAAACGAATTTCATAGAAAAGATTATAATAAGGAAATTTCTTTGCATGAAAAAATAACACAAAAAGATAAAGTGGAAGAAGAAATTGCTATGACAGAAGAAGAGAAAAAAGCGAAAGAATTAACAGAAGATGATGAGGTGGATTTAAAAAGCGAAGATTTAGTGGATGCAAGAGAGAAAACAATTACTGGTCTTACGTTTAAAGTTGAAATCGGAGCAGTAAAAGATCCTGCTGATTTTAAATTAGGATACCTAGAAAAATATGGAAATATTACTGCTAAAACTTATCCTGATGGAACTACCAGATATACCTTTGGCCCGTTTGAAACATTGGCCGAAGCGGAGGATTTCAGGCAGATGTTGATAGAGAAAGAAAAAGAAGCTGAAGACGCATTTGTAACTGTATTTGTTTTCGGACAAAGAAAAACCTTGGAGGAATACCAAAAAACTACTCCTTGTGGGGAAGGAATGGAGTTCATAGATTTTTCTGATTTTATAGGTAAAGATTTAAATGATAAAACAGTTTATAATAAATTAATAAAATTAGCAGGGAATATTTGTGCTGACGGATTAATCTTTAAAGTGCAAATAGCAGCATATCGTTTTCCTGATAATTATAAATGGAATCATTTAAAACAATTTGGTAAACCTGAGATTAATAATTACCCTGATGGAATTACTAGATTTACTCAAGGTAATTTTGATAAGATTGGCGAAGCCGAAGGGTTGAGGCAAAAAATTATTCAAGCAGGACAAAAAGATGCTTGGATTACCCCATTTTATAATGGTAAAAGAATGTTGTTAGAAGAATTAATAGAACAAAATTTTTATCAAAAGAAAATTAATTAATAATTTATTTGATTAAAGATCCAAGAGAAAGGTCGCCTTCGGGCGGCTTTTTCTTTTTGTTACTATTTTGTAAGACAGTAAAATGTGAACTCATTTTGTAAAAACAAATGGAATTTTGTAATTTCGGAACAAAATTTGAAAAGTAACTTGAAATAATTATAAATTTAATCATATGAAAAAAATAGTCAGTTTATTAAGTTTGATAGGAATGGTAGGAATAGGTTTTGCTCAAGAAAATTTAGTTCCAAATCATGATTTTCAACAAATAGAAAAGAAAGTAAAAGAAGAAGGGCAAATAAACATGGCGACACCATGGGTATCTCCTACCTTAGCTCCAGCAGATTTATACACCAAAGATACTAAAAATGGTAATGTTGGTGCTCCAGAAAATGCTTATGGAGAAGAAAAACCAATGTCGGGCGATAATTATGCAGGGTTTATGGCTTATAGCTATAAGAATAAAGAACCAAGGAGTTATTTACAAGTTCAGTTAAAAGAAAAGTTAGAAGCTGGAAAAAAATATTGTGTAACCATGAATGTTAGTTTGGCTGATTTGTCAAAATACGCAACTAGTCATATTGGTATGGCAATCACAAAAAATGCAATTTCGGCAAATAATACAGATATTCTAAAGGTAGAAAAACAAATAATAAGTAAGAAACTTAAAATATACGAACAGCAATATTATTGGGTGCCTGTTTGTGGTGTCTTTACTGCTGAAGGAGATGAGGAGTTTTTAACCATTGGAAATTTTACTCCAGATGAAACTTTAAAGTTAGAAAAAGTAAAAAGACCAAGAGGTTTTTCAAAGCCACAATTGTATGATGCGTATTATTATGTAGATAATGTTTCAGTTGTTGAGACTACTACTCCACGAGAGTGTGATTGTGATACAGATCCTGCAATGAAAAATGTTGAAACTGTAAATAGAAACTTTAGTAGTGAAAATGACCCTTCCTCTAATAAAGTAAAAATTATTGGAACCCATGGAGATGAAGTTAATGCCAGTTCTTCTACAAACACTTCTGAAAAATTAGAAAATTCAGATAACTTCTCAATAGAATTTATGGCAAAATCATACGCAATTGATGATAACACCAAAAAAATTGATAAACTAATTGCGTATTTAAAAGTTAATCCAGCAGTAAAAATAAAATTGATTGGACATATAGATATTTCTGAAAAAGATATAGATAAACTTGACGGAAAAAGAGTTGCGGCTGTATATAAATACATTTTATCTAAGGGAATTAAAGCAGAAAGAGTGCAAAGAGACTTAAAATCTTTTGATGAGCCACTAGATGAAAAAAACCCGTTAAAGAATATGAGAGTTGAAGTACTAGAAATTGAATAAATAGCAAAATACTTTAAAAAAAAAGAAGGTTGTAAAATTTTACAACCTTCTTTTTTTGGGGTGATAATGCTCTAAATTGTATGTTTTTTTTATTTTCACTAAAAAAATAGGGGTGTGTTGATAAAAAAATATAAAATTTAAAGTAGAGGTATAAAAAAGTAATACTTTTGTCAGCATAACAATAAAAATTCAAACAAATGCTTCGATTTAATGCTTTAAAAGATGTTTTGAAGAGACTTCCAAAACATGTTGAATATCCATCGGATAAAATTTCAGAGTTTTATGCTACCAATGTGTTTACTCAGGAAAAAATGAGAGAATTTCTTCCAAAAGAAGCTTACGATAGTGTGATGGCTTCCATTAATGAAGGAACAAGAATAGATAGAAAAATAGCTAGTCAGGTAGCATCTTCTATGAAAGATTGGGCATTAACAAAAAAGGTCACACATTATACCCACTGGTTTCAGCCATTAACAGGGGCTACAGCAGAAAAGCATGATTCATTTTTTACGCCTATTAGTGGTGGAAGAGCAATAGAAAGGTTTGATGGTGATAATCTTATCCAACAAGAGCCAGATGCGTCAAGCTTTCCTAATGGTGGAATTAGAAATACATTTGAAGCAAGAGGTTATACAGCGTGGGATCCAACATCTCCAGCTTTTATTATAGGGAGAACTTTGTGTATTCCAACTGTTTTTATAGCGTATACAGGGGAGGCGTTAGATTACAAAATGCCTTTATTAAAAGCTTTGCATGCGGTAGATAAGGCAGCAACAGCTGTTTGTCAGTATTTTGATAAAGACGTAAATAAAGTAAATGCAAGTTTAGGATGGGAACAAGAGTACTTTTTAATAGATTCTTCGTTATTTAACGCTCGCCCAGATATTATGATGGCAGGGAGAGCTTTAGTGGGACATAATCCTGCTAAAGGGCAACAATTAGACGATCATTATTTTGGTTCAATTAGTGAGCGTGTTGTAGCGTTTATGAAAGAATTTGAAATAGAATCGTTAAAACTAGGAATTCCTGTAACAACAAGACATAATGAGGTTGCTCCAAATCAATTTGAATGTGCTCCAATGTTTGAAGAGACTAACTTGGCAAACGATCATAATTTGTTGTTGATGGACATAATGGAGAAAATTGCTAGAAAGCACGATTTTAGAATTTTATTTCACGAAAAACCATTCAAATCTGTAAATGGTTCAGGAAAACACAACAACTGGTCGTTAAGTACAAATACGGGTGTTAACTTACTTTCTCCAGGAAAAAATCCTAAAACTAATTTAAGGTTTTTAACTTTTTTCGTGAATACGATTAAAGCAATTTATGATAATGCGGATATATTAAGAGCAAGTATTGCTACTGCGGGTAATGATCATAGGTTGGGAGCAAACGAAGCACCTCCAGCAATTATGTCTGTATTTATAGGTTCTCAGCTAACGCAAATGTTAGATAATATTGAGAAAAATGTAAAAGCAGGAAAAATGACTCCAGAAGATAAAACTGAATTAAAGTTGAGCATCGGAAAAATTCCTCAAATATTATTAGATAATACGGATAGAAATAGAACTTCTCCATTTGCATTTACAGGAAATAAATTTGAATTTAGAGCGGTTGGCTCGTCTGCAAACTGTGCAAGTGCAATGATAGCTCTTAATGCAATTGTGGCGAAACAATTAATAGAGTTTAAAAAATCTGTAGATGTTGCAATTGATAAAGGAGTTAAAAAAGATGAGGCTATTATTAAGGAGTTGCAACGATTAATTAAAGAATCTAAAGCAATTCGTTTTGAAGGTAATGGTTATGGTGATGAATGGGTTAAAGAAGCTAAAAAAAGAGGTTTGTCTAACCTTAAAGATACACCAAGAGCGATAAAAACTATGGTGGATAAAAACACTAAAAAATTGTTTGCTGAATTAGAAGTGTTTACAGAAAAGGAATTAGATGCAAGGTATGAAATAGAATTGGAAAATTATATTTTAAAGCTTCAAATAGAATCAAGAGTGTTGGGAGATATAGCAAGAAACCATATTTTGCCGACAGCATTTAAGTATCAAAATGTATTGTTACAAAATATTAAAGGTATGGATGATGTTTTTGGTAAAGAAAGTAAAGAAATGACTTCTACTCAAAGAGATGTCTTGAAACAATTGTCATCGCATGTTAATACTATTAAACAAAAGACGGACGAAATGTTAGATGAAAGAAAATTAGCTAATAAAATAGAAAGTCCAGAAAAGAAAGCGTTGGCTTATTGCGATAAGGTAAAACCTTATTTTGATGATATAAAATATCACTCCGATAAGTTAGAATTATTAATAGATGATACCATGTGGCCATTGCCTAAACTAAGAGAAATGTTGTTTACTAAGTAAGTTTTAATAATTTAACTACTTGTTATTTTTTTAAAAAAATGACAGAAATGATATAAAAAATAAAAAATAATATATTTTTGTCGAACATATTTTGATTTATACTAATATATTTTATATTTTAGCGAATTCAAAGGAAACTAAAACTATCAACATGAAAAAGATTTTATTTACTCTATTAACGGTCATTTTATTTAGTGCAGCAGCTAGTGCCCAAAAGGATTACAAGAATGAAGCTGATGTTGCATTTAGTGGTTACAAGTACTATCAAGCAATTGAGATGTATAAAAAAGCTTACACTAAGGAAAGTAAAAATGATGTAAAAGCAGAGATTTTATTTCAAATTGCAGAATGTTACAGATTAAAAGAAGATGGAAAACAAGCAGCTGTTTGGTACGAAAAATCTATAAAAGCAAAACACGATAATCCTTTAGCTTACTTATACATTGCAAATATTTATAAATCTGAGGGTAGGTATGAAGATGCTATAGTTGAATACGAAAAATATAAAGCAGCAGCACCTAATGATAAAAGAGCTGATGTAGGAATTAAATCTTGCGAAGAAGCTAAAAAATGGCTAGATAATCCAACAAGAACTGTTGTGAACCCTATGCCACAAATTAATTCCGAAGATTATGATTTTGCTCCAACTTATGCGGATAGAAAAAATGAAGAAATTTATTTTACTTCAACCAGACAAGGTTCTGCAGGTACTGAAGTTTCTCAGGTTACAGGTATGAATTTTTCTGATATTTATAGCACCAAAAGAGATAAAAACGGAAAATGGAGTGAACCTACACCGTTAAACGAAACAGTTAATTCTCCCGCAAGTGAGGGTGCATCTGTTTTAAACGAAAAAAGAAATACGCTTTACTTTACAAGATGTGGAGTAGAGAAAAACGGTATTATGGGATGTGGCATCTATATAGCTAAAAAATCTGGACAAAAATGGGGAGAACCTGAATTAATTCCTATCGGAACAGATACTTTCGCAATTGGTCATCCTGCTATTTCTTTAGATGAGAATACTTTAGTTTTTGCTTCTGATATGCCAGGCGGACAAGGAGGTAGAGATTTATGGTACATTACTTATGATAAAAAAGCTAAAACTTGGTCTGAGCCAACTAACTTAGGTGGTGAAATTAATACTGCAGGAGATGAAATGTTTCCTTATATTAGAGATAATGGAGATTTATTTTTTGCATCAAACGGACATCCTGGAATGGGTGGTTTAGATATGTTTAAAGCTGCAAACAAAGGGGTAAACCAATGGGGAAATATTGAAAATTTAAAATACCCTATGAATTCATCAGCTCACGATTTTGGGATTACTTTTGATGGAGATAAAGAAAGAGGATTCTTTACCTCTAGTAGAGAAGGTGGAAAAGGTGGAGATGATATTTGGGAATTCTACTTACCTCCATTAGTATATGCCATTGAGGGTACGGTAAAAGATTTAGAAACCTCAGAAGCTTTAGCTAATGCAACTATTAAATTAGTTGGAACTGATGGAAGTAGTGCAGAGGCTACTACTGATGCAAACGGATTCTTTACTTTTGCTGAAAATGGTGCGGATAGATACATTAATCCTAATACTTCTTACTCTTTAGTGGTAGGTAAAGACAAATACTTAATTGCTAAAGGAAAAGAAACTACTGTGGGCTTAAATGAATCTAGAACTTTTGTTCATGAGTATTTATTACAACCAGTTATAAATACGGTTATCAAACTTCCATTAATCGAATACGAATACAACAAAGCTGATTTGAAACCTAACTCAAAAGATTCGTTGAATTACTTATATGATATTATGGTTGAAAATCCAAACATTGTAATTCAGTTACGTTCTCATACGGATTTTAGAGGTAGTGCAAAATACAATCAAGCACTTTCTCAAAGAAGAGCTCAATCTTGTGTCGATTACTTAGTAAAAGAAAAAGGAATTGACCCAGATAGAATTAAAGCTAAAGGTATGGGTGAAGATGAACCATTAAAAATGGCTGATGGAACCTTGTTAGATGAGAAATACATTAATGGGTTAAAAACTAACGAAGAAAAAGAAGAAGCACATCAAAGAAACAGAAGGACTGACTTTAAAGTAATTGCTACAGACTTTGTTCCTAAAAATGCTACTCCAAAAGAAAACTAGTTTTCTTACATAATACTTAAAGCATCCGCCTTAATTGGTGGATGCTTTTTTTATATATAAATTTTTGAAAATGATAGAAGACAATAAATCAGAAAGATATATGGAAAGAGGTGTTTCAGCCTCTAAAGAAGATGTGCATAATGCTATTAAAAACATTGATAAAGGATTGTTTCCTAAAGCTTTTTGTAAAATTGTAGCTGATACATTAACCGGGAGTGAAAATCACTGTGTGGTAATGCATGCAGATGGTGCTGGAACTAAATCATCTTTAGCTTATGCCTATTGGAAAGAAACTGGAGATTTATCTGTTTGGAAAGGAATAGCCCAAGATGCTTTAATAATGAATATTGACGATTTGTTGTGTGTGGGGGCAATTGATAATATTTTACTTTCATCTACTATTGGTAGAAATAAAAATTTAATTCCAGGAGAAGTACTTTCCGAAATTATTAATGGAACAGAAGAATTGTTGAAAGATTTAAGGGCTAGTGGAATTGGAATTTATTCTACTGGCGGAGAAACCGCTGATGTAGGCGATTTGGTAAGAACTATTATAGTTGATTCTACAGTTGTTTGTAGAATGAAAAAAAAAGACGTTATTAATAATGCTAATATACAAGTAGGAGATGTAATTGTTGGTTTATCTTCATACGGACAAGCGAGTTATGAAAAAGAATATAACGGAGGAATGGGAAGTAATGGATTAACATCCGCCAGACATGATGTTTTTAATAAGTCTGTTGCAAAAAAATTTCCTGAAACCTACGATAATAAAGTGCCCGAAAAGTTGGTTTATTCGGGTTCAAAAAAACTAACCGACAAAGTAGAAGGTGTTGATATTGATGCAGGAAAACTAGTACTATCTCCAACCAGAACGTATGCACCGATTATTAAAAAAGTGTTAGAAAAATACAGAAAACAAATCCACGGGATGGTGCATTGTAGTGGAGGTGCACAAACTAAAATTTTACATTTTGTAGATGATTTACACATAGTTAAAGATAATTTGTTTGAAACACCGCCATTATTTAAGTTAATTAAAGAGCAGTCAGGGACTAGTTGGGAAGAAATGTATAAAGTGTTTAATATGGGGCACCGAATGGAGTTGTATGTTCCACAGGCAATAGCCGAGGAAATTATTGCTATTTCTCAATCATTTAATGTAGATGCCCAAATTATTGGGAAAGTAGTTGAAAAAGGAGAGAAAAAACTGACCATAAAGAGTACTTATGGAGAATTTGTTTATCATTAAATTATAGAAATGAGTACCTTATTAAAAAAATTAGAAGCCATTAACATCCGTTTTATGGAAATTGGGGAACAAATTGTTGACCCTGAGATTATTTCCGACATGAAACGATATGTGAAGTTGAATAAAGAGTATAAAGATTTAGAAGAAATTGTAAAAACTTACAAGAAGTATAAATCTGTGATAGACAACATTGCTTCATCTAAAGAACTGCTTAAAACTGAAAAAGATAGGGATTTTATAGATATGGCTAGGGCAGAGGTGGAAGAGTTGAATGATGAAAAAGAAGAGCTAGAGGAAGAAATAAAAATAATGCTTGTTCCTAAAGATGAGGAAGATAGCAAAAACTCTATTGTTGAGATAAGAGCTGGAACAGGAGGTGATGAAGCATCTATTTTTGTTGGCGATTTATTTAGGATGTATTCTAAATATATTGAAAGAAAAGGTTGGAAAATGGAGGTCTTGTCTATGAGCGAAGGTACATCTGGAGGATTTAAAGAAGTATCTTTTTCTGTTGAAGGAGATGATGTTTATGGGATATTGAAATTTGAATCGGGTGTACATCGTGTGCAGCGTGTGCCTCAAACAGAAACACAAGGAAGGGTGCATACTTCGGCAGTTACAGTTGCTGTTTTACCAGAAGCAGAAGAGGTGGATATAGAAATTAGAAAAGATGATATTAAAAGAGATACTTATCGATCTGGAGGTGCTGGAGGGCAAAATGTAAATAAAGTAGAAACAGCAGTTAGGTTAACACATATTCCAACAGGAATTGTAATTGAAAGACAAGTAGCTCGTTCTCAATTAAAAAATTACGAAATGGCAATGACAGCCTTGCGTACCAAATTATATGAAGCAGAAGTAATAAAGCGAGAACAAGCACGAGCTGCTGAAAGAAAATCTCAGGTTTCTACAGGAGATAGGTCTGCTAAAATTAGAACCTATAACTATTCTCAAGGTAGAGTTACCGACCACCGAATTGGATTGACTTTGTATAACTTAGATGCCATAATTGCTGGAGATATTGATGAAATAATTCAAGCATTAAAATTGGCAGAAAATGCAGAAAAACTCCAAGCAGGAATTGAGTGATAGAAAACTAATTCAAGCTCCAACGGAGCGAAATTTAATAGAGATGACTATAGATCATCGTAAAAAATACGCATATCAAAAGAAGCTAATGTGGAATAAAAAACTTTATACTTCTCTAATTTGTTTATTGCTTGTTTTAAGTAGTGTAGCTCAAACCAACAAATCGAATTTAGTTAGTTTTACTGGAACACTTTTGGACGAAAATACCAATGCTCCATTACCTTATGCAAATATTGTTATTGTAGGGCAGAATAAAGTGATTCCTACCAATGAAAAAGGTTATTTCCTTATTAAAAACGTAGATAAATCGGACTCACTTAATTTCAATTACATTGGTTATGAGCAAAAAAAAATATGCGTTTGCGATTTACAACAAGGTTCAACAGTTTATTTAAAAGAGCAAATAATCAGTTTAAATGAGTTTTTTGTTTTTTCAAAAGATTATGATGCTAAAGAAATTGTTAAAAATGTTTTAAAAAACAAAGAAGAAAATTACAAAAGCACTTCAGCTAAAAAACAATTATTTGTCAGACATAGGTATATATCCAACATCGATAAAGTAAAAATTAATTTTAAAAAAAGCTCATTTACTCACTTGGATGAAAAAATGACACAACTTGTTGAAAAAAAAATCCCTAAACAATCGATTTCTTATACAGATTTTTTTGGCGATGTATATACTTCCAACCAAGCTGATGCAAAGCTTAAACTTAACCCCATTAAAGTAGTTCGATTAAACGATAAAAATTTTTCTGATTTAGAACAATTAGAAAAAGTTTTTACCAAACTATTTTCAAACACTAAAGAGAATGAATATTGGAAATTAAAAAGTGGAATTATTGGAGGAAAAATTGATAATGAAATAACTGATAATGAAACCGATTTAGATTCATTAAGTAATTTTAATAAGTATAATTTTATGGTTATGTCTTATGCCGAAAGATTACAAAAACGTTTTGATAACATTATAGAAGATAAAAAAAAGTGGGATTTTTTACACAATACAGGAAATTATGAATACACCCTTGTTGGTGGTACAAAAGTTAATGGTGAGGATGTTTATATTATTGATTTTAAACCAAAAAAAAATGGAGATTTAATTGGTAAAATTTTTATTACTACCAAAACCAATGCTATGGTAAAAGCAGATTTTAAATATGATGTAGGAAAAACAGGAACTAATATAAACTTATTTGGAGTTGGATACACATTAAATCAATTAGACATTTCTATTTATTTTGAAAAACAAGAAAATAACTATGTATTGAAATATTACGCTCAAAAAACAGGAAATAGAATTAGATTTGATAGAAACGTATCGCTAATTAAAAAAAAAGAAAGGTTTTTAGTAGATAAAAAACTAAATGAAATTAAAGTCGGTTTAAACATGGTATCTCGAGAAGAAAATTCTTTTGAAGCTTTTTTTATTAATCATACTAACATTAATCACGAAGTTTATAAAAACTTTAATCAGCCAAGTTTATTTAACATTATTTACGTTGATCAGTTTAATGATGATATTTGGAAAGGTTACGATATTATTGAGCCTACTAAACAAATGCGTGATTATAAGAAAATAGAATAAATATAAATATTGAATTAATGGAAAAACAAGAACTTATTAAAGAAATCAAATCCAAACAATCTTTTTTGTGTGTTGGTTTAGATACTGATATTACTAAGATTCCTCAACACTTATTAAAAGAAAAAGACCCTATTTTTGAATTTAATAAACAAATAATAGATGCTACTCATGATTTGTGTGTTTCTTATAAATTAAATACAGCATTTTATGAAAGTATGGGACTGAAAGGTTGGGAAGCTATGCAAAAAACCTTGGAATACATCCCTAAAGAACAATTTACCATAGCAGATGCAAAAAGAGGTGATATAGGAAATACTTCTACCATGTATGCTAAAGCGTTTTTTGAAAACATGGATTTCGATTCAGTTACAGTTGCCCCATACATGGGAGAAGATTCTGTAAAACCATTTTTAACTTTCGAAAATAAATGGGTGATATTATTGGCATTAACTTCAAATAAAGGAGCAGATGATTTTCAGTTTTTTAAGCAAGATGAAGAATTTTTGTTTGAAAAAGTGTTGAAAACAGCTAAAGAATGGGGAAATGATGAGCAGTTAATGTATGTTGTTGGAGCCACACGACCACAAATGCTTGAAGCTATTAGAAAAATAGTGCCATCCAATTTTTTACTTGTTCCAGGTGTAGGAGCTCAAGGTGGTTCGTTAGCAGAAGTTTGCAAGTATGGAATGAATGAAGATGTAGGATTGTTAATTAATTCTTCAAGAGCTATAATTTATGCAGGAAGCGATAAAAATTTTGTTCAAAAATCAAGAGATGAAGCAGCAAAAATTCAAAAAGAAATGAGTATCTTGCTGTCAAATAAATAATTAAAACTATAACATATTATGAATCCAGAAACATTTTCAATTTTCCCAATTATATATATCATATTGGGAATACTTTTTATCTCAGGTTCTTTTTTTATTGTGAAACAAAAAACGGCAACCATTATTGAAAGATTTGGAAAATTCCAACGAGTTGCTACAGCAGGTTTTAACTTAAAAATTCCTATAATAGACAAAAAAGCAGGAAGTGTAAACTTAAAAGTAATGGAACTACCTGTTGATGTAGAAACCAAAACCAAAGATGATGTTTTTGTTCATTTAATTGTTTCCGTTCAATACTTTGTTGTTGAATCTAAAGAAGGTATTCAAACTTCTTTTTACAAATTTGACGACCCAGCAAGACAAATACAATCTTATGTATTCGATTCTATTCGATCTGAAGTGCCTAATATGTATTTAGATGATGTGTTTAGTGAAAAAGATAAAATTGCAAAAGCAGTTCAAATTGAATTGGCAGATGTAATGGAAGAATATGGGTTTAGAATTATTAAAGCCCTTATAACTGATATTGATCCAGATGCAAAAGTAAAACATGCGATGAATGAGATTAATGCTGCCAAACGTATGAAAGAAGCAGCAAAAGAATACGCAGAAGCAGAAAAAATTAAAGTGGTAAAAGCTGCTGAAGCTGAAGCAGAAAGTAAAAAACTTCAAGGAAAGGGTATAGCCGACCAAAGAATAGCTATTGCTAATGGAATGAAGCAATCTGTTGAAGAAGTTAGAGGAGCAATGGAAGATGGTGTAACCGGACAGCAAGTTATGAATATGTTGTTTATGACACAACATTATGATACCGTTGGAAAACTTTCAGAGCAAGGTGTTAATACTATCTTTATGCCTTATTCGCCAACTACTGTTGGAGATTTACAAACTCAAATTCAAGCAAGTTTATTAGCTGCTGATACCATTACAAAGAAAACTCCAGCAAAAAATATTAAACCTTCTAAAACCAATAGAAAACAGGATTTTAATGATGAAGATTTTGATGAGGCTTAAATTTAACATAACAAAATAGTTGTTTTGTCGATGTTTTGTATAATTTTGTCGGTGGAGGGTATATTAATTTAATATTTATTATCATGAAAAAATTATTTAAAACATTGATTGTTGTTTTAGCTTTAACAACAACAGTAGAAACTTTTTCTCAAATTAGAATTTTTGGAGTAGATCCAAATCAGAACTTAGTATTTATTAGAAATTTTGGAAGTGCACCAGTAGATATTACGGGGTATATGCTTTGCTCAAAATTGAATTATTTTTCTATAGGGTCAATGACCGTAATTGCTGGAAATCCTTCAGCTTTAGGTCCTATGCAAACCGCTTGGGTTCAAGGCGGTTCGTTAGATCCTACTGGGGCTGACTTAGGCCTTTACGTACCAGGAACTAATGGCACTGGATTTGGCTTAGTAAGCAATATGCTAGATTTTGTTCAATGGAAAACTGGTGGTAATGGTAGGGAGTCAGTAGCAGTTAGCAAAGGAATTTGGACTGCAGGAGATTTTGTTTGTGGAGATCCGTCTTATACCTATGTGGGGAATGGCACAACAGAATTCGGCATGAGTTTTTGGAACGGTGTAAATTGCACTACTACCTCTATTGATGAAGTTAATGGTGATGAAAAACTAAGCATATTTCCAAATCCTGCAAAAGATATGTTAAATATAGCTATAGCTTCGAATGTTACTATTTTATCTTACAGATTAGTAAATATATTAGGAGAAGTTGTTTTAGAGTCTAATCAAAATTATTCTAATGAAAAATTATCGTTAGATATCTCAAACCTTCCTAAAGGACAGTATGCTTTAGTTGTTAATACAGCTTCAGAAGTAATTACTAAGAAAGTGCTTATTACCCAATAAAATTATATTACTTAGAGAAAAAGAATTTAAAGCTAAAAAAAAGTCCGATAGAAATTTCTATCGGACTTTTTTTATGTCGTTTAATCTTGTAGTTATTGTTTAAATACCTTTGTAGAGTAATGGTTTTTCTCACCAACAATGTTGAGCATGTAAATGCTATTGCTTAAATTCAGGTTGTTAAGGTTGATTTGGTTCATTCCTTTGTTTACTATCTTAGTTTCGCTGGCAATTAACCTCCCCCTATAATCGTATAGGTAAATATTTAATTTTTCAATTTCGGTAGTAGTTACGTTGAATTGAAAAATATTATCGTTCAGTAAAAGTTGATTTACATAAAAATTATTATCAGCTTTACAAGTTGATGCTACAACTTCAAAATATTCAAATGCACCATTAAAATCAACTTGTTTTAAACGATAATAAGTAGTAGTATAATTAGGACTAGGATCGGTATAATTATAGCTAATAAATGAGTTGCTATTTCCATTACCTTGTACAGTAGCAATTGGGAAAAAGTTGATAGCATCTGTGCTTTTTTCAATAACAAAATAATCGTTATTAATTTCAGATGCTGTTGACCAATTAAGCACTACAAATCCATTTTCACAATCGGTTTCAAAATTAAATAAAGTAACTGGAAGTGGTGTGTTGTTATCTACTAATATCCAATCTTTAAAGAAATTAGCTGAGCTTACTATAGCATTATTAACTCTATCATTAACTGTATTTACAGTTCCAAATAATAAACCTTCCCAATGACCTCCAGGTCCAGGGGGTGGTGCAGGAAACGGACAAGTAGGCACACCTGAAGCTTGTGTTGGATTAAAACGTTGAGCTTGTAAATTTGCTTCGTTAATGGTGTTTGCACCCCCTGCTTCGTTGGCAAAATCGTAGCCAAAGCTTAATGTTGCAGCAGGTTTGGTAGCATACGAGTTGCCATCAATTCTCCAAAAACGATCTATAACAAATAGAGAAGCATCTGCTTGTATTACGGGAGAACACATATTAGTAACAGCTGGAGCAACCGCTGGCCAAGGGGCGTTCATGTTGTTGGTTCTGTAGGTAGAGAGTAATAAACTTCCTCCGGCACTACCTGCTGTAGTAATATTAATATCTACAGGTACTTTTACACCATTAGTATTGGTAAAAGGTACAATATGAAGTCCTGTAGCATTACCTACATTCCATTTTACCAAATCGGTTTCACTTTCTGATAAGATATTTCCTCCAGTTCCTAATAAAGTAACTGCATTAGCTGCTCCGTTATCTATTACCAAATAAGCATTGTTTTCTATATTTATATAACCATTGTTGTTAAACACCAAGCGAGCTTGGGAAAAAGCAATAATTGGTAGTAGTAAGGATATGAAAAGTAGTTTTTTCATGGGGTTATTTGTTTTCTATAGCTTTTTGTAATTCTAATACCATTTTTTCTAATGCTTCTATTTTAGCATTTTGAGCTTCTATAATGGTTTGTTGTTCTATAATGGCTTGAACTGTTATTGGGATAAGCATGGTGTAGTTCACTCCTTTAACATCCATTGATTTTCCATCATACATATTCATTTTTTTTGATTTTACTAATTCTGGCAATACTTTTTCTACATCTTGTGCAATAAATCCAAATTCTTGGAAAGTAGAAAGTTCTTTCACATAAGGCTTGGAATTCATGGTTTTATCATGTGAGAAAGCACCTGAAGCTTTATTGTATTTAACAGGTTTAAGCTTAGACAATATCTCTATAGCATCTTCAATTTTATTAATATTTGTTTTTAATCTCTGGTCTGATACTAAAGTTGATCCTGTATAAAACATCCAATCAATATAGGTGTCATAATCAAAGTAACCTGCCCATCCAGCAGCAGTTGTGGTGCTCCCTGAAACTCCAGTGAAAGCAAGACCGGACACACCAGTACCTTGTGTTGTACTTGTTGCGCTTGCTTCTAATGTAACCCAGTTTGAATTTGAAGTTGTATTAATCCATGTAGCTGTTCCTGTTGTCGTATTTTGAACCGATGTGAAAATATTATTATTCAAATTAGGAGTAGCATTAACACCAACATTGCCATTTGCAGCAATCCTCATTCTTTCAGCACCTGTTGTTGAAAACCCTAAAACATCTGCACTAGGATTATAAACCCCAGTATTAGGATCTCCTGTCCAAGAGTAAGTTGGTGCAGCAGCAGAACCTCCGTTAAATGATCTAAAGCGTCCATTTGTTGTAAATTCAAATCGATTGGTATTGTTGGTTCTAATTCGTAATGCTATATTATCTGTTGTTCCTAAAAAATTGGTAGTAGCATTTGTTCCTGCATTTCCAGTAAGTTCCCAAGCATTTCCAGTAAAAAACCTCACCCACTTTGTTCCATCCCAATAATGATAACCTAGGCCAGTAGTGGCATTGGTGTTATATACCAGCATACTTGTTGTTGTACTCCCTACTATAGGAGCAATAGCAGCTAAGTTAGTAATGTTTACACGGGGTATTAATAAGCCTTTGTTGGCAGATGAAATGTCTAACATAGCACCAGCATCTGGAGCTGCTCCATTAGCGTTAATTCCTATGTTTTGAGCTTGATACTGGGTTGTTAGCAACGCTAAAGATAGTATTAGTGTTGCAGAAAGAATGTGGTTTTTTCTCATGGCAAGTATTAATTATAAAGTTTTCTTAAGTAAAATATATTAAGTAATAATCAAGTATTAATCAAGTATTAATCAAGCAAATATAATTATTTTTGTTTTAAAAACAATTAATTTTAAGTACTTTTTTACCTGACGAAAATATAACTACTTAGGTTGCTTGGTTGGGAGGGTAAATTAGAAATTAGAGATTAACCATTAACGATTAACAATTAACAATTAACAATTAACAATTAACAATTAACAATTAACAATTAAC
>JAVVER010000009.1:0-21547 GCA_032251145.1 Vicingaceae bacterium | reverse complement strand
ATTAACAATTAACAATTAACAATTAACAATTAACAATTAACAATTAACAATTAACAATTAACCATTAACCATTAACTTTTTACCTCAGTCTATCGGCAGAACGCACTAACTCATCGTCTTTTTTTATAAAACGAATGGTTAAATAAGCAAAAATGATTGAAATAATTGGAATTACAACACCAATTTTGTAGCTAATAGAAACCTGATCTTCTGTTGGAGTGCTTAAAAATGACTTGGCAGCATCACTATAAAAGAACAAAGCAGCAAGCTCAAGTGCCAAAAGCAAGATTAACAATTTTGAAAGTTTTATTTGCAATGGTCTGTTTTTGTATAGAAAAATAATAATTCCTGAAAGTAACGTGATAATGATGCTCATAACGGCTAAACCAATATTGCTTTTTAATGGGTTTTTTACATTGTTTTCCATTTCAAACACATTAAATGCGTCCATGGTATAAAAACTTTCGTAGTTAATAATTTCTAGAATTGGTGTAAATAGAAAAACAACTCCCGATAAGGCTATAACTAATAAAAACAAAGATTGAATGCGCTGTATCATAATTTTTTAGTTTTGGCAAAGCTACATATTTTTTGTTATTTGTTAATAGTTAAGAGTTATTCGGTTTCCTCAAACGAGTTTACGATTTTAATGAAGTTAAAATTAAACTTATAAATAATTTCAAGTCTCCAAGAAATAGCGTCTTAGTTATAAGCTTTGTGTGCTTTGCGTAAACCTTAATCGTCTTTGCGATTAAACTTCTCAATTAAAAATAAATTTGCAAAGTTCTTAAACTAACATTAGTTTTGTTTAGTTAAAAATTTCCCATGCAACAAAAAATTGTGGTCTTTACAGGTGCTGGAGTAAGTGCCGAAAGTGGTATCCAAACTTTTAGGGATAGTGATGGCTTATGGGAAAATCATGATATACAGCAAGTAGCAACTCCAGAAGCTTGGAATGAAAACCCGAGATTGGTTTTGGATTTTTACAACGAACGAAGAAAACAGGTGTTGAAAGCGAAACCCAATAAAGCTCATCAATCACTTGTTTTGCTTGAGCAAAATTTTGATGTTCAAATTATTACTCAAAACATTGATGATTTGCATGAAAGAGCTGGTTCTAAAGAGGTGTTACATCTCCATGGAGAAATTTTAAAAGCTCGTAGCACTTTTGATGATGAGCTTTATGATTGGAAAAAACCCGCATTAAAATTAGGAGATAAATGTCTGAAAGGTTACCAACTTCGTCCGCATGTGGTTTGGTTTGGGGAGCCTGTGCCGAATATGATAGAAGCAGCAAAAGTTTGTGAAGATGCCGCTTTTTTAATTGTGATTGGCACTTCGCTAAATGTTTATCCTGCAGCTAACATTGTAAATTTTGTTCCTGTTAATTGTACCAAGTACTTAGTAGATCCAAAAAAACCTTCATCTTTTTTAGAAAACAATATCCAATTTATACAAAAGAAAGCAGGAGAGGGTGTTGCGGAGTTGGTTAATCAGCTATTATCTTTAAAAGAACAGGTTTAAACAAAGTGGTTAATCACCAATTACCCAAAAGTGTTTTATTTTTAAAATCAAGTGTTATCGTATTTTTTAAAAAAAGTGTATTTCCTATAAGTCCGTCAATTTCAATTAAAGATAGATCGGTAAGAGGTGAATAAATTTTGTTACAATAAATATTTTTACCTTTCATTTCCTTATTAAAAAGTGAAAAAGAAATAACAACCTTATCTTTTAGAAGAACATGAGTACTTCCATAAGCACCTGACAATGAAACTGTCTCAATGTTTTTGTTAGCAGTTCTTTGACCTGATAATAATTCCCAAAAATCATTAGTTCCAAATAAATCAATAAATGAAGCACCAGAATCCCACATTAAATAGTAATTTTTATTATTTATGGGTACTTCAAAACTTATGAAACCGCCTTTTATTTCAAATGGATAAGATGAATGATGGTTACTCTCGAATAATAAAGAGTTACTAAAAGAAATATTTTGATTTAAAAAATCAATAGATAAAAGGGGTTGAGCTAAAATAAAATCAAGACCTAACAAACCTATTATAGGAATATTATTGAAAACTTCACAATTAGTTTCATTGTCAATTTTAAAAGTTAATTGGTGGGTTTTGTATTCACAAACAAAATTCAAATGTAAATTATTGTTTTTATCCTCATCAATAGTTAAAAAAGTAAATGCATCTTTATAAATGATACTTGATTTAGTTCCAGTATCGAGTTGGATGAAGCAATCATTATTATTAATTTTAATAGGTATTAAAATTGCAGCATGATTAATATACTCATTATTTATAATATCTTTAAACCATTGAAATTGCATTTGCTTTAGCTATTAAATTTTGTTTTTGAAACGGCTTCTATATTTCTTTTTAATCCGCTGAATTTGGTTCTTTTTACGGCAGATTTTCTAAAAATTTCATTAAAAATATCTTGCGTAATTTCTTCCCATTCTTTTTTGCTGTAGTTTAATAGTCTGCTGTCGGGAGCAAAAAGTGGTTCTTGGTGCGGAGTTGAAAATCGGTTCCAAGGGCAAACATCCTGACAAATGTCGCAACCAAAAATCCAGTCGTTAAAATTTTCAGTGTGTTCTTTTGGCAGCAATTCATCTTTCAATTCTATGGTGAAGTAGGAAATACATTTACTTCCGTCAATAATGTTGGCGGGTAAAATGGCATCGGTCGGACAAGCATCAATACAGGCTGTGCAAGAACCACAATAATCTTTTATTGGAGAGTCATGTTTCAGTTCTACATCTAAAATAATTTCTGCTAAAAAGAAAAAAGAGCCTTGTTTTTTGTTGATGAGCATGGTGTTTTTTCCTACCCAACCTAATCCGCTTTTTTTTGCCCAAGCTCTTTCTAAAATTGGGGCTGAGTCGGTAAAAACACGAGCATTAATTTCTCCAATTTCATCAATTAATACTTGTAAAAAGGTTTTAAGTTTATCTTTTATAATAAAATGATAGTCTTGACCATAAGCATATTTGCTAATTTTATAAGTGTTGTCTAGTTGCTCTTTTTCAGGAAAGTAATTGTACATTAGCGAAATAACCGATTTACTTCCTTCCACTAATTTGGTGGGATTTAAACGTTTTTCAAAATGATTTTCCATGTATTGCATCTTGCCGTGCATGTTGTTGGAAAGCCATTTTTCAAGTCGAGGAGCTTCTTCTTCTAAAAATTCAGCTTTTGAAATACCACAAAAAGAAAAGCCTAATTCCGTAGCTTTTTGCTTGATGATATTTGAATAGTTCTTTGGCAAAAAATTAAAGTATTAAGCACAATATTTGCTCGGGTTTATTTAAATCTATTCCACATTAATTGTTTTTATTTGCTCCATCTGATGATGTGTTGGTGTGTCGCTTTTAACTATAAAAAAGAAGAAGCCAAATAAGAGTAAACTTATGAAAATGATTATTGAAAACAAAACAACAATTAATTTTGGATTTACGTAGGACTTTCTAGTATCTTCAGCTCTTGAAATTGGGCTATGAGAAGAACGATTATTTTTAGAAACTGGCATAATAAGTAATTAGTATTAGGAATTAAAATTGATAGTAAAACTTCGTTCTCCAGAATCATTAAAAGGTCCGGGAATTAATTTTCCTAACTTATCAATGAGTTCTATTCGTATGGTATTTTTGTTTTCGGATAAACCATCAATTCGGTACGAAGCCCATTTATCAACAACAATGGAAGTAGTTCCGTTAAAGGTTACTTTTACTTTGTTGCCGTTTTCGCTTAGTGAACTATTTACCAAGCAAAAGTCTAAAATAGCAATGTTGTTTTGAGGTAAATAATAGAACAAATGAGCTTGTTTTTCATCAAAAAGTGCCTCATCATTTAAAACGATATTTTTAAGTACGGTTGCATTGTTGGTCTTAATGCCTAAGTTGTTTTCATCACTTAAAAAAGCTAAAAAAACATTGTTGCCCGTTAAAAATTCTTGGTCTATTTTGGTGGTAGAATGAGTGACAATGGTGTAATTATTTTGTATGGTGGTAATGTTATAATTTTGGTTGTTTTCAATGTTGAATTGAAGCAAGTTAATGCCTTCTTTAAATGAAGTATTGGTTAATATTAAAGCACTTTCTTTATTGTTTTTGGTTGGTTTTATTTCGGTAAGAGTAATCCCATCAGCTGTAAATTCGGCAATTTCATCATCAATTGTTTGCTCAACAATTAGTGTGTTTTCATTAGTTGTTTCAGATGCAGTTTTTTCGTTGGAAGTATCGTTTTTATCGTTATCGCTTGTTGAGGTACAGGCAATAAAAGGAATTAAAATAATAAGAGAAAACTTTTTAAATTGAATCATATATAATTATTCAAAATTGAGTAACAGTTGATTTTTTTCTACTGCCTGACCAGTTTTAACGGCAATACTTTTTATAATGCCATCGGTTGGAGATTTAATAACATTTTCCATTTTCATGGCTTCTAAAATAAGTAGGGCATCACCTTTTTTTACCTCTTTCCCAACTTCCACATCAATAGAAAGCACTAATCCAGGCATAGGAGCTTTTAAGTCGCTTACTTTGGTAACTAATAAATTATCCATTCCTAAGCTATGCAATAGGTCGTCAAATTTATCTTTCAACTGAAATTTGTACTTTAAACCATTAATCTTTACAAAAACAGTTTTCTCTTCGGGGTTAAGTTTTAGAAGTTCTAGGTTGTATGATTTATTATCTTTTATAACATGAAAAAGGTTGTTTTTTATCTTTTTCACATCCCAATTAAAAGGATTTCCATCAATTGTTCCTGATGATGCGTTTTTATCAAACTCAACATTAAATTCTCTTTTGTTTTCGCTTATTACCTTCATATAAACTCCTAATTTAGCAGATTAATTTGTGCTTGTCTATAAAGTCCGATTACTTCGTTATGCTTGTTCTGAAAATCAGTCATTTACCAAAGTGATCTCTTGATTTTTAAAACTTCACAAGCATCGAACTCGAACTTTATAGTTCAAGCACTCGACTTTATGGACAGACAATTATTTTTAAAAGACAAAAATAACAATAATAATTACTTATAAAATGACATTAAATTTTAAAAAAGAAGGAAATGCTGCCGAGTCGCTTATAATACTGCATGGTTTATTTGGTTCGTTAGATAATTGGATGACTTTTGCTAAGAAAATGAGTAAGCATTTTACGGTTTATTTGTTAGATGCAAGAAATCACGGGCAATCATTTCATGATGATGAGTTTACGTATGAATGTATGGCTAAAGATGTGAAAGATTTTATGGAACAACAGCATATTGAAGAAGCGATAGTGTTGGGTCATTCTATGGGAGGGAAAACAGCTATGCAGTTAGCTTTTAATTATCCTCATTTAGTTAAAAAATTAATAGTGGCAGATATTGCTCCAAAAGCTTATCCAGTGCATCATGATGAAATAATAAAAGGATTACAATCATTAGATTTTAAGATAATAAAATCAAGAACAGCAGCCGATGAAAAATTAGCTGAAGCAATTCCTAATGTAGCAGTTCGTCAGTTTTTGTTGAAAAATATGTATTGGAAAGAAAAAGAACAATTAGCATGGAGATTTAATTTGGATGTAATTGCAGCACAAATTTTAAATGTTGGAGTGGAAATAAAAGCATCCTTTCCATTTAGTGAGCCTACTTTATTTGTTAGGGGAGAAAGGTCTAACTATGTGTTAGATGAAGATGTTATTGATATAAAAAACATTTTTCCTAATATGAAATTGGAAACAATTAACGGTTCTGGGCATTGGATTCATGCTGAAAAACCTAAGGAATTTATTGAAGTTATTGAAGCGTTTCTCTTGTAAATAGTGCTTTCTAATGAATCAGCTATTGCAACGTTTGAATGAAGATTTGCGTCTCAATCAAACAGATAGGGAAAAAATAATTTACTAGGATACTGCAATAAATATTGCATTTCGCAACATTTTTTGTATTATTGTCGTAACAAACCTTTTTATAAAAAAAGCTGAATGAAATTTATAAAAACAAGTATAGTTGTATTTACACTGGTAATTTCAACTATATCTATTAACTTATTTGCTGCCGATTTTTATTGGGTAGGCAATTCAGGTAGTTGGAATAATCCGTCTCATTGGGCGTTAAGTAGTGGAGGGCAAGGAGGTGTAGGAGTTCCTTCAATAAGTGATAATGTTGTTTTTGATAACTTATCAATTACTCAAGCTTCAGAAATTGAAATTAATCAGCAAGCAAGTTGTGCTTCTTTTCAAGTTCAAACTTCACATAAAGTTGTTTTCTCATCTAATAATGTAGCTGAATTAAATATAAATGGAGATTTTCAGGTTAATGAAAATTATGAAAATCACTTTTATGGAAAAACTATTTTTTCATCCAACCAATCCGAAACACAAATTAATACAAATAGAGCAACATTTTTAGGCGATGTTGAATTTAATGCTTCTTCTAAATTTAATTTAGTTAGTGATTTAATTTTAACAGACTCTAACTTTATTTACCTTAAAAAAGGAGAGTTAGTAATTGATAATGTCACTGTTTACTCTGGTGGAATTGATGTTCGAAGTAATAGTACAAAGAAAATAACAACTAAAAATGCAGTAATTTATAATCACCAAAAAGCAAGGTTTGATGCTAATAATTTTTCTTTAAATAATGATGCCTCTGATATTATTATTTACAGACAAGCTCAGGATGTAAATACAGGAAATCTTGATAAAGATAAAATCACCTTTGGTAATGGTTCTAAGCTAACTAATACATGTGGGACAATTCCATTTACAATAACAACTACAGTTATCTCTAATTATAATGGTTTTGGAGTAAGTTGTGCAGGAGTTTGTGATGCTGTGGTTTATGTTTCCATAACTGGTGGTGTAGGGCCATTTAATATTTTGTGGTTAGGTCCAGGAACACCTGTAAACGATACGTTATATAATTCTTGTCAAGGGAATGTAGGGGTTCAAGTTACTGATGTTGGTCAAAACCCTCCTTTTGGAACTCAATGTACAGACCAGGTGTTTGTTACCAACCCAATAGCTTTGGCAATTAATTTAATTGGGATTATAGAGCCTACCTGTAATGGAGATTGTGATGGAGCAATTGGGACTAATGTTGCCTTTGGAGTTGCTCCCTATACTGTTTCATGGGTACAAGTGCCTGATACTACTTCTACCATTACTAATATATGTGCTGGTGGTTATGATATTAATGTTGTTGATGCAAATGGATGTACCGAAACCCAAAATTTTGTATTGACAGAACCAGCTCCTTTAACTTTTCAGTTAGATAGTACAAATATTGATTGTTTTGGAACTTGTACAGGAACTGCAACAGTTTCTAATGAAGCGGGAGCAAATGGATCTCCTTATTTTTATTTATGGTCACCAAATGGAGAAACTTCATCAAGCATAAGTAATTTATGTGCTGGAGTTTATGGTGTAACTGTTTCTGATAGTGCTGGATGTTCTACAACAGATAGTGTAAACATTACTATTCCCAACCAAATGCAGTGGGATACTACTGCTCAGAATGTGAGTTGTGGTGGTATTTGTGATGGCTCAATTACGGTAAATATTTTAAGTGGAGGAACAGCTCCTTTTACTCACAATTGGAGTACAGGAGCAATTAATAATGGTGTTTCTTCTACCATTTCAGGTTTGTGTGCCGGAACTTATACAGATTCTATAGTTGATGGTAATGGTTGCGATACATTGATAACTATAATTATAACAGAACCCGATACCTTATTAACTTCAACAACATCTTCAAATGTTACTTGTTTTAGTGCTTGTGATGGTTATGCAGTTACCTCACCAACAGGAGGAACACCCAATTATACTTACACTTGGTCATCAATTCCAGCTGGTTTGCCATTTAGCGGACAAGGAACAGATTCTATTTTTAATTTATGTCCGGGGCAATATGTTGTGAGCATAGTTGATGCGAATAATTGTTCAACATCAGACACGATAACCATAACAGAACCTGCTCTGCTGGTTGCTAATCCTAGTGCTACCGATATGTCTTGTTCGGGTGTTTGTGATGGTAGTGTAACTGCTAACCCAACAGGAGGAACAACACCTTATTCTTATGTTTGGACTGGCCCGGGAGGTCCCTATAATACTCAGACGGTAAACAGTTTGTGTGCCGGAACTTATGTGGTAACTGTTACAGATTCCAACAACTGTGTGGCTATAGATAGTGTAATAATAACATCGCCACAACCGCTTGCTATCACTATTAATAAAACAGACATGTCTTGTAATGGAGTATGTGATGGAACAGCTACAGCAACAATTACTGGAGGAACTACTCCTTTTACAATAGTTTGGACAAGCGTACCTGCTGGGCAAGTTACTACAGGACAAGGAACGACATCTATATCAAATTTATGTGCTGGAACTTATACAATAAATGTTACCGATTCTAATGGGTGTACGGCTAATGCTTCTGTTGTAATTAACGAACCAGCAAGCATAAATGCCAACTTAACACAAACAGAGGTTACTTGTAATGGAGCTTGTGATGCATCTGCAACTGTAACTCCATCTGGTGGTATTGCACCATATTCTGTTTCATGGAATGGATTTGCATTTGTTCCAGTAGTAGGTGGGTTTAATACCATCAATGGATTATGTGCAGGTAATCATACTGTTATTGTTAGAGATGCAAACAATTGTACTACAACAATTAATTTTACTATTACTGAACCAGATGCATTAATAACAACCACAATAGGAACAGACTTAGCTTGTAATGGAATTTGTAATGGTACTGCAACAACTACTCCTTCAGGAGGAAGTGGAACATATACTTTTACTTGGACAACAATTCCTGCGGGACTTACTTTTACTGGTCAGGGGACAAATGCTATAACCAACCTTTGTGCCGGAACATATATTGTTAATATTGTGGACACGTCAAATTGTTCAGTTAACGATACTATTGTTATAAATGAACCCCAAGCTATTAATCCAAATACTCAATTTTCTAATATGAGTTGTAATGGAATAAATGATGGTTCTGCAGTTGCTGTTCCAACAGGAGGTAATCCTCCATATACTATTAGTTGGGTTTCTTTGCCAGGAAACACTCCAATTGCTGGAAATCCTATAAACGGGTTAGGGGCAGGACAATATGAAGTAACCGTTATAGATGCCAATGGTTGCGAAGTTAGAGATACTATTACCATTACTAATCCACCAGTATTAAATCTTAATGTTACCGCTACAAATGCAAGTTGTCAAGCAATTTGTGATGGTTCTGCCGTAGCAGTAGCTTCAGGCGGAACTCCAGGTTATTCTTATCAGTGGGATGCTAATGCAGGAAGTCAAACTACAGACTCTGCAACAAATCTTTGTGCAGGAACTTATAATGTTACTGTAACCGATACTAACGGTTGTACTGCTTCTGGTAATGTTACTATTGCTCCATCAATTACTATTAATATTACTACAACAGCAATTACTATTAGTTGTAATGGTGTGTGTGATGGAAGTGCAACGGCTAATCCATCAGGCGGGACATTGCCTTATTCTTATAGTTGGTCTAATGGAGACACTACCCAAACTACTTCAAACTTATGTCCAGGTTGGGTTTTTGTTACAGTAACTGATGCAAATGGTTGTACTGCCGTTGATTCGGTAAATATGCCTGTCGATCCATCTGTTTTAGTGCCAAATGGAGTTATTAATCAACAAATTTCTTGTGCTGGAAATTGTGATGGAATGGTTTCATCAGCTCCAACAGGAGGAACTCCACCTTATTCAATTTCATGGTCTGTACCTGATACAAATAATGTTTGTCCCGGTATTGCTGTTGTAACAGTTACAGATAACAATGGTTGTATTCAATCAGATACCTTAACCTTAGTAGCTCCTGATACCATAATTCCTAACCCTACTATCACTAATGTTTTATGTAGTGGTAATAATACAGGAAGTATTTGTGTTGCTCCAACAGGAGGAACACCTGGATACACTTTTGTTTGGTCAGGAGGATTAGGTACCAATGCATGTATAAACAATGTGCCAGCTGGAACATATACTGTTACTATTACAGATACAAATGGCTGTTCAAGGGTGGATACATTTACTATAACATCACCTTCAGCATTAATAGCTAACCCAATACAAACTAATGTAAGTTGTTTTGGAGCTAATGATGGCTCGGCAAGTGTAACTGTTACAGGAGGGGTATCTCCATATAATTATTTATGGTCAACAACGGATACTACATCATCCATAAGCAATTTAGCCCCAGGTAATTATTCGGTAACAATAATGGATGCTAATGGCTGTATTACGGTACAAAACTTCACAATAACAGAACCCAATCAATTATTGGCTAATGCTTCAGGAAATAATGTAGCTTGCGGTGGAGCTCCTTGTACAGGTAGCGTAACTGCTAGTCCAACTGGTGGGGTACCAGGGTTTACTTATCTATGGTCAACAAGTACAAACCCTAACTTAGGAACAACACCATCTTTAACCAATTTATGTCCTGATACTTATATTGTAACGGTAACAGATACTAATGGTTGTACAGCTGTGGATTCATTTACGGTAACAGCACCAACAACACTTACTGTTGCCCTAACTTCTACTGACCCAACCTGTAATGGGTTTTCTAACGGAAGTGCTACTGCAACTCCAAGTGGAGGAACCGCCCCTTATACTTATTCATGGGTAGGAACATGTGCTCCTTCTCCAAACAATACAGCTACAGTTACTGGTTTATGTGCAGGAAATTATACAGTAACAGTTACTGATAGCTTAGGTTGTAGTTTTGTAGGTAATGTAACCTTAACTGATCCCGATCCTATTGCCGCAAACCCTGTTGTTACTAATGCTAATTGTGGGGTTTGTGATGGTGTTATTGCAACGTTTCCAACAGGTGGAGATGGAGTTTATTCTCATTCTTGGTCAACAGGAGCTACAACTTCAACTATTACTAACCTTTGTGCAGGATTCTATACAGATACCATTTCCGATAATAGTGGTTGTACTGTAGTAATTACTATTGCTGTAAGTAATCCAACAGGACCATCAGGAATCACATCAACAGTAAATAATGCTACTTGTTTTGGTGCTTGTGATGGTTCATTAAATGCATTACCGATTGGAGGGACTGCACCATTCTCATATGCTTGGACATCAGTTCCACCAGGAGGGCCTTATGCTAATGATAGTACTTTAACAGGTTTATGTGCAGGGACATATAACCTTACATTAACAGATGCAAGTAATTGTGTGTTAGCAGCAAGTGTAGTGGTTGGTCAGGCAGATAGTATTACTGAAAACTTAAATATCTCAGATGCAACTTGTTTAGGAACTTGTGATGGAATCGCTTCTGTAGCACCATCAGGAGGAGCGGCACCTTATACTTATTTGTGGAGTAATGGAGCAACTACTTCCTCAACCTCAGGTTTATGTGTTGGAGCAGCAAGTATAACTATTACTGATGCTAACGGATGTAGTAAAACTATAAACTTTAATATAACCAGCCCTTCTCAATTAACGGTAAGCACTACAACAACAGATGCTTCATGTAACGGTGATTGTGACGGAACTGCAACAGCAACACCAAATGGTGGTACTGCTCCTTATACTTATTCATGGAATGATGCTTTAAATCAATCTACGCAAACTGCAACAGGATTGTGTGCTGGCACCTATAATGTACAAGTTACTGATGCAAATGGATGTACTACAGTAGAGTCGGTTACCATTAACGAACCATCTGTTATTACACCAAACTTAACAACAACCAATGCAACTTGTGGAAATGCTGATGGATCGGCTTGTGTAGCTCCAACTGGAGGTACAGCACCTTACACTTATTCATGGAATATTGGACCAACAACACCTTGTATTAATGGTCTTTTAGCAGGCACTTATTCTGTTACCATTACTGATAATAATGGATGTAGTATAGTTGTTCCTGTAACCATTAGCAATGCAAATGGACCAAGTATTTCTTTAAATACAACTAACGCAACTTGTAGTGGTGTTTGTGATGGCTCAGCTTCTGTTGCTGTAACTTCAGGAGTACCACCTTATACTTATTTATGGAGTAATAGTGCAACCACAACAAGTATTAACGGACTTTGTGCGGGTAACTACACCGTACAAGTAACCGATGGTAATGGATGTTTAACTGCTCAAGCTTTCACTATTTCAGATAATTCACCTATTAGTGTGGGAGTTTCTACGATAGATGCTACTTGTAATGGTGTTTGTGATGGTTCTGCAATTGCAACTCCAAGTGGAGGAACAGCACCTTATACATACAGTTGGAGTACAGGACATACCATAAATGCTGTAGCTGGGTTGTGTGCAGGAAATTATACAGTAACCGTAACTGATGCATTAGGTTGTAGTGTAGTTCAGAATGTAACAATTAATTCACCTAGTAATTTAACAGTTAATGTTTCAGGAAGTAATGCAAGTTGTAACGGAGGAAGCAATGGAACAGCAACAGCTACACCAAACGGAGGAACAGCACCATATACTTATTCGTGGAATACTGGAGCAACAACAGCTTCAATTTCTGGATTAACAGCAGGAACTTATACAGTAACTGTTACAGATGCAAATGGTTGCCCCACTACTGGTAATGTAACTATTGGAGAAGGCTCTAATATTACTGCTACCATCAATACAACCGATGCTACTTGTGGTGTTTGTGATGGAACAGCTACAGTAACTGCTCCGGCAGGTGGTGCAGGTGGTCCTTATACTTATTCGTGGTTGCCTGGTGGTCAAACAACCGCTTCAATTAATGGTTTATGCCCAGGAGCTTATACTGTTGAGGTAACAGATAACAATGGTTGTTCAAATACATTTAATGTATTAATCAGTAATCCAAACGGGCCTTCTTTAAGCATGAGTGCAGATAGCGTAACATGTTTTGGAGATTGTGATGGAAGTACTAATGTTACAGTGACTTCGGGAGTGGCACCATTCATTTATCAATGGGATGATTCAAGTTTATCTAATTTAGATAGTGCAGTAAACTTATGTGCAGGATTATATACTGTTGTAGTGCAAGATGCAAATGGATGTATAACTGTAGATAGTATAACTGTTGGAACGCCACAACAAATTTTAGCAAACATTACATCAACCAACCCAACATGTAATAGTGTTTGTGATGGTACAGCTACCGCAAATCCAACTGGAGGAATAGGTACCTATTCTTATGCATGGAGTAATGGACAACTTACACCAACCGCTACTAACTTATGTGCAGGTACACATACGGTTATTATTACCGACCAAAATGGTTGTTCTATAACAGATAGTGTAACATTAACTGAACCGACAAGTATATTAATTACTGCAAGTTCAACTAACCCAACATGTAATGGCGATTGTGATGCTACAGCTTTAGCAACAGCTTCAGGAGGAACAGCACCTTATACTTATTCTTGGAATACTACACCTGTTCAAAATAATTCTTTAGCTACTGCTTTATGTGCAGGAACTTATACTGTTACAGTTACGGATGCAAATGGATGTGTAGATTCAGCTGTGGTTAATGTGGTAGATAATGCAGTTTTAACTACTTCAACAAACACAACTCCACCAACATGTAATGGAAATTGTGATGGAACGGCTACTACAACTCCAAGTGGAGGAGCAGCACCATATAGTTATTCTTGGAGTAACGGACAAACAAATGCTACAGCTATTAATTTATGTGCAGGAACATACACGGTAACTATTACAGATGGAAATAATTGTACTACCACAGATACGGTGGTTATTAATAATGCACCTGTTGTTAATGATAATACTGTTGTTACTAATCCTACTTGTGGAGTATGTAATGGAGCAGTAACTTCAACTCCTGTTGGTGGTGTTGGTCCTTATGATTTTGTATGGACAGCTGTTACCGGGCCAAATCCATCATTACCTGTTACAACCACAAATGCGGTAAGTTCAACAGTTAATGGTTTGTGTGCCGGAACCATTCAACTTCAATTAACCGATTTAGGAACCGGTTGTGTTTCTATTCACACAATAATTATAAATAGTGATGTAATTGCTACTGTAAATATGACTTCAACTGATGAAACCTGTGCTAACGCTTGTAATGGAACGGCATTGGCTTCTGTAAGTGGAGGAACAGCACCATATACATTCAGCTGGTCTCCATCAGGAGGTAACGATTCATTAGCAACTAATCTTTGTGCAGGATTTTATACCGTAACTATTACTGATGCCAATGGTTGTATTTTAACGGACACAGTTACTATTAATACCAATGATTTGAATTTGAGTATTAGCAATATTGTTCCTGAATCTTGTTTTGGAGCTTGTGATGGAGTTGCTGTTGTGGCAGTAGGAGCGGGAACTTCTCCATTTACTTACCAATGGAATGTTACCAACCCTTTACAAACAACACCAACAGCAAGTAATTTGTGTGTAGGTACTTATACAGCGGTAGTAACTGACAGTTTAAATTGTGTAGATTCTATTTCTGCAACCATTACAGGTCCTACTCAATTAGTTCCTTCAACTTCTGTAACAACACCGATTAGTTGTAATGGCGTTTGCGATGGAGCAGTAACAGCTAATCCAAGTGGAGGTTCAGCACCATACACTTATTTATGGGATGATCCATTAGCACAAACATCACAAACAGCAACAGGGCTTTGTGCAGGAACTTATGTGGTAATAGTTACTGATGCAAACGGATGTTCGGAAAACGATACTATAACCCTTAATGAGCCATCAGCAGTATTAGCTAATGAAGTAATAGTTACTCCAGCTTGTAATGTTTGTGATGGTTCTATAACTTTAAATCCATCAGGTGGAGTAGGTCCTTATTCATTCTCATGGACAACACCTAGTAGTCCACCAAACCCAAATACAGCAATGATTACTAATTTATGTGCAGGAGCCTATTCGGTTGATATAACTGATCAAGGAACAGGTTGTGTTACTACATTTAATTATGCTTTAAGCAACACTAATGCTCCAGATCCAAACACAACAATTACTAATGTTACTTGTGGCGGTGTTTGTGATGGACAAATTATAGCTAATCCAACAGGAGGAACAACACCTTATACAATTTCATTTAATCCTGGAGGAACTACTAATCCACAAACTAATCTTTGTGCAGGAGTTTATACAGTAACCGTTACCGATTCTGTTGGATGTATTGGAGTGTCTGTTGATACAGTTGAAGCACCAGATGTTATGATTACAAATATTAATAGTACACCTATTACTTGTAATGGAGCAAACGATGGTACAGCAACTGTAAATGTTATTGGAGGTGTTCCAAATTATAATTATTCTTGGTCGCCATCCAATCAAAATGGACAAACTGCTACAGGGCTAGGAGCAGGTGTACACATTGTTACTATTACTGATGATAATGGCTGTAGTGTGTTGGATAGCGTTACTATTACTGAGCCTTCAGCAATTACCATTACTTCATCAACAACAGATGTTACTTGTTCTTCGGTTTGTGATGGTGCTGCGACTGTTGTAGTTAGTGGTGGGGCTGGTGGTTATTCATTCCAATGGAATGGAGATATAACTCCTGGACAAACAGCAACAGCTAACAACTTATGTTTTGGAGCTAATGGATTAGTAATTACAGACCAAAATGGATGTACAGATACATTTACTATAAATATTGGAGCAATTGATACGGTATTAGCTTTTGCAGGTAATGACACCAATGTTTGTTTTGGCTCTCCAATAACATTAATAGGAAATGGTACTGGAAATATTGCCTCTGTAGAATGGTTTGAGTTGCCAAGTATGACCTCAATAGCAACAACTGATACCATAACTGTTACTCCAACATCAGCAGGGCAAGTTTGCTATGTTTATACAGTTTATGGAGCTAATACAGGTTGTTTTGATATGGATACGGTTTGTATAACTATAGACCCACTTCCAATTGCCAATGCAGGACCAGATGTTACTATTTTTGAAGAAGGTTCTACTCAACTAAATGGTAGTGGAGGAGTAACTTATAGTTGGACTCCTAGTTACGGATTAAGTGATACCACTATTTCCAACCCGATAGCCAATCCAATGCAAACTACTACTTACTATTTAACAGTGACCTCTCCAGCAGGATGTATTTCTACAGATAGCATGGTAGTAACAGTTTTACCAAAAATTGTTTTCCCAGATGGTATTACACCAAATGGAGATGGAGTAAATGATGTATGGATAATTGACTTTATTGAAGAATTCCCAAATAATGTGGTAGAAATTTATAACCGTTGGGGAGAATTATTATTCCATGCAGATGGGTATAAACAAAATTGGGATGGAACCTATAATGGTAAACCATTACCAATAGGAACTTATTACTTTGTAATAGAATTAAACGATGGTAAAACCAAACCTTATACAGGTCCAATAACCATTTTAAGATAAGTTATAAGATGAAATTGTATATGAAGAATTATATAGTAATATTGGTTTTGATATTGTCAGGAAGTGCGGTATTTGCTCAGCAATTACCACATTTTAGTCAATATTATTTGAATGATTTTTTGATTAATCCTGCCGTAGCAGGTGCAAGAGATTATTTTGAAGGAAAATCAAGTCATCGTTATCAATGGGAAGGAATAACCGATGCTCCAAGAACTTATACGCTAAGTGTAAATGGGCCAATGAAAAATGAAAATATGGGGTTAGGAGGATATTTATTTACCGATATGGTTGGACCAACAAGAAGAACAGGATTTAACTTAGCTTATTCTTATCATGCTAAATTAAATGAAAGCTTAAAACTTTCTTTTGGATTATCAGCAGGAGTAATGCAATTTATGATAGATGGCTCTAAAGTTACGCTAAGAGATCAAGGAGATGTTATTTTAACCAATGGAGTACAAAAAGTATTGGTGCCCGATGCAGGTTTTGGAACCTACTTATATCACGAGAAATATTATGTCGGATTTTCTGCACCACAATTGTTAAACAGCAGAGTAAAGTTTTTTAATGAAGGAGATAATCCAAACGGAACCTTACCTGCTCACTTTTTCTTGACAGGTGGTTATAAGTTTGATATTTCTGATGATTTTATGTTAGAACCTTCTTTCTTTGTAAAGTATGTTACTCCAGCACCTGTAATGTTTGATGGTAGTTTAAGAGTGTTCTATAAGAAAAAAGTATGGTTAGCAGGAACATACAGACATCATGATGCTGTTGCTGTTTCAATGGGATATTTAATTTACGATTATTTTACGGTGGCTTATGCGTATGATTTTACCACCACCAATTTAAAAAATTATAACAATGGCTCACATGAATTAATGATAGGCATTAGGTTTCATAAAAATGAACCCAAAACAACATCAGCTCCTTCAATAAATTAAGAAGCTAATAAAAGCTATAAAAAAACCACTTTGGAACCCCAAAGTGGTTTTTTTGTTTTTCTAATCAACCGCTTCCTGCTGCTTTTGAAATAGATTTTGATGACGGGTTAGGCTATCGAGTGGTCAATTGGGAAACATAGGCAAAAACTTAGTGTGCTTTGCGTAAAACTTTGCGTCTTGGCGGTAAGAAAAAACACCAAAAACAATGTTTGTAACCTAAAAATTAGTACATTAGCTTTACGAAACTCCAAAAACACCCATTATGCGACTACAAAATAAACAAATAAAAGGCATTGTGCATTGGCTACTCTCCCCCTTCGGGGGAGTTGGAGGGGGCTTAATCCTCCTCTTTTTAATAGGAATAACAAGTTGCAAAAAAGAAAGCAAAACCACACAGGTAAAAGGTTTTGTAATAGATGAAACTACAGGAGTAAGATTGGCAGGTGCAAGAGTGTTTTTAACAAAACAGAATACAGATTGTTTTAGTTGCCAAGGTACTACAATAGCTATGGAAATAGCCGATGCTAATGGAGTGTATGGATTTGATTTTGAACATGAGCAAGGATTTACTTATAGGTTAGCAGCCAATCATACCAATTATTGGGATGTCGTGAATGGACCGAACCTTACTAAAGGAGAAAAGAATACTAAAATAATAGGTTTAACCCCTAAAGCTTATATCCGTGTATTTATTAAAAATGTAAACCCTTATGATGGAGATGATGAGTTAGGTCTTACTGTTCTAGGGGGGGAGGGTATTCATTTTATGGAATGACGGTAGATACTTCAATTGTAAAAATGGTTTTGGGAAATAAAGATAATCCAATTGCGTGGTTTGTTACAAAAAATGGCGTACAAACATCATTTAACACTACTGTTTATTGCTCCGCATTCGATACCACTAACTTTTCTATAAATTATTAACCTTTTGCTTTAATGAGAAAAATAATTACCTACTTATTGTTGAGTTATGGAATAACTACAGCAAGTTTTGCCCAACAAGATAGCACTTTACTCCTATTAGACAAAACAGAAATAAACTCAGATGTATTATATCCATATCTTGCCAATGATAGTACAGCCAGTTGGTTAAAATTGGGTGGAGATACAAATAGTATTAGTAATAGTAAACGTTGGAAACAGCTTTATGCCGAATATGTGTATTATAATTTAGAGTCTCACTTATTACCATCCCTTGATTCTATCATTAAACAAGCAGAATATGAAATAAACTACAACAGAAGAGTTCCATTAATGATTATGGATATAAATTATCATGTATTTAAATCACACGCTATAGATAGTGGATTGGTAATTATTGAAAATGGTAAGTTTATGGATAACCCTGACCGAACAGAATCGCTCTACATAGAAAAACAACTGTTTGTTGCCGCTCCTTTTATGGAAAAAATGATGAACGATACGCTTACTTTTTTTATTAGTAGTGATTTCTATTTTTCAAGTAGTTCGCTTCCTCAAACTATAGAAATAGACTTTGGTGATGGAGTAGGGTTTCGCTCTGTTACTATGGAACAAACCATAAAAATTAACTATTCATCCATTAAAAATAACTCAAATTTTTCTCCAACTATTACTGTAAAAGTATCTAAGGGGAGTAATAGTTTACTATCTTCTTCTACTATGAAAGCCTCCACTTGTTTAGGTAATTTTCCACCACAGGATGATATTTGGAATTTATATACTTCCCAACCTTTTTCTACTAATTTTTCTAATCCCTATCCTGTTGATCCGTTGGCTGGAAATTTTGCCCGAGCAAATGCTTATGTTAAATACGGTAACGGACATCCTGTAGGAGAAGTACATAAACCTATTGTGTTTGTAGAAGGGATTGATTTTGGCAGAGATTTTTCTTCTAATACCATTCAGAATGGAGATTTTGGTTGGTGTGCTTTTTGGGGGAGAGATACTGATTTTGAAGAATTCCAACATTCTCCAACAATTTTAAACCAATTACTGGCTAATGGCTATGATGTTTTTTTGTTAGATTTTAGAGATGGAGCTGAATTTATTGAGCGAAATGCCATGACATTGGTAGAATTATTAAGGTTAATTAGACTTAACAATCAGTTTAATAATATTAATGTAGTACCAGAACCCACAGTGGTTGTTGGAGCAAGTATGGGCGGGCAAGTAGCAAGGTATGCGTTGGCATATATGGAACAAAATAATATGGAGCATTGTGCCAGAGAATTTATTTCTTTTGATTCTCCGCATAAAGGAGCGAATATTCCCATTTCTTTACAGGAATGGATAGAATTTTTTGCTTATAATGGACCTGGTGGTGGTAGTCAAGGTGCAAAAGATAATTTGAATTTAAAACTAGACCGGCCAGCTGCTAAACAGTTGTTGACATATCATCATGATAATAGTATAGGAGGCTTTAACGTATCTGAAAGAGCTGCTTATCAAAATACCATTAATGCCATAGGGTATCCTAATAAATTACGGAAGGTAGCTATTGCTAATGGTAGCGGACATGCTATTAAACAACCTAACCTGAACTCGGGCGATTTGCTCTTAAAAACAGACTGGAGTCCATGGGGTTGTTTAAATGCAAGATTGGTACAAGGTGATTGCTATGCGATGCCTAATCATTTTATGTTTGCAGGTAAAGTACCTAAAAATACACTTGGAGCCGGTTTTTGTTTTATTCTTACACCACTACTTTGTAATCTTTGTGTTAATTCAAATATAAGTTTTGATACTGAGACTGTAGCTAGTGGCAGTAATTTATTACCTTTAGACAATGCTCCTGGTGGGTGGAGAAATACTGCACTAACCATTGAAGAAGAATATAGGGATGACCCTGATGCGATTGGAGATATTACAGCAGACCCTCAAGGGCATGGATTATCCCCTAACCAATCCTTTATTCCTACTATTAGTGCGTTAGATATTAATACCACGGATTTGTTGTTTAATGTATTAAATAATATAAATCTTAATTCTCCAAATCCTAATTTAACGCCTTTTGAAGCAATTTATATCCCTTCTAATGGACAAAACCAACAACACGTACAATTAGACCCCTCGCCTGGTGGTAATTTAGCGTGGGCGTTAAATGAAATATTAGATACAGAAAACAAGTTAAAATCACCCTTAACCAGTACTTCGCCAAATAATGGAGTTTTTAATTATGGTAGAAAAGAAAGTCGTTTTATTTCTAGTGTAATTATTGGTAATGGAGGGCAACTGAATATAAATGCTAATTTACCTACTGATTATGGCTTAGCAACAACACCTATCCCATCAACAGGGGTTAATCCGCCTGTTGCAGGTTCTTCGTTGTTAATGGAAACCTGTGAGTGTGGAGAAGTAGTGGTAGAAATTGATGCTGGTGGTGAATTTATTTTGGGAGAAAATACACCGAACAACAAAGCAACTGTTCTTTTTCATGAAAAAAGCACATTACATATAAAAGCAGGAGGTAAGCTTATTATTAAAAATAATTCCCGTTTAGTTATTGAAAAAGGAGCAAAACTTATTTATGAACCCGGAGCAGAAATACAGTTATTGGGTGATGAAGCTGTATTAGAAATACAAGGCGAATTAGAAGTAAAAGACAATGCTACCTTTACCTTTACCTATCCTAATGCCAATAGTGGCTACCTAAAATTTAACGTACCTTTTAATCCTTGCCAAAGCAACCCTAATTGGGCTTGTCCGGTAATTACAGCAGGGCAAAACTCCAAAATGGAGCTAAGAGGAGCTGATAAAAACGATAAAATATTAGAAATAGCAGGAGAAGACATGCTTATACCTGAAGACATGGCATTTTTCCGTTTGTGGTTTGGTAAAGCAGAGTTTACCACACCAGGAGCAAGGCTAAGCCTAGCAAGTACCAATTACCGACTTACCGATGCTACCTTTGTAGGAACAGTAAACAACCGAGGCGTAGTAGTTTGGGGAAATCAGAACAGTTTTATAGTTCGTTGTAATTTTGAAAATGTAAAAATATGGGGAGGATTATGGGCAAAAGGAAGCAGATTAAATGTGTTTACTTCTAATTTTACCAATGGTGCTTATGTGGAAACCACAGGAAGAGGTGTATTGTTTAATGATGTAAATTTTAATAGAACTGCTTCGTATATTCAACCAACTCCAACCCCCATGAATGGTTGGATAAATAGTCACCCCTTAAAAAGTATTCAACATATTGTTTGTTAATAAATTAGAT
>JAVVER010000008.1:0-52295 GCA_032251145.1 Vicingaceae bacterium | reverse complement strand
CCCAAATTTAGTTTATATGGTATTAAGGTATAATAAAGATGTATATGCATGGGATTCTCCATGGGAATATTGCCAATCAGTTTTAACAACAGATGATTTTTGTTATCTAACAACTAAGAGTTTTATTGATTCTGTACATTGCTTTACTGAAAGAAAATACCGAGTCTATGCAGTTGATACGCTCAATCAGGTAACTAGTTGTTATAGTAATGAAATAAATGTTGATATTCTAACTAATATTAGTGAATTAGAAAAAAATAAAGATTCAGAAATACTCGTTTACCCAAATCCCAATAATGGCATTTTTAATATAGCATTACCAACAATAAAAGACGAAGTTCAAGTAACTATTTACAATCTTTCAGGTCAACAAATAGAATATCTAACCTTAAAAGATAAAGGAATTATAGATATAAGTAAGCAACCTAATGGTATTTATTTCGTTAAAGTGATACATCAGCATCAGGTAATTACCAAAAAAATTATTAAATATTAATACTAGCAACCGTGAAACACTTTTTCTATACTTTTTTACTTTTTCCGATAGCTATCGGAGTGTTTTCTTCTTGTTTGGTAGCTCAAACTTATCACCCATTTCCAGATAGCTCGGCAGTTTGGAGGATAGAATATTGTTACTTACCTACCCCAATATCATCACCTTATTGTTTTCGGTATTCCAATTTCATAAATGGCGATACTATAATTAACGGAAATACATACAGTAAAATATATAGTAGTGATGTGCTTGCTTCTGACACACTAAACGCACTCTTTGTAGGTGCTGTTAGAGAAGATACAAATAAACGAGTTTATTTATTCGCTGATTCTATTGCTTTATATAATATAAACAATCAAAATCCAAGTGGTCTTTGTAATGATGATATACTTAACAAAGAAGTGCTATTATATGACTTTAGTGTAAGTGTTGGAGATACTGTTTTTTATCAGTATGTGGATAGTTCACGGATATATATTACATCTATAGATAGTGTTCTTGTTCAAAGTCAATACCTAAAAAGATATAATTATTATTTCATATCCTCAGGCATTAATTGTCCTTCATATAAGAATGGTCTATTTACTGGATTTTATTATATAGAGAAGATTGGTCATCACTCAGGTATATTTGAACCATATTTATATTATTTGAATGACGATTGGAATAATCTTCTTTGCTTTGAAGATACAGAAATAGCTTATCCTGATTCGTTAGCTTGTTACAACGCTGTTGGGATTAATGATGCAACTATAAAAGAAAATAGTGTAAAGATTTACCCTAACCCTAATAATGGTATTTTTAACATTGAATCACCATCAGTAACTGATGAAGTTTTGGTAACTATTTATAATACCTCAGGACAACAAATAGAAAGTCTATCAATAAAAGGTAAAGGAAGTATAGATATAAGCAAACAGTCTAATGGTATTTATTTCGTTAAAGCAGTTAAAAATAGTGATATAACTACTTTAAAATTAATTAAGAATTAACGAAATAAAAAAAGTGAAACACCTCAATCTACTATTGAATAATAGAAGGTATTACTAAGAAATAAATTATTTTAAAGTACCTTTTTCTTCAGCTTCTTTGTTGAATTTTGCTTGCATTTTTAACCAAACAAACAATCCTACAAAGCCTAAAATAATAAAAGCTACGTTTAAATTAAAGTATGGAGTTTCTCCCAACCATTCTAACGGTTTAAAGATTGTGAAAAAGAAATCGCCTAACCAGTAAATAAAATCAGTCATAATATTAAATTTGATGCACAAATGTATAAATTTATCTTTAGAAGTTAATAAAAGTCCCCATAATAAATTAAAAAATGTTTCTTTTTTCGCACTACTTCGTTATTTTCTTCAACCATAGCTTAGGCTATGCTTGTCAAAAATGCCTTGTATTACAAAAAAACAATTCATTTTCATGGTTATATTTGGACTTTAATCAACTTCTTAATAAAAGAACAAAATATATACAGTAAATAAAATTATTAGTGTTAAAAATATTCAAATCGAATCAACCATTTGTAAATGTGATTGTTGTTCTTATAACAATTGCTTTAGGCTTACCTGTTTTTTTTACTGAACCTACTGTTGTTGATGCCAATTTATTCCGGTTTAGCAAGTTTTTTAATAGTGTTAACAACACTTCTTGGTTAAGATATATCTTGTGGTGTATTTTTACAATTGGAATTGGTTATTATTTAAACTATGTTGTTAATCAATACAAATTAGTAAACAACAATACTCATGTTCCTTTTATTATTTATGTTGTATTACAAACATTATTTCCTTCGGCACTCATTTTTAGCCCCACGCAGATAATTACAGTCTTTATTTTATTTATACTACACCAATCTAATGAACTTTATAACACAAGAAAAGAAACGCTAAAAACCTTTAACCTGGGTTTTTTTATGGGATTAGCAGCTATTTTATATTTACCCATAGGCTTTTTAATGTTGTTGGTTTGGTTTATTATGAGGTATTATAAACCTCCTTATTGGAAAGAGTATATCGTTTCTTTAATAGGAGTTATTGTACCCTTCGTTTATTTATTCGCTTATTATTTTATCTTTAATAAGTTTTCTGTTGATAATATATTATTTATTGAAACGGCTGAAACTTCAGCACCCATAAATGAAAGTTGGAGTCTAAATCAACTATTATTTTTTATTAAAATGGGGCTTATTTTTCTTTATGCGTTGTGGCATTTTGTTATTGCCACACAAAAAAGTGTTGTAAGAGTTAGAAAATATAGAAGTGTAATGTTGTTGTTGATTCTTGGCATTGTTTTACAACATTTCATCTTCTTAAAAAACACAACGATAAATGCTGATTTTTTTGCATTACTAAGTATTCCTTTATCCTTAATAATAGGTAATTTACTCATCGAAATAAAAAAGAAATGGATAGCGGAAACGGTGTTTTATTTGTTACTTCTATTAATAATAGCAAATTATATCAGTTAAAATCCAAAGTTAATTCCTGCAGTAATTGTAGTGGCTTTTCCTCGCATCAATTCGGGAGTGTAAAATTCATTTCCTTTAATGTTGGATAAAGCTGCTTTAGCAAATATATAACCATCATTAATTACTTCGTAAGAAGCTATCGCTTCAATAGTTTGGTTTTCCCAATCCACTCTTTCCATAAAATTTAATCCGGTAACATTACTGTTTCCCTGAACAATCTCAAAAACATGTGCATCCCCTTTTTGTGCATGAGTATAAGCTAGTGCTAATTTTAACCCTCTAATTACTTTTACACCTGCTTCTAAATATATTTCTTGAGCATTTTCTCCCAAATAATGACCTAAAATATATTGGTTAGAGGCAAAAGTAGTCGATTCTATTTGATGCCTGTAAGTCCAAGGGTTTGTTCGTGTATATTCAGTAATTAGGTAAGTATTTCTTATTGGAAAATTATTAATTTTCATTCCAAATTTTGCACTAAATAGGTTCGTATGATTATTTTTATCCCACATGTTACCAATACTAATTTCATCTAAAAAAACAGTAGTATATAAATGTAAGTGCTTAATTTGCCTAGAGCTGATATTTAAAAACATTTGCGAATTTTGCCCTAAAGCATTACTTCCAGCTCCATTAAACGTATGATCGACAGATTTATAAAATAAAAACGGTATAAAATAAAAAGGTTTTACACCATCATCTGCATAAACTACTGAGTTTCCTAAGGAGATATAAAAATTTTTTAAAGGTTTAATGGTAAATAAATTTGCTGCTAAATTTTTATTAGTAAAAAGCTCTCTTTTTTGATTGTTTACTAAAAAAATTCGGTTGCTGTCTAAAATTTCAGATACTAACCAAGAGTGGATATAATTTAATTCAAACCATTTAGTAGGTTTTATATTAAAATCTACATAACCTACCGATGGATTTTTACCAGAAAATATATTGGCTCCATGATAATTATCGCCCCAATTGTGGTTGTCCTTAACAATGCCTAACCTTCCCCATTTCCACGAGTAAAAAACACCTCCCAACATTTCGCTGTAGTCACTTCGTTGTCCAGTTTGACCTTGATTGATTTTAAAATTTCCTCCCTGGGTTGTAGTAATGTGATTAGGGGCAGTTAAAATATCTGAAATTCCGTTATCACGCAGACTTGCATAAAAGCCAAAATGATTTCCTATACTTCCATAAAACTCTCCGCCATTCCAACGGTGTGTGTAAGCACCATTTTCGTTGGTAGCATACTTAAATCCTAAAATGGGGTTTGCTGTTAAAGTAAATAAACTATCGTTATAGTAGAATAGATCTTTTCTTTTTTCAAAACCACCTTTAGTGCCAATCAATTCTTTATTGAAATCTTTGAGATAGAATGCTAATTCTTTTTGCTGTCTTTTATTTAAGTCGGTTTTTTTCTCGTTAATTTCTTCCAATTTTTTAGCAATAAACATCCGAGAATAAGGTTTTACAGCCGAATTAAGCTCAATTTTTTTTTCTTGAGCCATCTCATCCAAAAACTCATAAACGCTACTGGTAATAGGTTGCAACACTACCTGACTTTTAAACACGCCCCATCCCATAAAAAAGAGCAAACAAAGTATTAATATTCTTTTCATAATCGTAATTCAAAAATACTTATTTCTATTTATTCTTATAAACCTGACAGGTTTTTAAATCCTGTCAGGTTTATTTTCTTAATTACTCCTCACTTTCTTAAAGAGAATATTGCATATTGCTTTATAAAAATAACTTACGTCTGTTTTAAACGGACGTTGTTGGTATGCCTTAATATATCTAATTTCTGAAGCAATAATATCATCCAGTGTTTCGGGTAAATCGGCATAAAATGGAGGGATAAGCCCTGGTTTTACTTCTTTTCGTAATGCTTTTAATTCGCTAGTATAGAGGTTTAAATATTGTTCACTTAACGGACGAACACCTACTAGTTTAATTTCTCCTTTTAAAAGGTTATAAATCATTGGCAATTCATCTATCCATAACTTCCTAAAAACTCTTCCCCAAGAAGTAATGCGATAATCATTTTTAAACTTTCCGCCTTTTTGTAAATTATTCGTTTTATACAAATAATCCTGCAAATATTCTGCATAAGGGTGCATGGTTCGTATTTTAAAAACCGTAATGGATTTGTTTTTCTTACCAATTCGCTGCATTTTAAATAACAGGCTAAATCTTGGTAAAGGCCTGGGTTCAAAATCATTTATTTTGCGAACAACAAAATAGAGCAAGTTGTTAATTTCTTTATCTTCCAATATTTCAAAGCCAGAATAAGCCACTCTTCCTAAGGCTTCTGCTTTAGAGAGTGTTTGGTTTCTGCCTGCTGTGATAAAAAAATAAAACCATCGGGTGAAAAAAAGTTTTGAAAATACTCGCTTAAAAACAAAATCGAAGAAGTAATAAATCTGAGCAATAATTAAGGGATATTTTCTATAAATCCTTTTTCTACGTTCTTCCTTTGTTTCCACACAACCAATAAAAATTCCATTATCAACTAATTTTTGATGGGCTTCATTAAAAAACTGATTTATATCTTTTATATCGTTAACTTTATTAAGGTTAACAATTCCTTTTTTGGGTGGTTCAATTTTTTTAATATTGAATACATTAATGGTTTTTAATACCTCTGTTTCATCAGACTGCACATCCATGTAATTGCTTATAAATTCATAAGCAGCTTCTCCTTGTTCTTGTATGATGAGTGTTTTGTTCAATGTTAATTTTTACTACTAATAAAATTCATAAAATAATCTTTCCAAAAAGCAGCAACATCAATGGTTGACTGAAGCATTTTTTTCTGACGATCATTAAAAACTTGTTTTAACTTATCGGTGTTTAATAGTTCATCCACTTTAGCAAGTAACGCATTTTCGTTATCGGTGGTTATCCCAAAAGTTAATTGATATTGATGTTCTAACTCTTCCAAATAACTTAATTTTCCAACAAAATCATTAAATCGTATGGCAGGAGTTCCTAACACTGCTGCTTCAGCTGTCATAGTTTGACTGTCACCTATAAACAATGTGGCGAAACTTAACACATGGTGCATATCTTTTGGATGAACAGCAACTCTGTAAACTTCCAATTCCGTTTCTAAAGGACGTTCGGAAGTAATGTAAATGTTACCGAACGGTTTAAGTTTTTCAATCAGTTTTTTAGCCAACAAAATGTTAATACCTTTTTTCCCTTTATCATGATGGGCAGTAAGCTCCACAAAACGCAAAATGAAATAAGGCTGATTGTCTTTAAACAAATGTTCCACCTTGCTTTTATCGGGAGTAAAATAATTGGGATGTAAATATGCTAATTCGTGGTAACCTTTATAAGCTACTTTTTTATGCTCATAAGGATGAACATTACAACATTCAGGAGCCATTACTTTTGTTGCATATTTATAACCGTATTTTACTAAATAAGGTACTTCTTCAGCATCATCTTCATTTAAAATGATAGATGGAATTCCCAATAATTTACCGATATGTGTGATTACAATGTCTGTTCCTATCATCATTTTTGGACGATATTTCAAACAAATCTTTAATAAAATAAGTTGTCTTTTAAGCACCTCAACTACTAATGAAAATTTTCCTTTTCCTTTTCTTGGAGGAAGAAAAATGATGTTATAAGGCAAGTCATCCAACAAATCAAACAACACATCTTTAGCTCTTGCTACTAAAATTATACGGCAATTTTCTGCGGTCATTTGTTTTATCACTACCGAAATATTGTGATAATGAGCAGGATGACCTAAGTAAAATAAATATGTTGAGGAATCACACTTCATGCGTGCAACAATAGTACAAAATTATCAGAGAAATAAAGAAAGATTTTTAGAGGAAAAATACAATATGATTGTTAAGAACTCAACTCAGTTAACGCCAACAACATCCATGCTTGACTCCATCTAATAAATGGTGTTTTAATGGTATATAACGGGTATTTTTTATAATAAAAATATCCTTTTTTCGGGTGTTGCATGGTTGCGATAGTATATTCGGCTACCTGTTTGGCAAAAGGAGCATATTGTTCATCTAAATACGCTAAACGAGAAAAAGTTATAATTCCCTGAGCTTGATTATGAATTTCAACAGGGTATTTATCCGGATAACGATAAATAGCTTGTCCGTTGGGTAAAAATTGTTTTTCGAAATAAAAAGTAGCTCCTCTTTTCAAAGCTTCAAAATAAGTAGAATTTTCTCCGCAATAGGTTAACACATAATGTATGGAATCTAACACATATCCTTGATGAAAATCTATTTGTTGTCGCTCTTTTCCTGTCTCCACATCAATACTGTAATTCCAACATCCATCTGTCTGTTGATGAGCTACAGTAAAATCGGTTAAGTTTGCTGCCAAAGTTTTATAAGTTTCTTCTTTGGTTAAAAAATATAAGCGGGCAAATAATTCTGCTCCTAACATGCTGGCATTATAACAACAATCGGTAGCTTTTGTGCTGTAACTCACACATTTTCCCTCGGGAGTTGTTGTCCATGCTAAATCATGTTGAACAAACTCTCCAATACTAATTAATACTTCTTTGGCTTTTTCATCTTTGGTGGCTAAGAAATATTCAAAAATACCTTTCGAGATGAAACCACTAACTACAATAGTTGGCGAGAATTTTTCTAAGAACTTTACCGGACTAGCCCAATCAAAATTATAGCCCCAGCAAAAGTTTGTGTACCCTTTGCTTCTATTTTCCAACAACCAATTGAAAAAGAAATGCATCTTTTTGAGGCACTCTTCATTTTGTTCTTTTTGGTATTGAAGTGAATACGAATGAAGCAGCAAACCAATAGCTTTAGGGTTATATTCTTTTTTAATCCCCAATAATTTTCTGATATTAAATGGATTTCTTTTTTGAAACTGAATGGCTAACACAGGTCCCCACTTACCTAAATAATGAAAAGGAAGAGGGGAATTTAGAGTGTCGTAAGGGTCGTAACCTTTAAACGCTTGAGATTCGATGTAATTAATTAGTTTCTCTTTAACCTCCTCCATAGCTTAAGCATTACAACTGTTCTACTACTTCAAAAGTAGCTTTGGTACTTTCATAACATTCTTCAAAAGATATAGGAAGCGGATTTCCTTGGTTAACAGCTTCTAAAAAAGCAGCTACTTCTTGCTGATGTCCTTTTTCTTGTTGAGCTAGCTTCGTTTTATGCTTTGCTTTCCCAAAAACAGTGGAGGTTTTAAAATCATCAATAATAATGGTTTGTTCACCACAAAAAACTTCTAAGTATTCTTTAGGCAACTTTTTACTTCCGTTAGAAAAGTAAGAAATAGAAGCAATACTTCCATTTTCAAAAGCTATACTTATACTCACTGTATCTTGAATATGATTTGCTGAAGAAAGAGCATGAGCTGTAATTTTTTTAATAGGTGAATCGGCTATAAATCGGCATAAATCAATAAAATGACAAGCTTCACCAATAATTCTTCCACCACCAATTTCGGGGTCGTTTATCCAATGGTTGGCAGCAACTTTTCCGGCATTAATTCTATAGTTAATGGCTTTAGGCAAAGCATTTCCCAATTTATTTTTTAGCTGCACTATCTGAGGAGCAAACCTACGGTTAAAGCCTACCATTAATTGCCCTTTACTTTTAGCAGCAACTTCTTTTATTTCTTCTAATTCATTTGTGGTTAAACAAAGTGGTTTTTCTACAAATACATTTTTATTAGAATGCAATGCTTTTATAACATGTTTAGCATGTAAATGATGTGGCGTAGCAATAAAAACAGTATTGATATCTTCATTATTGATGATGTTGTCGGCATCGCCTGTGCAGGATTCAAAACCAAACTTATCAGCTACATTTCTTGCAGTATTAGATCTATTAGTAGCTACACTTACTAAGTGTTGATTCTTTAAATTGGGTAATAAAAAATTCTGAGCAAAAGAACCCGCTCCTATAAATCCTATTTTCACCTTGCTAGGATGTAATGTTTTGGAAATGGTTATTTGCTCATTTTTCAATTCTTTTTCTACATCATATTCCAATACAATGCCGCAAAAACTTTCAGATTTATTTACAATTAACTCATAAGCTTCCTTAGCTTTATTGAATGGAAAAACATGAGAAACGATAGGTGTTAAGTCTATTTTGTTATTTTCTAACAACTCAACAAAGGCTTGCATATTGCGGTTTTCCGTCCAACGTACATGACTAATAGGATAATCATGTCCTTTTTGTTCATATTCCACATCATTTCTTCCGGGACCATAAGAAGAAGACATTTTTAAAGTCAATTCTTTTTGGTAATAATTTTTTCTATCGAAACCAGTAGGAACAGCTCCAACAATAACAATATTAGCTTTTTTTCGTGCTATTTCTCCGGCAAAATTTATTGGGTCTAACGATGAAGTTCCTGCAGTAATAATTACCGCATCTGCTCCATACCCCTTAGTTTGTTGCAAAATAATTTCTTCAATACCATTAGTATTTCTTTCCCAAGCATTTTCAAAACCATTTTTATGAGCCAATGTTACTTGTTGATTATCTATATCAATTCCTATAGCTTTTACTCCGGCAGCTTTGAGCAACTGTAACGTAAGTTGTCCAACCAATCCTAATCCAATTACCACACAAGATTCTCCCAACACTACTTCTGCTTGTCTAACTCCTTGCATAGCAATAGCTCCAATAGTGGTAAATGCAGCCGGGTTTAAAATTTCTGGGTTGTTAATTTTTACACACAAATTTTTAGGGATAACAACTACTTCGGAATGATTGGCTGTATTTCCTCCACAAGCTACAACATCTCCAACAGTAAATTCGGTAACATCTTCAGCAACAGCTATTACTTCTCCGGCACAACTGTAGCCTAATGGCGAAGGACTTTCCAATTTGTTTTTTACCATTTGGTAAGTTTTCATAATACCAAAAGTTTGTGCTGCTGTAATTACCTTTTTCACTTCATCTTTTCGTGCTTTTGCTTTACCAATATAGCCCAAACGTGCATCTTTTACCGTCTTTCCTTCCGTGCCTGCACTAATTACCGAATAATGATTTCTAACCATTATCTGTCCTTTTTCCAATGCAGGAAAAGGAACTTCCAGTAATTGCATAAATCCATCTTTTAAATTCTGAGTAAGTTGTTCCATTTTTACTTGTTAAGTAAACAAAGGTAAAAGAAATCCTTAAGTAATAGGTTTATTTTTAATGATTATATTAAAAACCTTCTCAAGGTTTTCTACCATCTTTTCTTCTGTGAAATTGTTGTTGTAATGTATTTTTGAATAATTAGAAAACTCTTTCCTTGTAGTTTCATTCGTTAGTAATGTTTCCAATTTTTCAGCAATAGCATTAGGGTTTTCGGCAGGAACGATAAATCCATTTTTACCATCAATTACAGATTCTATAATTGCACCTTGGTCGGTAGCAATAATAGGAAGACTATTTGCCATAGCTTCTACAAGAACCCAAGGGTGTCCTTCGGGCATTTTCGGACAAAAAACAAAAACATCACTATTCGCAAACAATTGCATTTTTTCTTTACCGCTTTGAGGGGGCAATATGGCAACATTATTCAATTGATGTTCTTCAATAAACGTCAAACACTCCTTTTTAAATTGTTTATTGTCCCAAGCTCCGGCAGCTGTTAATTTAAAATGGCTAACATTCTTTTTTTTAAGTAGTAAAACAGCTTTCAAAATATCATCAAAACTTTTAGAAGGTAAAAAGTTGGCAAAATACAATACATTCAACTCATAGCTGTTTCTATTTTCAAGATGATAATTCGCTCCATTAGGTACTACAAAAATTTTATCTTCGGTATAAAAATCTTGAAATAAATGGTTAAGATTATTCCCCAAAACAATTACGCCATTGGTGTTTTTAAGCGTTTTTTTTACGAAAAAGTTAGTGAATGAATTAGCTGAATTAAGCCAATTTTTAAAATTACTTCCTCTAAGTTGAATTAATACTTTTTTATTTTTCCACTTTCCTAATAGTATAAATGGAGCATCTTTAATAAAACCCATAGTGGTTTGACTAATAGGAACTAAAATTAAGTCGGGTTGATGTTCGTTTATTTTTTTTAGAAAATGAAAATACAGCTGAATACTTTTCCATGCTTTATTAAAACTCCATTTCCCCATAGAAGCCACATCAGCATTTATTCTAGTATCAAAATGAATTAAACTAAACTTGTTTTTAAGCTCGGAATTTAAAATTAACTGAGTAGCAATAGCGGGGCCTATAAAAGGAGGCGGAAGTTTACCCAATATAAAAACCGTTGGTTTATTATCCATTAGTTACTTTTTTTGAAATAATTTTAAACGGTAAAGCTACGTAAGCAAATATACACATCATCATATACACAAAAGGAGGGTAATAAGTTGGGACAACACTTACAGAGTATAATAAAATAATAGCCAACAAACCGTAAGCTAAAAAACGCTGTGCATAACCTGTTTGTTTGGCTCTTTTATAAAAAGAAAATAGTACTAATAGATAAGCGTACAAACCAACATATCCGCTTAAAAATAAAATTCTAACATAATCGCTATGAGAGCCAACACCAACAAAATGATAGGAATATTTTAGTGTAAAAGGATAGCCGAAAAATTGCACAAATATATTTTGGTCGGTAAATATTCCTACCATATATTCCCATCTTCCAACGCGTCCGTGCAACAATTTGCTAGATTCTTGTTCACCTTCAAAAACAGCCACATCGGTTTCTAACAATGGGGTAACTTTTTCTTCAATTATGGGTTGACCAAAAAATACAAATAAGCTAAACAACATTAAAGAAATACCAAATGCTGCGGCTTTGTTTGTTTTAAAATTATAGACTAAAAACAATAATAAAATTAAGATGAAAATGGTGTATGAGGCAATATGATGAATATTTACTAAGGCTAGCAGTGCAAAAGCAGCAACAATTAACAAAGTTCTTAATCTTTTTCTCATCGGAATTAATTTTCTTTTGGAGAAGTAGAAATAACAAGCAATTAAAAAACTAAATAACAGGTAAATGCCATAGCTTACTACATCGCCAAAACTACCTTGTATTCTCCCCATCCCTCTACTTTCTTCTACTCTAATGGGATTAATAACTACTTCATACATCAAAATCCCAGCAACAAAAATGGAAGAATAAAGAAAAGTGGTGAGTATTCCATCTAAATCTTCTTTAGATTGTATAAACCTTCTGGCAAAAAAATACATGTAAACAGGTAAAGAAAGTTTTAATAAGTATTCTAAAGAATCTAACGAAAGTGGATCGAAGAGAATAACAAAGAAAGTTCCTGCCAAAATGAAAAATGAAAAAAAACGCATGTGCCTATCTAGTTTAGTATAAGTAGGTTTTTTGGTTTTTATAAACACATAAATTATTAATGCTGGTGTTAATATACCAACAATATATAAAGGAGATAAAAAAGGCGAAATTTCTTTTAGGAAATACAAATTATCTATAATTGGACGTATTAAAACCAATAAAATAAACCATTTAAGAAGCCAAGGTTTTGATTTAAGCCATATTTTCCAAGTTGTAAAACTCATAGTAACTTTTGGGCTATAGTGGTAAATGCAAATTTTTGTTTAGCTACATCAGCCAACAGCTTTCTTTTTTCTTTAAATAAAGCTATTTGCGAAATTGCATGGTTAAAAGTAGTATAAATTTCCTTATCATTAAGTTTCCAGCCATTACTATCATGCTCAATAATATGTTCTATATTCTTTTTGTTTGGCAATATTAGAGGCAAACCCGTTCCCATCGCTTGGTAGTGAGTTATAATATGCGATGACCAATACCCAATGTCTGATGCGTTATACAACTCTAAAAGGTTTTTGTGAGGTAAAAAAGGAAATGTAATAAACTGGTTACTATACTTTTTTTTAGCAATATAGTTTTTCAGCTTTTCAGAATAGGCATCATTTCCAAATCCTGCTATAATATACTTAAATGATATTCCGTTGTTGTTTATTTCATCTACAACATCAATTATTTTTTCTAAACTTTTAAAAGGAGTTATTCGAGTAGCTGTAATTAACACAATGTCAGTGTCTAAAAAATTCATTTCAGCCCGTTTAAAAACTCTTAACTTTTCATCATAATAAAAATCTTCATCATCAAAACCTAAAGATAGTGGGGTTACATTACTTAAAAAAATAGGATGTTGGTTTTTAGGTAGGTACTTTAAAACAATCGATGGAGCAGATGGTGTATAAGCAAAAAACTGATTAACATTTTTAACGGCTAACTTATAAATGGGGTCTTTAAAAACTTTTCTTAGAGCTATTTTTTTTAACTTACTATAGCCTCCTTTTAACCCTGAAAATTGATCAAAAGAATCTTCATTATCGGCAAGTAAAACAATTAATTTTGTATTTATAAAAGAGTGTTTTAATATGGGTTTAGGGAATAGTTTACCTAATCCAATTATTATAATTATATCGGGTTGAAATGCCAATACATGGTTTAATACCCCTCTACATTTTACCATTTGACCTAATGTAAAGAAAGGGACTAGCCTTGTAATTTGATAACCTAAAGAACTAGAAGTTCCTGCTTTATAGCTAAAGTTTACTGGAAGTTTAGATTTAATAGCATTTGGAATTACGGTGCTGGTAAAAACATGTACATTTTTACCTAAACGATAAAGAGCTTTTGCTAATTGAACTTCTACATAACCAACTTCGGGCATAAAATGACCGCATACTATTGCTATATTTTGATTTTTATCCAATTATTTTATTATCAGTGATTTATATAAGGAGAGCATGTTGTTCCCAAAAATGTTAAAAGCAAATCTGCTTTCAATTTGTTCTCTAGTTTTTTCAGCATTGTATTGGTGTAAATTAGTAATAATGTAGGATAATGCTATTGCCATTTCTTCAACAGAATTCACATTTAACAAGATACCATTATTTTTGGTTACGTATTCTTTTGGTGCGGTTGTATTAGTAGTAATAACTGGCAAACCACACAACATAGCTTCAGCTATAGCCATACCAAAACTTTCGAATTGAGTTGGAGAAATAAAAACATCTGATGCTTGAAATATAGCAGCAACCTCATTTTCACTTAACATTCCTTTTATAATAACATTATTTTCTAAATGGTGTTCTGCAACATATTGTTTAATTGCGTTCATTTCTCTGCCATCTCCACACAAAGTAAATGTCCAGTCGGGATTGATTTTATAAAAAATATGAAATGCTTTAATAGCTCGTAAACCACCCTTGTTTTCATCTAATCTTCCTGCAAAAACAATATTTTTAAACAAGCTATCTTTTTTTAGTTTAAATAATTCTGTATTCACAGGGTTATAAGTAACCTCTATTCTTTTGGGATGAATTTTATTTGTAATAATTTCATTTTTCAAGTGTTCGCTAACAGGTAATACAGCATCTGCATTTTGCATAATTTTTTTTACCCAAAAGTGCTTTATTTTTCCTTTTACTACCGAAGAAAAAGGACCTGTATGTTCAGTTAAAACAAAAGGGATTTTCCAATGCTTAGCCAGTTTAAATGCTAAAGTTCCGTTTAAAACAGTACCGTGTGCATGAATTAAGTCGGGAAGTGGAAGTTTTTTTGTAATTTTTAAACAGGTAATAAACCATTTTGTGTAGGCTATTATTTTTTTTATTCCTGTTGGTTTATTTTTGTATGGAAAATAGCTTATTAGCTTTATATTTTCATTAATAGTTTGTTCGTTCAGTCCTGTAGTATATCCACATAATCGGCTATAAAATATAGTTACCTCGCAAAAAGGAGCAATAGAATTAACATAGTTCCAAGAAAAACCACCCCAACCTTTTTCGAAAGGTAAAAATTCGGGCAATACGAGTATTTTTGGACGCTTATTGTTCAACTTTTATACTTTTAAATTAAATACATTATACCATTTTACAACCGAATAGGCTCTCCAAAATTCACTTAAGTGCGATGCGTGTGAAAAATCTTTATTACAAAGGTTTAGAATATATTCTCTATCCATAATAGAAGGGATGTTACTTTCTTTTAATTCATTACTTAGCGTTTTCATTACATCGTTTTTCCAATCTTTTTGAGGCGTTAAAAATCCTTTTTTATCTTTTCTCCAAACCACTTCATTGTTTAGTTTTTGGTCTATCATTTTTCTTAATATATATTTAGTCCAGCCGCCTTGTATTTTTTGATTAGTAGGCAAACTTCTTACAAAATCTACTAATTTATGATCTAAAAATGGAACCCTAGATTCAATAGAGAACGCCATTGCGTTTCGGTCTTCGTATCTTAATAATTCGTACAATCCAAATTTAAGGCTTAAGTTAGTATGTTCATCAAATGTTTTTCCGCCTCTTTTAGGGATTTCCAGTTCCAATTCTTTTACTATATCTTTTTTTATAAAGTTATAACCTAAGCGTTCTTTTGCTCTCAAATAGTGTTGTAAGTTGTTGGGTAAATAATAATAAGCAGCTCTTAAAATGGCAGTGTTAATTTGAGGAGTAAAATTTTGTTTCAGTAGGTTATATTCCTTAAGAAAGCGAATAAATTTAAATTTCTTTAATAATTCTATTAAATAAATTCCGGCAAAGTTATAATATCCACCTAAAATTTCATCTGCTCCCTGACCATTTAACAATACTTTTATTTGATGTTGGCTAGCACATTTCATTACTTCCCAATGAGCAAAAATGGAGGTTGAACCGATGGGTAAATCCTGATAATAAATCATTTTTTCCATTCCTTCCATCATTTTTTTGGCATCGGGGTAAGTATAATAAGCTTTTACATTAGTTAAGTCATTTGTAACTAGCTTGGCATAATTAGATTCATCTATTGATTTATCGTGATAAGCTGCTGTAATAGTTTTTAATGGAGTATTTTTTAATTGAGTACTTGCCTGATAAGTTATTGCACTCGAATCTAAACCACCACTTAAGCATGTGCCAATTTCTACATCAGCAATTAAATGAAGTTTAATAGATTGATTAAATATAGCCTCGAATTTATTTGTATTAATAATAATATCAGAAGAATTTGAAGGTAGGTTGTTTTCTAAAGAATAATATTTTTCTTTTTTAAGTGTTAAGGTGGTTAAGTTAAGCTGATAATTACATCCGGGTTCGACATCAAAAATGTTTTTAAATAAATTTTGATAAGGTTCTGAAACTGTTCCAAATGAGAGGTACGAACCTAAATTTTTTTCAGAAATAGAGTTATCAACATTTTTTAATGTTAATAACGCCTTAAGCTCAGAAGCGAAGGCAAAATAATTTTCATTGTGATAAAAATAAAGAGGTTTTACTCCAAATCTATCTCGAGATAGCGTAAGAATATTCTCTTGTCTATCATAAATTACAAAAGCCCACATACCCACAAAGCGATTAACACAAGCACTTCCCCAAGCTGCATATGAATTTATAACTACTTCGGTATCGGAGTTAGAATTAAAAGTATATCCTTTTTGTTGTAATTCTTGTCGAATTTCTTTAAAATTATACACCTCTCCGTTATAAACTATAATAAACCTTTGGTCATTTGAGACCATAGGTTGATGCCCTAATTCAGTTAAATCAATTATAGATAATCGCCTGTGCAACAATGCTAAGGTTGGATTGATTTTTATTTCAGAAACGTGTTTAAGATGTTGTAATTCATCTATAGTGTCATTTCCTTTACAGTTTTCAATACTATTTTCGTTTTGAGATAAGACAAAACCTTCATCATCCGGACCTCTATGTTTTAGCGTTTGAGACATACCTATTATTTCAGCTAAATCAACTCCCTTTGTATTAAATATACCTGCTATTCCGCACATAATAGTTTTGAATTGGTAATTTTTTATTTTTTAATAAAGTGATAAATGTAATCACTTCCAAGTTTTGCATTTTTGTTATTGGCAACATTTCCAAACCATCTTCTTGTGAGTTCGTATTTTTTTTCGTTGGAAAATAATTTTGAAAGTCCAACAAAAGATTGGTTGTATCTAAATTTATTTTCACAAGTAAACCCTGCGTTTTTAAAGCTATTTTCCACCAATTTTGCAGGAACTTTATTAAGTTGATAATTGTCTTTTCCTGCTAATCTCCTTACACCTAAATAAAATCTTATTAGCCGACTGTAATTATGGTCGTAATCGGTATTTTGAATAATTATATGTCCTTTTGGTTGAACTAAAGATTGTACGTAAGTTAAGAATTTCTCTACATCATCAACATGAGCTAAAATGCCCAAAGAAATCACTAAATCAAATGTTTCGGGTTGAAAGTTGGTATCGTAAATATCACTTCTTAGGAAAGAAATATTATTTAAAGCTTGTTCTATGGCATTTTTTTTTGCTAACTTCATCATGTTCTCAGAAAAATCTACCAACGTTAGTTGCTTGAAATTTTTGCTGTTTTTTAGGGAAATATAACCATTTCCGCAAGGCATGTCCAATACATTGTTAAACTCAAGGTTTTTAATGAAATCAGCAACAGTTTCGGTTCTAATTTTTATGTTGTAATCGTAATTAAAATAAATATTGGTTTGCTCAAAAAATTTTTTTACTTCTTCTTTCTTCATGCGTTCTGTATGTTTTTTACTTCCACTTATTAATCAATCTTTTCTCGTTCCACTTTGTTAATCCAAATATGCGAATAAAGAAATTAAAAACTGTCCTAAAAATTGTTTTAATTTTACATTTCAACACCAAACGTTTCATTTCTTTATCGTAAGGCGAGCCGTGAGTAACTAATATTTTATACCCTTCTTTGTAAGATTGGCAGTTAATACTGCTAATGCCATCCACTCTAAAAACCGTTAGTGGTTGTGGAATGTATTCAAAATTTATGTTGTTTTTGTAGGCTCGGTATATAAAATCATAATCGGCAGACAACTTATACTTTTCGTTGAAATTGCCAATTTTTTCATACACGGTTTTTTTTACAAAAGTAGCGGGATGGAAGATGGGCATTGTTCTTTCCATAAGTGAAATGTTTGGAGCCACTTCTTTCAGGTAATCTTTATTTTGAATGGTTCGTAATTTTACCATGTTACCATAAACAATGTCAGATTGAGAAGTTGAAAAAACGTCAACAACTTGTTGTAGGGTATTTTCAAAATAATAATCATCGGCATTAAGAATACCAATTATTTCACCTTTTGCCAATGCCAGCCCTTTGTTCATAGCATTATAAATCCCACTGTCTTTTTCAGAAACAATCTGAGCTATTTTGTCTTCGTATTTTTTAATTATGTTCAGGGTATTATCTTTTGAAGCCCCATCAATAATAATATACTCAATGTTAGAGTAAGTTTGGTTCAGCACACTGTTTATGGTTTGTTCAATGTGTTTTTCGCCATTGTAAACTACTGTTATTATGGAAACTAGTGGATTATTCATGTTTGTTGCCCGCAGATTTCGCTGATTATCGCAGAATTTTTATAAATTGTTTACTTTTCTAAAAATAGATTCTGTTATGTCTTCTGAATTAAAATTTACTAATATTCCAAGTTTTAGTTTTGTAATTTTCAGATAGTTTATAATTTGTTTAAAGTGAACATTTGCTAATTCCTCAACTGATTTTACCTCAATTATTACTTTGTCTTCAACTAAAATATCTAATCTAAAAGCTAAGTCTAATTTAATGTTATCATAATATACAGGAACAGCAACTTGAGATTTTACTTGTAATCCATCTTTTTCCAGTTGGTAAATAAGTGCCGCTTCATATACCGACTCAAATAATCCTGGACCAAGTTCATTATACACCTTAAATATAGATCCTCTAATTTTATAAGAAATTTGATTTTCAGTCATGTTTTTCTTGTTGCCCCCAGATAATGCTGATTATCGCTGATTTTTTCTGCGTAAATCTCCGAAATCTGCGGGAAATTTATTTTCAAGTTCGTTTTTTTAATAATTTCAACGGATTCCCTCCATAAATGCCATATTCTTCCAATTCATCATTTTTTGTTACCAATGAATTGCTTCCAATGAAAGCACCTTTAGGGATGGTTACTCCCATTAACACTACACACCCGGCACCAATTCCGGTATCTTCCTCTATAATAATTGGTTCAGAGATATTTCCTTGCAAACGATAGGGTTGGTCTTTTTTCATTTCATGAAAACTACCTCTTATGCTTACATTTTCAGCAATAGCAGACCACTTTCCTAACCGAATTGATGTTAGTGTACTTAGTAGAATGTTGTCGGCAATTAGAACATTATCTTCAAATATTAGTTTTCCCTCATTATCAATTTCAAAAGCTACATTTTTGCCTATAGTTACGTTATTGCCTATAGTAATATTTTTTTTTGGAATAGCTCTGAAAGTTGGAAACTGTAAGCATTTTAACTTTTTACCTACCTTACAGCCATGTAGTAAAAGGTAGATTTTTAACCATCTTCCTTTGCATCGGTAAATTATATTTTTTAAAGTTGCTTCTAAATACATTGTTAATTTAATTCTATAGTGTTGTAAAAATTAGGCGTTTCCATTCCTTCTTTTAATTTAACGTAACCTTGTGCTATTCTTACAAATACAAACCCTTCTTTTTCTGTTTCCGAAAATTCCCATTTGCTAAGGTAGTGTTTTTCATTAGCACTACTATATTTTCTTAGTATAATATTGTCATTTTCTCCCCACGACCAATCTTTTGGTACTACCACTTCATTTTTTATGCTGCTAAAATTAAAAAACTCAGGAACTAAACCATTTAAAGCCATGCGAATTTCATAATCATGATCTTCGTAGCCAATAGCCGGAAAACGCTCATCGAACCAACCTACTTTTTTTATAATAGATTTGTGGATAAGATAATGACTATAACTTTGATTGATAATTCCAACATTACTATTCAAAATACCAGTGGTTTCTATTTCTTTTCTAAATGTTTTGTTTATAGAAATATCATCATTAAGTAAAAACACTTTTGGCGAATTTGCTTTTAAAATTATCTGATTCCAAAGTTTGCAAAGTCCTTGTGGTTCGTTATAGGTAAAAAAAGTAATGTTTTTAAATGGAGTTAGGAAATGATGAATTTTTTCGAGATATTTTTTCTGTTCCTCTTGATTATGAAAACCATTTACGGCAACCACAATTTGTGTATCGGTAAAAAGATGATTAAGATGAAGAATTAATGGTTTTAGGTAAGAATCGAAACGTTCTTTGTAGGTAGTAATTCCTAGGGTATAATTTTGATGAGTTGGTTGATTTTTGTTGTAGTGTTTACAATTAACAAACATCCAACTTTTTTTGATGAACCACCATTTGATATTATACAGTAAAACAGTTGATAATCGTAAAACTTTTCCCATGCGTTAGCAAATTCTTTTTAATAAAGGCTCAACAACCTTATCCCAACAAAAATAATTAAGAACTCGTTGGTGTGCTGCACTTATATTGTTTTCTATTAACATTTCATTGGTAGTTATTTTTTCTAATACATTATGTAGTTTTTTAGTATCGTTTGGAACAACAACCTCTCCGTGTTTAAAGTTGTTAGAAATGTATTCAAAACTCGACATGCCAGTAGTACCAACTATGTAGTTGCCAAAATACATTGCTTCAATAAAAGCTATTCCAAAAGATTCTTTGGGAGATGAAAGACAAAATATTTTTGCTCTATTGTAATACTCATAAAGCGTTTTTCTATCGCTAATGTTACCTGTAAGTTCAATTTTATCTTTTAATTTAGGATGATGAGCTATCCAACCATCTACTAATTGTTGAAATTCTGGAGTAACTTTTCCAACTAAAATTAGTTTCCAATTAGGTAAATTAGTTTGCATAAATGCTTCTAAAAGCAATACATAATTTTTATCGGCAGCTCCAATTCTGCCAACAGAAAGAACAATATTTTCTTTTTCTTGATAGTTTTTTATGATAGGAAAATTTACTGCTGTAAATTCACAATTTATACCGTTTGGCATTAAAAATACTTTATCGGTTAGTTCAGGGAATTTAGTTTTAAGTAATTCAACAGCGGTAGGGTTTTCAGCAGAAATAGCAGTGAGTTGTTTTAAAAATTGTTTTGCTTTTTGCTGATGAAACCATTGAAAAATCTTCTTTTTGGAGTAGATAATTTTGCTTGCTAACATTTCGTTTACCACATCCATTTTAAGATAAATTTTACCTTTCGGGTTTAATTTTTTGTAATGTAATCCGTAGTAAATACTTTCTTTAGTTAAGTGAAACAAATGCAACACATCAATATTTTTGGCATGTTGTTTCAAATAATTCAATACTGCTTTTTCTAAAAAAAGTGTTTTGCCTTGTGGCTCAATAAAATCAATAATTAGGTAAGAACATTCGCTTTTTAATAAGGTGTATTCTTCGCTATTTTTATAACAAACTAATTTAGCATTAAAAAGTTCGCTTTTGCCTACTGCATTAGCAACCTGCCCAACATCTTTTATAAGATGAACATTCTCTGTATAAGGAAATATGGTTACAAAAGTTGGTTTCATTGTAGTGCAAAAATCGAATAAAATTAAAGATAAACCTATAATTTTATACTTTTACTATTAGTTTATTACTTTAAATATAAGGGTTTTTAATGAAGATTTAACAGCCAATTTTCTTTAGTTAACTCCCAAATTTCTTGATGTGTAAATTCAGCACTAACAAAACTACCTTTCTGAATTTCTATTAGTTTACAGCCTGTTTTTTCTTTTATTTTTCGAGATGCAATATTGCCAACAGCATTTGCAAATATTAACTTCTTAAATTTTAGTTCTTTAAATGCGTAATCAATTATTGGAACAACTGCTTCAGTCATAATTCCTCTATTCCAAAACTTTTTACCTAACCAAAAGCCTCTGTTTTCTGGTTTTCCTTCTCTCCATAAATCAATACATCCAATTAATTCTTCAGAGTTAGATTTTAAAAAAATTCCCCAAACCCATTTGTTTCTTCCTTGATGTGGGATGATTACATTGGTTATAAAATCTTCAATTCCATTTTCGGGGTATGGCCACGGAACGGCTGACGAAAGAAACTTTATTAGATCATAATCAACAAAATATTTTTGGTAAGAATATATATCTTTCTCCGTAATTTCTTTTAGCACTAAACGTTTTGTTTTAAAAATAGGTAGTTGGTTTGTCATAACAAATACTTTATTTCATTAATGAATTTTCAGTAACAACATTTTTTTGTTTTAGGCATTTTACGGCTTGTTCTATCCCAGAAATAGTAAGTGGGAACATTCTGTTGTTCATTATTTGTTTTACCATTCCTATAGATTGAGTGAATTGCCATTGGTTTTCGGCAACAGGGTTTAACCAAACAAAATAGGGGAATTGTGTTTTAATTCGTTCGAGCCAAGTTATTCCTGCTTCTTCGTTATAATGCTCTACACTGCCGTTTTTATAAAAAATTTCGTAGGGAGACATAGATGCATCACCCACTATAATTACTTTGTAATCTTCATTAAAGGTGTTTAAAATTTCATCTGTAGGAATTTTTTCGTGCCATCTTCTGGCATTGTCTTTCCACAAAAATTCGTAAATGCAATTATGAAAATAGTAAAATGCAAGGTGTTTAAATTCATATTTTGCAGCTGAAAATAATTGAGAACAGAGCTTAACATGTTCATCCATAGAGCCACCAATATCAAAAAATAACAATACTTTTACTGTGTTTTTTTTGGAGGGAACCATTTCTACCTCTAACATTCCGGCATTTTTAGATGTTTTTTTGATGGTTTTATCCAAATCTAATTCTTCTGCTTTTCCTTCTCTACTTAGTTTTCGGAGTTTTTTTAACGCCATTTTCATGTTGCGAGTATCTAATTCTTCTTCTTCATTTAGATTTTTAAAATGGCGTTTATCCCATACTTTTATTGCTCTTCGGTGTCGGCTTTCGTCTTGTCCTATCCTTATTCCTTCGGGGTTATACCCGTAAGCACCAAAAGGAGAAATTCCGCCTGTTCCTATCCATTTACTACCACCTTGATGCCTTTCTTTTTGTTCTTTAAGTAATTCTTTTAATCGTTCTAAAATTTTATCTAAATCTCCAAACGATTTTATCTTTTCCATATCTTCTTTTGAAAGAATTTTTTCGCCATTTTTTTTCAACCATTCTTCGGGAATAGTTAATGCATCTTCGGCAGAAATGGTTTCAATTCCTTTAAAGTACAAACCAAATAATTGATCGAAAGTATCTAAGTGAGCTTCATTTTTAATTAAAACCGAACGACATAAAAAATAAAAATCATCTACATTGTAAGTGGCAACATCTTGATTGATAGCTTCCAATAAATCAAAATATTCTTTTATACTTACCGGTATTTTGTTGTTTTTGAGTAAAAGAAAAAAATCAATAAACATGGGTAATTTTTATGAAGATAAAACGTTAGCCTTATCTTGTTCGTTTTTTAATAATGCTCCTAAATAGGGGAGTTGTTTGCTGCCTTGTTTTACTTCGTCTAATTCCTGAGTAGTAATTTTTCCTATAATTAACAGCTTTAGCCAATCTATAATTTCACTGGTAGAAGGTTTCTTTTTAAGGTTTCTCTTATCACGAAGTGCGTAAAAAATATCGAGAGCATTTCCAATTAATTTTTCATCTAAATTTTCGTAATGTAAATTAATAATGTCTTTAAGTGTTTCTCTATCAGGAAAAGAAATATAATGAAAGAAACATCTTCTAAGAAAAGCATCGGGCAATTCTTTTTCGTTGTTAGAAGTAATAATAATAATTGGACGGTTTTTGGCTACAATGGTTTCTCCTGTTTCGTAACAAAAGAACTCCATTTTATCTAACTCTAATAATAAATCGTTAGGAAATTCTATATCTGCTTTATCTATCTCATCAATTAACAACACCAATTGTTCTTCAGCTTCAAAAGCTTCCCATAGTTTACCTTTTTTAATGTAATTGGCAATATCATTCACTTTTTCGTTTCCCAACTGAGAATCTCTCAACCTTGAAACGGCATCGTATTCATACAACCCTTGTTGGGCAGATGTAGTAGATTTAATGTGCCAAGTAATTAATTTTTTATTTAATGCTTTTGCAATTTCATAAGCCAAAAGTGTTTTTCCTGTTCCGGGTTCTCCTTTTATTAATAAAGGTTTTTGTAAATTAATAGCTGCTTGAACGGCTACTTGCAAATCTCTTGATGCAATATAGTTTTCAGTTCCTTTAAAATCCATATTATTTTTTTTAGGCAAAGATAACCAACTACATTGGTTTGTTTTATGATATGTGTTATTGTTTGGATTTAGAAAAAAAGCTTTCTTTTTTTAATTAAGCATGCCCATTAACAATAGTAGAGATAAAACAATAGTAATAAGAGGAATTACAGCTGAAATCATCATGTAGTTTTTATACATCTTAAAACTAAGTACAATTAAACCGAAAAGATATAAAGGATAGCAAATAATTATTAAAAACTGAACAGCTGCATGCATAAAACTAGGAGGGTTATCAAAGAAAAAAATTGAACCAAATAAAACAATTGGCCAAAAAAGCACAGGGAACAAACTAAAGTAGTTTAATACTACCAACCATACGGGTAAGTGTTTAGAATATAGAGGGCTTCTGTAAATTAGTTGAGTTTTTGTTTCTTTATAAGGTATAACTAACCATAAAATTAAATAAATGAGTGTGGTAACTATTGTAAATAAACTTAATATGATAACAACTATTCTAACTATCCATGGAGAAATAGTTAGTTTTTCTCCAATTCCTGCACAAACACCTGCAATAATTTTATTTGTCCTAACAAATTTAGATAACGTCATTTATAATTAACTCTTTTAAAAACCAAATATAAATATATTAAACCAAAAACGGTTAAAACAAACACTTTTCTGAAGTACATTAACTTCAGGAAAGTAGTTTTAAGTAAACTAGAAATGCTTAATGTTTAGGGTAAAATCAATAATTTAATTATCTAATATTCTTTTACTTATAATTAATTAGTTGAAAAAAATTAATAAAAAAACAAAAAAACATTTTTATAGTTAGGAATCCTTACTATATTTGCATTAGCAATTTTGCAAAAAATTAAAACAAAAAAAAATGAGAAAATCAATTTTTTATCACGCAGGATGTCCAGTATGCGTGAGTGCAGAGCACGACATCATTAGTTTAATAGGTGAGAACAACGTAGAGCTAGTTCACATAGGAGAAGATAGAAACAGAATAGCTGAGGCAGAAAATGCTGGCATAAAGTCTGTTCCTGCTTTGCTAACTCCGAACGGAAATGTACTTCACATTAATTTTGGAGCATCTATAGCAGATGTAAAAGGTTAAAAAAAAATGCCCTGTAAGGTTAGGATTCCTATCTTTGCAGGGCTTAATTTTTAATTAAATTAAAACAAAAATGAAAGTAGCAATTTGGGATACTTATGTAACTAAAAAAGACGGAAACATTATGCATTTTGATATTGTGGTTCCGGAAGAAGTTAAAGATGTTGATGTTATTTATAATTTTGGGAAGAATTACTTAAAAACAAAAGGACAAGAAGGTCAGCCTTTAAATTCAAATGAATGCAGGTTTTGTCATGTAGAAGCTATAAAATCAGAATGGGAATCTGAAATAAAGGAAAAAGGATTTTTTATAATTGAAATGGAAAACTGCAAATGAAACTATCGACATTTAACTTAATAAATCAAAATCAAAAAATAGAAAGTAAGATAGTTGTTGCTTTAGAACGAATTTCTGAAGCTTTTAGGGTATTACTTTGGAATGAAAGCAAAGAGAATAATTTAAGTCCTATACAAATTCAGGTTTTGATATTTCTATATTTTCATGATTCAGAAAAGTGTAAAGTGAGTTATTTGGCTGAAGAGTTTAATATGACAAAAGCCACTATTAGCGATAGTGTGAAGGTTTTGCTTGCTAAAAAGTTAGTAGAAAAAGAAATTAATTCGTTAGATACAAGGAGCTACTCTCTTTCTCTTACAAAAGCAGGAAATAAAGTAGCAAAAAAAACAGCATTTTTTGCTTTGCCTATTGAGCAACCTATCGAAAAATTGTCTTCAGAGCAAAAATTGATAATGCTTAAAGGGTTATTAAAATTAATTTATGATTTAAATAAATCTGGTATTATTACTACTCAGCGAATGTGTTTTACATGTTCTTTTTACACATCAAAAAATGGAATACATTATTGTAATTTGTTAAACACAAACTTAGCAGAACATGAAATTCGTATAGACTGTCCTGAACATGCAATTCTTTAGTCTAACTTATCCCACAAACGTAGTTTTAAATCTAAATCTAACACTAAGTCGGTAATGATTTTATACATTTCGAAATGTTGTAAAATTTGAGATTTATTATTTAAAGGTTTAGAAATAGAAGGCTCGAAGTGGTTTGTAGAAGAGTAAATTCCAGCATACATACGGTTTTCTACAAAGGAAAAAGCTACATCGTTATTTAATTTTTCTTGATAGGCAATTAGTTTTTCCATCATACTTGATGAGAGTACATATCGAGTTTCTATTTCATCTTCACCATAAACAACAAAAAGTTCGTTAAATTTATTATTTTCTAGATTAATGATGTGTCCTTGATTCAATATGTTTTGAAGATTAAATCGTAATTTTCTTTTTCTTGTAATCCTATTCTTAGGTAGAATAATTGTTCTGTAATTTAATAGTTTATTAAATTTTGCTGAAATAAAAATACCTTTAAAAAGTAATTTAGAAAAAATATAATCTGAACGAAGAACATACATTTCGGCAAACTGAATGGTAGTATTTCCAATTATACATTTAACATAATCTTCGCCACGAACTATATCACTTGTGTCTAATCTATTATCTAGTATTCTACTATTATCTAACACATTTGCTGAAAAACCTTTGTGAGAATAAAAATCTACTTTGTCATATAAAAATAATAGAAGTTCTACCAACACCTTATTTTTGTAGGTTTGTTTCATTTTTTTTATACTTCCAAAACTTAAAGAAAATATAGATCCTGGGATAGCAATAGCTGTAACGAAAGCAAAAAAAGACCACACAGCATTCCATTCATGGTCATCATCCACACTAAATGCAAAATAAACCCCACAAAGAATAAATAAGAATGAATAAAGAAAACTTTTTATGATTTTAGCATTTATTTTTTTTCTTATTTCTTCTAAGTTATTTAAAACAGGTTGAAGTTGTTGCTCATAAAATATGTCAAAATCTTTATTCAAATCACAACAATATTAAAGAAGGTTTTTTGCATTAATATTTTTTCTTTCCTCCTCATCAATTTCCCAATAAGCAACTGGTTGAAATTTAAACATATTGGTTAACATAGATGCGGGAAAAGAATTGATGGTGGTGTTGTATTCATAAATAGAATCGTTGTAAAATCTTCTGGCTGCAGCAATATGTTCTTCGGTTTTGTTCCAAGTTTGTTGTAATTGCACATAATTATTATTGCTTGTTATAATTTTGTCATGAGTAACTTTGTTTATCAATAAAGCTACATCTTGGTAAATTTTATTAAACGCAGGAGTGTGAAGGTTATTCGTATTTTGCGTCAGTAATTTGGAGTGCTGATTAGAAATTTCTGAAATTAATTGCTGCTCGTTAGCAATAGATTTATTGGCAATATGTACCAAATTGGGAATAAGATCAAAACGTTTTTTTAAATAAGTATCTAATGCCGATTCTGCTCTTCTGATGGCATTTTTCTTTTTGATGATTTTATTGTAGTTGTACACCATTAAAAGCAAAACTAATGCAACAACTACTAAAAATATACTTCCTGCTTCCATAAAGGTAAAAGTAGTGTTTTTTATAATTAACTTAATAAGGAGAGTATAAAAATCTCGTTTTTAGGGATTAATTTAGACTAAAGCCTCACCATCCTTACATGTGGAATACCATCTTCTAAATATCCTTTTCCTTCTACCTTAAAATTGTGGTTAGCATAAAAATCAATGAGGTATTGTTGTGCAGAAATAGTAATAGGTAGTTTTTCCCATTGTTGCTTAATAAAACTAAAACATTGCTCCATCATTTTATCAGCAATTTTTTGTCTTCTAAAGCCCTTTTTTACTGCTACTCTACCAATTTTAACTTCATTGCTGGGTTGGCTCGGAGGAACAATTCTCGCAACAGCTACTAACTCCTTATTTATTATTCCCAACACATGAAAAGCAAATTTGTCGGTTTCATCTACTTCCTGATAAGGACAATCTTGCTCCACCACAAATATAGCAGTGCGTAACGCAAAAACATCAAATAATTCATCATTACTCAATTCATAAAAAGTAGCTATTTTCCAGTTTATTTTCTCCATTCAAGCAAGTTTTCTGAGTTGGTTTTTATTTTACTATTATCTATTAACCACTGTAATACTTTTACGGTTTTATCTTCACGAACACCTTGTATTTTATTTACCAATTCTGTTAATGTTAGCGGCTGCTCATGCAAAAAATCTTTTATTTGGTTAGATACAGTAGAAAACTCCATATCGCTTAATTCTAATTTATTTCTTTCTAAACAAATATCGCAAACACCACATTTATAAGTGTCCTTCTCGCCAAAATAAGCTAACAACATTTCACTACGGCATTTGTGAGTAACCGATGAATAATAAATTACGCTTTCCATCTTTTTAATGGCAATTTTTTTTCTTTCGTGATAATTGGCTGCTGAAATAGTTACCTCTTTTATATCTAGCCTTGGTGTGGTATAAGTTATTTGGGGCAATTGTGTTTGTTTTATATAATCTATAATTTGAGAGTTATGCAGAAAATCTAAGGCTTTTATTATGGTTTTTCTATCGGTAGAAAGCCTTTTCGCTAAGTCATTTTCATCAATTTTAGTATAATTTTCGAATAGGCCTGAATAGGAACGTAGCAAGGTTTTAATGAAAAAATCGTACTTAGAATTTTTTACCTGAAAGTCGTACAAAACTGTTTTATTTACCTCAATTTTTATTCGTGAAGGTTGATAATAAGCTTCTGATAAAATGATGTAAGCCTCTTTTTCTAAAAATTTTAAGCAATTAAAAACGGTAGTTACTTGTAAATTATATTGTTTGCTAAAAGCTACAATATCGAAATTATAACTTTCCGACAAAGCTGCTCCAATAGGTATTTGATAATAATTTGCTAACGCCTGATATACTTGTTTTATGGTTTCTATTGGCGGAAAACTATTAATAATTCGTTGTTCTAAATCCATTCTGTCGGCTTGTTCAACCAACAAAATAGCAAAGGCTTTTTTTTCATCTCTACCTGCTCTACCTGCTTCCTGAAAGTAAGCTTCTAAAGAATCGGGCAAATCTAAATGTACTACTGTTCTAACATCAGGCTTGTCTATTCCCATTCCGAAAGCGTTGGTAGAAACGATTACTCTAATTTTATTGTTAATCCAATCGAGCTGTTTTCTACTTCTTTCATCATTTATCAATCCTGCATGGTAAAAATCTGCAGAAACCCTATTTTGAATTAAAAACTGAGCTACTTCTTTTGTTTTTTTTCTACTTCTTACATACACCACAGAAGTGCCTTTTACTTTGTTTAAAATTTTAAGCAATCTGTTCAGTTTATCTTCTTCATTAAGCACTACATAAGATAAATTTTTTCGCTCAAAACTTTTTTGGAGTACATTTTCTTTCTTAAAACCCAATTGTTTTTGAATATCTATGACTACCTCTGGGGTTGCTGTTGCAGTAAGTGCCAAAAAAGGCACTTCAGGTTTTAACTCTCTAAGTTTTATAATATTTAAATAAGACGGACGAAAATCATAGCCCCACTGAGAAATACAATGCGATTCATCAATGGCAAATAAATTCACATTCATTTTTTCCAAGCGAGCTTTAAAAATATCGGTTTCTAATCTTTCGGGAGATATATATAAAAACTTTACCTTACCATACACACAATTGTCTAAAGCAGTATCTATCTCTCTTTTGGTCATACCCGAATAAATGGCTACGGCTTTTATGTCTCTTTTTTGCAAGTTCTCCACCTGATCTTTCATTAAAGCAATAAGTGGAGAAATTACTACACAAATACCATCCATAGCTAATGCCGGCACCTGAAAGCAAATAGATTTCCCACCTCCTGTTGGCAATAAAGCCAAGGTGTCTTCACCTTTTAATGCAGCATTAATTATATCTTCCTGTAAAGGTCGAAATGCTGAGTAGCCCCAATATTTTAGTAAAACTTGATGTATGTCCATAAACTACTATAGCTGTATTTGCTTTTGTAAAAATACATAAACGTAAATTAAATAATTAAAATGAATCTTAAGCTTTGTAATAAAGTCGAGTTTTAATCATTTATTTTGCAATGTAAATTTCTAAAGAAGTTTTTATACTTTTACATACAATTGAACAACGAAGCAATGAGCTCATTTTTAGCATTTATAAAACTTATTCGTTTACCAAATTTATTGATTATTGTATTAACGCAATATGCTATTCGGTATGGACTTATATATGCTATCATAACCAACATGACAGATACTGAGGTTGTTAATTTTCTGCTATCGGAACTCAATTTTTTTCTTTTAAGCTTATCTACCGTGCTTATTGCAGCTGCAGGCTATATTATTAATGATTATTTTGATGTGAAAATTGACAGGGTAAATAATCCTAAAGAAGTTTTAATAGGTAAACATATTAAAAGAAGAGTAGCAATGGGAGCTCACATTGTAATTAATTTCTTGGCAATATTTATAGCTATTTATGTTGCCTATACTATGGGGATGATAAAATTGGCAGCTATTCAGGTGTTGGTAGTTGGAGCATTATGGTATTATTCTGTTTCGTTTAAAAAACAATTACTTACTGGAAACATTGTTGTAGCTAGTTTAGCAGCTTTAGTTCCTTTTGTAGCGGGTTTATATGAAATGCTACTACAATATCAAAACATCGATATTACTATAGCTAAACTATTACCCTTTTACGAAAATATGTTAGATGCTAATGATATTAGAATATTAATCCATCAGAACTTTTCTATTATTATGAAATGGGTGTTAGGGTTTACTTTATTTGCCTTCCTTAGCACCATGATTAGAGAAATAATTAAAGATATTGAAGACTATGAAGGCGACCGAAAATTTTATAGCAGAACCTTACCTATTATATATGGTATAAATACTGCCAAAAAAGTATGTCAGTTTATTATTGTTGTAATGATGGTTTTCTTGGCTTATTTGCAATACAAACAACTTTTAATGGGAGATACTTTTTCGCTATTTTACTTTTTAGTATTGGTACAGTTTCCTTTAGGTTATTTATTTATTAAAATTAAAAACGCTACTAAAAAAGAAGACTATACCTTTATTAGCAAAATCATGAAACTAATTATGTTGTTTGGTATTGTTTATCTTGCTATTTTCAACTACGTAATTACTTCATTTTAATGCATTCAAAACTCAGTAAACTTCAACTAATTTTAGCTTCTAAATCGCCAAGAAGACAACAATTGCTTAAAGATATTGGTGTTGATTTTGAAATACGACTAAAAGAAGTTGAAGAGGTTTATCCTCCAGAACTAAAAGGTAAAGAGGTAGCCCTATTTTTAAGTGAGTTAAAGGCAAAAGCTTTTAAAAACGACTTACAAACCAACGAAATTTTACTTACTTCGGACACCATTGTATGTTTGGGTAAAAAAATTCTGGGCAAGCCAACAAACAAACAACATGCTATAACAATGCTTGGAGAATTATCCGGCAAAAAACATGAAGTAATTACTGCTGTAACGTTAACAACAGTTTCTAAACAACATTCTTTTGCTGTTTCTACAGAGGTATATTTTAAACCCCTTACTTCAGATGAAATAAACTATTACATAGAAAACTACCAACCTTACGATAAAGCTGGTAGTTATGGCATCCAAGAATGGATAGGCTACATTGGCATTGAAAAAATTGTAGGTTCTTATTTTAATGTTATGGGATTGCCTGTAAAAGAAGTTTATGAAGAATTGATTAAATTTTAAGCAATGAAATCGCTATCTAAAAAAAGCTATCTAATTAATTTGTTGTTGTTTTTAACGACTTTTGGGATTGCCCAAAATCCAATAGAAAAAGAAGGTTGGACACTTACTTTTAATGATGAATTTAATGATACGGTGTTGGATAAAACCAAATGGCAAACTTCTTTTTATTGGGGTGGAAGAAACTACGAAAACGATATTGTTTATTATGGGGAAAATCAATTTGAATTTTCAGATTCATCCTTATTAATTAAAGCTGAAAAAAAAGAAGAAAAAAGTGGTATTCCATATACTTCCGGATTAATAGATTGCCATTTTTCTTTTAAGCAACAGTATGGTTATTTTGAAATTAGAAGCAAAAATCCAACAGGCACAGGTTTTTGGCCAGCATTCTGGTTAGTAAGCACCGAGCAATGGCCTCCAGAAATAGATATTTTTGAATTCTACACAAGTCATCCTAATAATTGGAGTACCTCTCAACATTGGAAAACCAAAAGAGGAAAAAATAAACGCCAAACTAAAAATTATAAAATTGATGATGATGCTTCTGAAGGTTTTCAAACCTATGCAGTTGAGTGGACTCCCAAAAAAATCATCTGGTATTACAACAATAAAAAATTCCGAACAGCAAGAAGAGGTGTTAAAACCATGAATTTTCCTATGCACATTATCATTAGTAATGCGGTAAGCGAAATGAAAGAAATGAACCTTGAGGAAGCTATTTTCCCTAACTATTTTGAAATAGATTATGTTAGGGTTTACCAAAGAAATGAATAACTAGTCTTTTAACTGTACAATTTCAAAAAAGTCATCTGTATAAATTGTTGGATAGTTGGTTGTTACTTTTGGTTCTTTTTTCTTGTCGAGAATTAAATAAGCAGCTCCTCTATTCGCCAATGAATCTATAAAAGTTGGAGATAAAAGTTTTGAATGTTCAACTGTCCAACCTCTTCTGTTGGTAAAATATAATTCTTGTGGAGATTCTCCTCCGTTAATAACAATCAACGCATCTTTTTCAATTGATGTTGCTGCAATTTGCTCTACTTTTAATTTATATTTTTCACTATTTTTTATAAAAAAATCGTGTTGCTGATTTAAAACACCTTCAAAAACAATAACTGCTAATAACACATAACTTAACTTTAATGGCACTTTATTTAATCCATAAGCTGCTAAAAATGCCATTATAGGCACAAAAGGCAATACATAATAATTATGCGTTGGAAAAACATTCCCAGTTTTAATAATAAAAACAACAAACACCATTACTACTATTAAAAAAGTTGATTTCAATAATAATTTTTCTTTCTTAATAAAGAAGACCAATCCGACAATAACAAACAATAAAGCAAGATAAGACCTCAACGCACTGAAATAAAATTGCTCAAAAGTTTCCGGAACAAATGCTTTTATTTCCATTAACCCTTGCTGAAATGATTTAGGAAAAAACAACTGATAATGATAAGTTTGAAACAGGTATTCTACCCAAACAAAATACCAAACATAAGCTAAAGTGGTTGTTAATGCTAAACTAACCCCTATTACTATTTTCTTTTTATTATCAATAGTTTTTGAAAAGAAAACCAACGCGTATAACCCAAAAAGATAAATAACAGGAAGTTTACAAAGTACTCCTAATGTGGTAAAGACAAAAAATAGCAGCAGTTGTAATTTGTTATTCGATTTTAAAAAGCTACTTCCGTAATACATTCCTATAAAAACCAACGAGATACTGAAGGTGTCGGGCATAATTTTTCTTGAAAAAGAAAACCACAACGAAGCCAGTAAAATTATTGCAGCATTAAAAGCAATTTCTTTTGAGAAATAAGATTTTATGAGTTTATAGAAATAGAAAATCCCTATGCTCGATACTAATAAATTTATGAGTCTTCCCAACCAATGCGAATAATCGAACAGCAACGAAAATAAATAAATTAACCAATTAAAAAATGGAAATTCTGAACCACTAATTCCAGATAATTCTCCCGCCATATCAATTTCAGGATAAAAGAATTGAGCATCTTTTTCCACCATATTTCTGGCAACCATATTAGTAATTGTTTGTCGCCAATTATGACCTGTTTCTAATGGAGGGTTTGTAATTCCTACAAGCCTAATTATAAAAAAAAGAAATATCCAAAATCGAATATTAGTAAACAGTTGTTTTAATTCAATTTTGGATATCATCTATGCGGTTATAATCGCTATAAAATTAATTCGCTACTTCCGACATAAATTTGATTCTAAGTAAACGCATTTCTTCTTCAGTAAACGCATTATCAAATTCATACAAAGCATCTTCTATACTATCAGATTCTGCTTCCATAAAGTAATCAAATACTTCTTCTTGGTCGGCTTCATCAATTTCTTCATTAATATAATAATCAAGATTCACTTTAGTTCCCGATTGAACAATATGCTCAATTTCAGTAATTACATCTCCTAATTCAATGCCTTTAGCATCTGCAATATCATCTAAAGCAATTTTTCTATCTATACTTTGAATAACATATACTTTTAAACCAGATTTGTTCACTACAGATTTCACCACCAAATCCATTGGTCGGTCAATATCGTTATCTTCAACATATTGAGATATTACTTCTAAAAATTCTTCACCGTATTTTTCAGCTTTCCCTTGTCCAACACCAGTTATATTGGTTAACTCCTCAATGGTAACTGGGTATCGGGTTGCCATATCCTCTAAGGAAGGGTCTTGAAAAATTACATAAGGCGGTAACTTTAATTCTTTTGCTAATGATTTTCTAACATCTTTAAGAATATTGAATAAGGCTTCATCTGCAGCTCCACTACTTTTCTGGGGAACAATTACATCTCCATCATCAACATCACTATAATCATTTGGCTTTATTAAGGTAACAGAAGTTGGATTTTTAATAAATGCTTTACCTAGTTCACTTACTCTTAGTATTCCATAATTTTCAATTTCTTTGGTTAAAAGTCCTTCAATAGTACACTGACGTACAACTGCTTCCCAGTACTTATCATCCTTGTCAGTATCTTTTCCTTTACCAAACAGTTGATGATTATTATGGTTAAACGATTTTATTTCTGATGTAGCATTTCCGGCAACAAAATGGGCAATGTATTTAGATTTAAAGTTTTCATTTAAGCCTAAAACTGCTTCCAGTAAAACTTTCACATCATCTTTTCCTTCAAATTTTTCCTTCGGATTAGAACAATTGTCGCACATTCCTTGGTCTTGGCAATCGCTTTCATCGTATTTTTCTCCAAAATAGTTCAACAATTGTTTTCTTCTACATACCGCTGTTTCGGCATAAGAAACCATTTCGAAAATTAACTGCATACCAATTTCCATTTCAGCAACTGGCTTGCCATGCAGGAATTTTTCTAGTTTTTCAATGTCTTTGTAACTGTAATAAGCAACACAAATACCTTCGCCTCCATCTCTTCCGGCTCTACCTGTTTCTTGATAATAACTTTCTAAACTTTTAGGAATGTCATGGTGAATTACATAACGCACATCTGGCTTATCAATTCCCATCCCAAAAGCAATAGTTGCTACAATTACATCGGCTTCTTCCATCAAAAACATATCTTGATGCCTCACTCTGGAATGAGAATCTAATCCAGCATGATAAGGAAGAGCTTTTATGCCGTTTACTTGAAGTAGTTCGGCAATTTCTTCTACCTTTTTACGGCTTAAACAATATATAATTCCTGATTTTCCTTGGTGCTGACGAACAAAACGTATAATCTCTTTCTTTACATCTTTTTTCGGACGAATTTCATAGTATAAATTATCTCTATTAAAAGATGCTTTAAACACTCTTGCCTCCGTCATCCCCAAGTTTTTCTGAATATCTTCCTGAACTTTTGGAGTAGCAGTAGCTGTAAGTGCAATAATTGGCACTCTGTCTATAGCTTCAATAATGGTTCTTAATCTTCGGTATTCCGGTCTAAAATCATGTCCCCACTCAGAAATACAATGTGCCTCATCAATAGCAAAAAATGAAATTTTAAAGCTTTTTAAAAACTCTATATTTTCCTCTTTAGTAAGTGATTCAGGAGCAACATAAAGCAATTTTGTTATGCCATCTTGCACATCTTTTTTAACTTGTTTGGCTTCTGTTTTATTAAGCGTAGAGTTGTAAAAATGGGCAATGCCATCTTTGTCAGAAAAACCTCTTATGGCATCTACTTGGTTTTTCATTAGGGCAATTAGGGGGGAAACTATAATGGCGGTACCTTCCGACATTAATGCTGGCAATTGGTAACAAAGTGATTTACCTCCACCTGTAGGCATAATAACAAAAGAGTCATTTCCGTCTAAAAGGTTTTGGATAATCTCTTCCTGTTCTCCTTTAAATCCATTAAATCCAAAAAATTTCTTCAAATAGTCCGTTAACGGAGCTTCAATAGTTTGCATTGGTTTTATTTATTTTATTTTCTTACTGAAAAATTGATTTTATTAATATTTTCATTTTCTTAATGTTGACTAGTAGATTTTTTAGAGAATGATTATTATAACCCTGAAAAACCTAGTGTCATTTGGTACTTTAAAAATACTACTAATTTTTCAATTAAAACCAAATAAATAATATAATTTTTTTGCCCTTATTTTTTGTTGTGAATAAATTTTACGGCTCTTACCGTAAAGCCAACCTATAAGTTTTTAATATTGCTGAAATTAATACTCTTAATAACTGAAACGAATAAGATGATTTTTGTATTTACAGGACCAGAATCTACAGGAAAAACTACTTTAGCCAATCATTTTTCGAAAATAGGCAATGCTCCTTTAGTGGAAGAATATGCTCGTACTTTTTTAGAAAACCTTAACAGAGACTATAGCTTAGCTGATGTTGTTGAAATGGCAAAAACACAACTAAAAATGGAGCAAGAGGCTATAAAGCAAGATGCTACTATGCTTTTTTTGGATACCGACCTTATTACCTATTCCATTTGGCTAAAAGTGAAATACTACACCACTATTGATTGGATAGATCATGCCATCTTTAATCAGCCTAAAAAACATTACTTTTTGTGTGCTATTGATGTTCCTTGGGAAACAGACCCGTTAAGAGAACATCCTAGCGAAAAAGATAGAGAAGCGTTATTTCAACTTTATTTGTCTTTATTAGAAAAACATCAATATCCCTACACTATTTTATCGGGAAATTTAGATGAAAGAATAGAAAAGTGTAAAGCGTTTATTGAAAAATAATATTCGAACTGAGGTATTAAATTTACATATGATGTTCGTGCATAAAGTTTACCAACTGAACTGAAGATTCTATTTTCAGTTTTTTAAAAATATTTTTCCGATGAGTTTCTACTGTAAACTCACTAATAAATAACTCTTCAGCTATTTTTTTTGAAGTTTTCCCTGCCTTAATTAATTGCATAATCTCTTTTTCTCTTTTACTTAGCATTAATAATCCATTATTAGATGTGGTTTTATTAATTAAAGCAGGAAATATTTTATTGTCGCACAAAATACTACGAATACTTTGTTTTACATACTGAGCACTTGAGTTCTTAGAAATAAATCCATCTGCATCTGCCTCTTTTGCTGCTCTCACAAACTGATTGTTTACATACATTGAAACAAATAACACTTTAGATGATGGATATTTTTCTTTAATATACTGACATAAAGCAATTCCATTTATTACTGGAATTTCTACATCCAAAACAAATAAATCGGGAGGCGAAACAAAATTTGTCGCCATCAATTTTTCACTACTTTGGAAATTATTGATAACTGAAAATTCATTTTCAGATTCTAAAATTCGTTCCATTCCTTCTAAAAATAGCTGATGATCATCTACAAGAACAATACTGATTTTTTTCATATTAGCCAATTTAAAAAATAAATGTAATTATTGTTGTCGTTCCCTTTTTATCACTCGAAACATGAATATCTCCATTCAAAGAATCAACTCTATGGTAAATATTATCCAATCCCATTCCTTCATGTTGTTTAAGCGTACTATAACCCACTCCATTATCTTCAAAAATAAGTTGTAGTTGCTGGTTTTCAATAATTAATTGAATAGTTATTTCGGTGCATTTAGCATGTTTTAAACTATTATTAATAAGCTCTGCTATTATTTTTTTCAGATTAAACACCATATCACTCGGTAAAGTAGCATCATCACCATCTAAAAAAGAGGTGAATTTAATGGGTAATGATTGATTGATTTCCTCCTCTTTTAACTTAATAAATGCAAACACACCATTACTTTGTGTTACATCTTCTGATAATTGCGAGTAAAAATAACGCAAATCAGTATTGGCTTTCTCAATAGTATTAGCCAAGTATTTATCATCACTATAGTTATTGGTTATTACTAAATTTAAAGCACTTAATGTTGCCCCCAACTCATCATGAAGATTTCGTGTAATTTGCTTTCTTTCTTTTTCTTTAGCATTAAGTTCGGCAATAATAATTTTCTGGCTAAATTCTTTTTTCTCTTGCATTAGTTTATTGTTCTGAAAAGATTTTTTTCTATAATTCCAAGCTATAAATCCACCAAGAATTAAGAATTCAATACACACTACCCAATAAAAATAGTTTGGGTAAGTAATTTCATAATAATCAATTACCCCTTCATAATTCAAGTAATAACTTGCCGAATTAAAATAGACTAAAAATGTTGCTACTAATAAATAGATTACCCCATTTCTTACGGAGTTTGTTAACATCATTATTCCAACAAATAATGCTGCTAACATTATAATTATTAATGCAACATTAAACCACCATACATAAATATACCCAACTGTTCTAATGTTAAACTCTTCATAAGCTATAAAATAAATAAAGGCTGTAATTAAAGCATAAAATAATCCTGCTCTGTTAATATTATACACTATGTTAAATACAATATTTTCTTTATGATTGATTTTTATTAAATTCGAAATAATAAAATAATACACGGAAAGACCTATAATTACTACAAGCATAGGGTGAATTCTTAAAAACACATTATACAGATCTTGAGGTAAAACACTACCAAGTAATTCTTGAGTAAGCATTAAAAACAATACTGTTAAAACATAAAAACTATAGTAGATAAATATTTTCTCTTTAGTAACTATAAACACTATAAAACTCATAAGAATTACTAAAAGAAATCCTCCCGCAAAAATTCCATTTATCCAATAAAAATCTTTTTCCCACATTAAGTTTATTACCGGAGTTGTAAAATCTGTTGTGAAATATTGTGTGTATCTTAGGTTCGTAAGCTTTAAAAATAATGTTTTACTTTCATTTGCCTTAAAAGTAAGTGGAGCAGCTAAAAACCTAACTTTTAACTCTTTATTTGCTTGAGCAGCTAAATAAGTTAACGTGTCTGTACAGACATATTGGTTATCTTTAGTTTTTTCATAAACCATTAAAGTATCTGCCTGACTATAAATGCTCCACCAATAATTTTGCATAAAATCTTGCTGGTGTTTTGCATTTAGTTTTATCCATAAATTATAGGGATTTAATCCAAAATTAATAGGCAAGGTCAGGCATTTAAATGCTCCTAAATCATTTTTTTCGGCAACCTGTTTAATTGAAAGTTGATTTGTACTGTCTATATAAAAACTTAGGTAGTGGGATAAATAAACTGGCTTTTCTTTAAAAATAGGTAAGGTATCTTGGCAGTTTTTTCCTTGTAAATGTATTTGAAATAGAAAAATTTCAATTATAATGATAATAATGTAAACTATTTTTTTAATCACATTAAAGTAATTTTATTACTAGTGGTGTAGCTTTTTTCTAATTGAAATTATATTCAGTAGGCTAATTTAAATAAATATCTATTTTAAATAAAGAAACCTGATGAAAATTAACCAAAATTACCTGTAATCAGGTATTGATATTTAATAGGTTACCAAATATCTTTGACAATAATAATTATAAAAAGATGCTCATGAAAAAACAGCTATTTATATTTTCTTTGTTATGTTGCTTTTTTATTAAAGCAGGTTTTGCACAAGAATTACCTCAAAATTTTTACGGAAAATACGTTAGTAACATTTGTAATGAATGTTTTTGGGATTTTACTTCTGATGATACTGGTGTTTGGCAAACAGGTTTTGGCAACGAAATAGAACGTGTTCCTTTTATTTGGGAGGTAATGATTGATTCTAATGGCGATTTACAATTAGCCAAAGAAGGAAATAATACAGGTTATGTGATTAAAATAACCTACATGATGGTGCCATTGAGCGAAAAAGTAAAGGGTATTTTAATTAGCTCTCAAAAAGACAATCCTCAAGCAATGGGTATTTTTTGGTTTAATGATGAAAGTATTAATTTTCAATTTATGGCTAAAACCAATGCTTTTTATTCTAAAAAATAAAATAACTGCATTATGAAACTAATAATTTTCTCTCTTTGCTTTGTTATATCATCTTTTTATACTTTCGGTCAATCATTAAATGGAGGTTATAATCAAGGTTTAATTGAAATAATCCCTGATAAATTTACACAAAAAACAAATGATTTTAAGCACATTAAACCTGTACTTGGATTTTGGAGAGTTAAGATAATTCCTGAATCTCTAGATCATGGACTTAATGCTGCTATTGAAATCTCTATAGACCAGCCTGATAAGGTGATTGGAAATAATGCAGAAGGCGGAGGTAAATTTTATGAAATTGCTGATTTTAAGAGTATTATTGGCATATCAATAAATTTTATGATTGAAGGAAGTTATCTTTACCCGGGAGATGAAGAAAGAAAATATTTTAGTACTCCAATGTATTATCACTACTCTGGTGATTCTCAAGAAATAAATCAAACAAAAAATAATGTACCTCTTTTTGTTGAAGGTAGATTTGTTCCAGATAAATCTAAATCTCTTACTCTTCAAGAAAAAATAAATCTATATCAAATTGAAATCACGTCAATTAAAGCATTGGATAAAGCTTTAAGAGGCTATTCAGCTATAGATAATCAGGTAGGCAAATTGTTAGAAGATAAAAAGAAAAAAGCTAAGATTAATAACTTATTAGCAGATGCTCAAAATGCAGAAAGTTTTGGTGATTTTGAGTTAGCTATTATAAAATATAAAGCAGCTCTTGAATTAGAGAATAATCCTGACATAAGTGATAAAATCTCTAATCTTGAAAAACTTATTAATGACGCTGATAATAAAAACAAAGTAAACGAACCTACTTCTAATAATACAAATATACCCTCTAATCAAAAACAACCAGACTCCAGCCAATCATCAACAAACAATAATACTGGAAACATTTCTAATAATAACCAATCAGCTACTGTTGAGAAAAACAATACTGTTACGGGTACGAATAAGAGTAGCAACCCACCTCAATTAGACTTTTGGGGTAATCCTATAAATTCTGAAACTAATACCGTAAATTATGGTGACATGGAAGTACAGAATAACAAACAATACCAACAACAGATGCAGCTGCGCCAAAATAGTACTTATGCAAAAGAGCAACATGAAAAGTGGAATGCTAGCAAACAAGCTGAAATAGATGAACGAAATAATGCCAAGTATGCTGAATCCTATAAGATAGCTTCTACTGATGTAGTAAAAGATTTTGAAACCGCAAAAAAACAATTAAACACAGGGTCGGGCGATGCTCTTATTAAAAGCAGTGTTACCCTTGCAAATAATGCCAAAAATGTAGCTGACGCACAAATGGGACTTATTGGACTTGGTGTTGGTGTTGCACTAAAAGCAAGTGAAAATAGTGCGAAGAAAAAACAAGCCCAAGAAGCCCGTGAAGAAAGAGAACGACTGCAAAAGGCGGAGGAGAAACGTATTGCTGAAGCAAAAATGGCAATAAAAAATACCAGACTAAATTTTTTAAAAAACTATCCTACAGGTGAATTACCTCTATCATCAACCAAATCGGTAGGGAATAATTTATACTATTTTGTTTATTCCTTTAAGGAAGCTGATCTAGAAAATTTATCAGCCAATATATACGTTTCCAACATTTTTGCATTAGGAAAATATCCTGATGGCACTTGGCCAATGAGGACAAAAGTAGAACAACAAATAAAAAACTTAACTTCCCTTGACGAGGTAATCGTAGGTCCATTCTACACATTATCTGAGGCACAAAATGTGTATAGTGGTTTTTCGGAGAATCTAAAAAAAATAAACTTAAATTCAAACCTAGTTGACTATGATGGATTTAACGCCCACAAAGAAACGGAAGGAACTTTATCACAACCTTCAGTCAAACTAGATTTTTGGGGAACCCCCATTAAAAACTAAATTAATTAGAAATGAAAATTTTAGTTATAGCCTTCTTGATGATAAATATCCAATTGTATGCTCAAAGTACAATTGCAAAACTCAAATACGAAGATGCTGAAAAAGCTTTTTATGAAAAGAAGTATACTGAAAGCATTGAAAATTTAGATGAAGTTGAGAGCATTCTTGGGCAAATTCCTCCTAATACATTACACCTAAAAATATTAGCACAGTATGAAATTTTAAAATCAAATTCTTTTAACGACTATAATCTTATAGCTGAATTGAGAGCAAATTGCAACATTTATCTTGAAAAATTTGATATCCAAGGCTTGGAAGAGAAATACAAGGATATTTACATAATTAGCGAAAACATGTTGGATTATCCCAACAGCAAAGAAGAATTCATTGCAAAATCTAAACAGAAAGAGGTAGAGGATTTAAATAAAATTAAACAACTTTTAGAAAAAAGTATGGAGATACGAGGTGGTCTGGAGGCTATTTCCAATGTTAAATCAATATATTTCAAAGGAATGATGGAAGTTGATGGAGCAAAAAATTTAAGGTTTCATGAAGAGAAATATATGGGGCCAAAAAAAATAAGTAAAATAACTTCAGCAAAAAAAGGAGGTAAAAATTTGATTATGAAAGTTGTTCAAAATGGAGATTTTACTTTAATAGAAGCACTTGACCAATATGGACGATTGACTAATCAAAAATCGGAAAAAGTATTTATTCCCGAAGCTTCAATAAATTTTTATTCGGAAAAGCTCTTGTATGATAAGTTGAATGACCCGAACTATTCCTTTGAATTGTCATCAAGAGGGAACACCAAAACGATTACAATGATAAGTGGTAGCAGTGAAATAGGCTTTATAAAACATATAACCACTTATGGTGCGAATGGTTTGCCATCTGTCGTATCTGTTAATTTTATAGAAAAAGATGGATTTACTATTTCTCATTCTAAAACAGAAAAATTTTCAGATTATAGAGCAATTGAAGGGATATTATTAGCGCACCATATTTCAAGAGAATATCAATTCTTAAAAAAATCTATATTCAATATATCAGAAGTAATAATTAATCAAGGAGTAGATGAAGTCGATTTTAAATAAAATAAGCAAAATATCAACATTGAACGCTTTACTGAAGAGTTTACTTTTATTATTTCTCATTTTAAACTTTAGTATAAGATTAAATGCCCAGAATACTATTGCAAAGATTAAATACGAAGATGCTGAAAAAGCTTTTTATGAAAAGGATTATCAAACAGTTCTTGACAGGCTCAAAGAAACAGAAGAAATTCTCGGTCAAACTGCTCCTAATATTCTTCACCTTAGAATTTTAGCCCAACATAAATTGTACGAACTCAATCCTTTTGAAAGCTTCAAACAATTAGACTCTTTAAAGAAAAACGTCTCTTACTACCTAGATAATTATGACATTGCTGGGTTAGAAGAAAAATATAAGGAGATATATTTCATAGCCTCTAAGTTACCAAAAGACAGGGAAGATTATCAAAATTTAAAGAAAAAAAATGAAGCTGAACAGTTGTTGAAAAAACAAAAAATTGAGGAAATACGAAATCAGGTCGATACACTTATGCCTATGGTCTTGATAGAAAGAGGTGAAATAAGATTAAGTAATCGTCCAAATAACCCCTTGTGCATATTGACAGATTACTATATTGGAAAATATGAGGTCACACAAAAGTTATGGGAATATGTCATGAATTCAAATCCATCCAGTTATAAATGTACCAGTTGCCCTGTTACCAATGTATCTTGGTACGATGTGCAAGACTTTATTGGGAAATTGAACAATTTGACTGAAAGAAATTACAGCTTACCATCAGAGGCTCAATGGGAATATGCAGCTAAAGGCGGAAAACAATCCAAAGGATATAAATATAGTGGAAGCAACAGTTCTAAAAAAGTAGCATGGCATACTAGTCAAGTTACGTGGTCAGGTGGTAAAAACCATCCTTATCAGGTCGGAATTAAAGAGCCGAATGAATTAGGTATTTATGATATGTCAGGAAATGTGTATGAATGGTGTCATGATTGGTATATATCCGATTTGAAAAAAATAAAGGGCAATATAGTAAATCCAGTAGGTCCTAAATTTGGGGTTGAAAAGGTAACAAGAGGTGGTTCCTATGCCAAGTCAGATTATTATTGTGAAGTTACCAGAAGATACTCTGAATCCGATAACCCCGATAAACGAGCTTCAACAATAGGATTCCGATTAGTGTTATCAATAGAGTTACCATAAAATGAAAATATTTCTTTTGGTCTAAAACATCCTAGCAATAATCAAATATGAAGTAGCGGCAAAAACCTTTCATGAAAAATATTGCTAAACAGTAATGGACAAACTCAAAAAACCTTTAGAAAGCACGACTTAATATCTTTTATTTAAGAATTTTAATACAGATACCATTAACATTAAATAAAAAAAGCATTCATTCGCTTTTTAATTATAATTTTAATTCTACCTTTGCCGCATCTCATTGGGGTGCCTTACTTTTCAGGCTGAGATTACACCCATTTTTCTTGAGCAATTGAGAAAATAAACCTGATCCAGATAATGCTGGCGTAGGTAGGATAATAAAAATCAAATTAAGTTAAACAAATACGATTGTTTAGCCCCTTAACTTTCGTCAAAATTTATTTTTTATGAAAAAAATGATGTTTTTGGCGACTACAATGCTTGCATCTGCAAGTAGTTTCGCACAATTTTCCATTTATGGAACAATTAAAGATTCCTCAGCAAATCCTGTTGTTGGAGCAACCATTAAACTTACCGATACCTATAAAGGTACTTTTTCGGACAATAATGGTTATTTTAAACTCAATAACTTAGACTCTGCGAGCTACGATATTGAAATTAGCTACATTGGTTATGAGACTAGAAAGCTAACTGTTGAAAACCTCACAGAAAATCGTGAGTATAAAATTACCTTAAAAGAAAATCAGCAAAACTTAGATGAGCTTATTGTTGCTGCTACTAGGGTAAAAGAAAATGCACCTATAGCTCACTCCAACATTTCTTATAGCGATATAGAAAAAAATAACTTAGGTCAGGATATTGCATTTTTACTGCAAAACACTACTTCTTTAGTTTCTACTAGTGATGCTGGTGCAGGAGTTGGCTATACAGGTTTTAGAATTAGAGGTTCTGACGGGACAAGAATTAACGTAACCGTAAATGGAATCCCTATTAATGATGCAGAATCTCAAGGAACTTTTTGGGTAAACATGCCCGATTTTGCTTCAAGTACAGAAAACATCCAAATTCAGCGTGGTGTAGGTGCATCTACTAATGGAGCAGGTGCTTTTGGAGCAACCGTTAACTTACAAACTAGTACTTTAAAAGAAAAAGCTTATGGAGAAATAGCCACTTCTTATGGTTCTTTTAATACCCAAAAATATACTGCTAAATTCGGAACAGGATTAATTAATAAACACTGGGCTTTTGATGGTAGAGCATCTTATATTAAATCTGATGGGTATATTGATAGAGCAACTTCCGACCTAAAAAGTTATTACTTGTCGGCAGGTTATTATGCAGATAAAACCTCTCTTAAATTCATTCATTTTGCAGGAAAAGAAAAAACATATCAATCTTGGTGGGGAACGCCAGAAAGCCGAATTACTGGCAATAAAGAAGATATGGAAACACATGCTGTGAATAATGGATTGGATTCAGCTCAAACATTCAATTTATTGAATGCAGGCAGAACATACAACTATTACGAGTACGATAATGAGGTAGATAATTACCAACAAGATCATTATCAACTGTTGTTTTCTCACCATTTTTCGTCAAAATTAAATGCTAATGTAGCATTACACTACACTTATGGAAGGGGTTATTTTGAGCAATTTAAGAAGAATGATAAATTTTCTAATTACGGTTTAGGAGACTTTATTGCTGGAACAGATACCATAAATAGAACAGACCTTATTAGAAGACGTTGGTTAGATAACCATTTTTACGGTACAACTTACAGCTTAAATTATACTTCCTCTAAACTTTCACTGGTTTTAGGTGGTGGTTACAACAAATATGATGGCGACCATTTTGGAGAACTTATTTGGATGGAATATGCTAAAAACACCAACATTAGAGATAAATATTACGACAATAATGCACAAAAAGAGGATTTCAACACCTTCTTAAAAGCAGATTACCTTATAGGTGAAAAATTAACGCTTTTTGGTGATGTGCAAATCAGAACCATTGACTACCAAACTAAAGGTGTTGATAATGATTTAAGAGAAATTGATGTTGACACCAACTTTGTTTTCTTTAATCCAAAAGGTGGTTTAAATTTTCAGTTTAATGATAAGTTAAGAGCTTATGCCTCGGTAAGTGTTGCCAATAGAGAGCCTGTAAGAACCGATTTTATTGATAATCCTTCCGACAAACAACCTAAACATGAAATGTTGGTAGATTACGAAGCAGGTGTTGGACTAAAACTTAAAAAACTATGGCTAAAAGCTAACTTTTACTACATGGATTACACCAATCAGTTAGTATTAACAGGAGAATTAAATGATGTTGGCTCTTCTATAAGAACTAATGTGGATAAAAGTTATAGAGCAGGTATTGAGTTAGAAGGAACCTTCTTAATTAGTAAAAAAGTAGCGTTGAATGCTAATGCTACTTTCTCTCAGAATAAAATTGAAAACTTTACGGAAGTATTGTATGATTATACTACTGATTTTGATGTTATTGAAAACAATTACACCAATACCGATATTGCTTTCTCTCCAAATGTTATTGCTGCGGCAAGTATTCATTACAGTCCTATTAAACAAGTAAACTTAATGGTGCAAACCAAGTATGTTGGTAAACAGTTTTTAGATAATACCTCTAATAACGATAGAGCTATAGCTGCTTACCAAACTGTTGATGCAAGAATTAGTTTTATTTTATTGCCAAAAAAAATGAGAGAACTTTCTTTTCATTTAATGGTGAACAATATTTTCGATACGATGTATAGCAGCAATGGCTATACTTACAGCTATATCTTTAATGATTTAATTACTGAGAATTTTTATTACCCCCAAGCAGGAACCAACTTTTTGGTTGGTTTGGTGCTTAAGTTTTAATTTCTAATAATCCACTTTCCTGAAGTTTAAACTTCAGGAAAGTTTATTTGGGTTGTATTTTTCAAAAATCATAACTAATAATTAAACTCAAGATAATAAATAGCTAGAATCTTAATTAAAAATTTATTTATGAAAACTAAAAAAATATCCTGATTGATATTTTTCATACAATTTCACAAAGATTCTTTCAGACTCAGTAAAAAAGCTTTTACATTTTCTAATGATTTTATGACTTCGAGGTTATCTTTGGTAGATTCCTGAAATGGTTGTGCTCCACTTTTAAGTTTATTTTTGGCTCCTTCTAAGGTGTAGCCTTTTTCTTTTACCAAATGAAAAATAACATGAAAATTATCAATTTATTTCTTGGTAAACAGTCGATTGCCTTTTTTGTTTTTTTTGAGGTTTAATAATATCAAACTCCTTCTCCCAAAAACGAATTAAGGAAGTATTGACATTAAACATGCTTGCCACTTTACCAATAGTATAAAATAATTTACCGTCAGTCATGTAGCAAAAATACTCAACATATGTAGGTTTTTGGGAATTTTGACGAATTTATTTTTTTCTTTATTAAGACAAAATTTTCAAGCATAGCATTAGTTACGGTTTAAAATTTTAACGCAGAGAAAGAGAAAAAGAAAGAGTGAAAAAACCGAAAACCTATGTGTGTTGAGTATGTAAGCAACCCAACTAAATAATTTACTTGGGTTGCAAATATTTAGTTAACAATTGCTGCAACTATCTCCTTCTTCTTTAACGCCTAATTTAGCTACAATTTTATCCATTAAACACCATTTTGTTAACGATGATTGTAACAAGTTTACTCCTACAAATGCGGTAAACCACAACCAGTTAATGTTTACATAGATTGCCAATAACAAACTGATTAATACAAATGTTCCGGCTATTCCTCTTACTACTCTGTTGATCATAATTTTAAATTTTAATTGGTTTATATTAATTTTTAATTCTTTTAAACCTTCAAGGTTTGTTTTTTTGCGATGACCTTCTGTCATCGCTATTAAATTACGCTCCGTTGGAGCTTTTTTTATTTTATATATTTTCAGACTCACACCCAAGTTATCTTGCGATAACTTCATTCCCTCTCTTTAAAGAGAGGGGGGGGAGGGGGGAGAGTTGCTACTTATTTATCATTTTTGCGATGACCTTCTGTCATCGCTATTAAATTACGCTCCGTTGGAGCTTAGCTAATTTCTAAATAATATTTTCTTTAAAGTCTATAGGCTGAATTATAGTATTCGAGTTCGAGGCTTTCGAAGGTTTCAAAATCAGGAGTTTACTAAAGTAAATGACTGGTTTTTAAACCAAGAGTAACGAAGAAATCGAATATTATAAACAGGCTCTAAATAAATTTTTCTATGGCAATCACCGCAGCTCTAACCGGATTAAAGTTCCCTGTATTAGCATTAAATGCTTGCACTTTTTCTAGCAACTGATTTACTTTTTCCTCTTCGGAGAAAGAGAAAAACAATAAAGATTCATTTCCTCCTGGCTGGCTCGGAAACCAACTGTGGGCTGCAATTAGTGATGATATATTTTTATACCCATCAATTTCTGAGCTGCTGAAAGCTTCAATTCCTGAGGCTTTAAAAAGCTTTAACACTTCTTGCTGATGTGCAGCTATGGCTGTTACGATTAGTAGTTTCATTTTATTTAGTTTATAAGGTTATATGATTAAAAGTTTATGAGTTTAATTATTCCAACTCACCCCTGATTAACTTCGTTAATCTTTCCCCTCTCTTTTAAGAGAGGGGTTAAGTAAGTTTAGTCGTTTAGTTCTTGATTATTATCTGTTTTATCTTCTTCTATTTTATTCTCTTCTGATGGATGATTTTTTCGTTCTATCATGTAATACACTAATGGCACTACTAACAATGTAAGTACTGTAGAAGCTATTGTTCCTCCCATTAGTGAAATAGCTAATCCTTGGAAAATAGGATCAAAAAGAATAACAAATGCTCCGATAACCACTGTTCCTGCGGTAAGCAAAATCGGGGTTGTTCTAATTGCACCGGCTTCAATTACCGCTTGTTTTAATGGTACTCCTTCTTCTATTCTTAAGTTAACAAAGTCTATCAACAGTACAGAGTTCCGCACCATTATTCCCGCCAGGGCTATCATACCAATAAAAGAAGTTGCCGTAAAAAACGCTCCTAACATCCAATGTCCTACTACAATTCCAACTAATGACAACGGTATAGCTACCATCATTACCATTGGAGCCTTAAAGTTTTGGAACCATCCTACAATTAGAATGTAGATAATAAAAATTACACCCATAAATGCCATTCCCAAATCTCTAAACACTTCCAAGGTAATTTGCCATTCTCCATCCCATTTTACAGTAAAATCATCTTCATTTTCGGGTTGATTCATGTACAACTCATTCAGCACATAACCTTCGGGTAAAGGAATTTGTTTTAACTTTTCGTCAATTCCTAAAATGGCATACACCGGACTTTCTAATGCTCCTGCCATATCTGCCAATACATAAACCACTCTTTTTTGATTTTTTCTGTAAATGCTTTTCGGCTGAATTTCTTCATTAACTTTCACTAAATCTGCCAACGGAAAGGTTTGTCCCATTTGGTTAGCTATTTGAATTTGAAGAATATCATTTATCGTAGATTTTTCTTTCTCATCAAGTGTCAACACAATTCCTACCGCTTTAGTAGCATTTTCATCATACAACCTAGAAATTTCTCTTTCGCTCATTACTGTATTTAATGTATGTGTAATTTGCTGAGTAGGAATTCCGTACAACATGGCTTTTTCTTTATCTACTTCAAAACTGAATTTAGTTTGATCATCTTCTACCATCCAATCTACATCTACCACATCTTGCGTATTATTTAAGATGTTCATCACTTCACTAGCCACTTCAATTTGTTGGTCGTATTCTGGTCCATAAATTTCGGCTACTATGGTAGAAAGCACTGGAGGGCCTGGAGGTACTTCTACCAACTTAACATTGGCTCCATATTTTTTAGCTATTTGCTGAATATCTGGTCTAAGTAATTTGGCAATGTCATGACTTTGCTCGCTTCTTTCGGTTTTATCTGTTAAGTTTACTTGAATATCGGCATTATTACTTCCTCCACGTAAATCATAATGTCTTACCAATCCGTTAAAGGTAATAGGAGCTGAAGTTCCCACATAACCTTGATAGTTCACTACCTCAGCTCTGGTAGCTAAATACTGCTCTATTTCTTGCGTTACTGCCAACGTTCTTTCTAAAGTTGTTCCTTCGGGCATATCAATTACCACCTGAAACTCATTTTTGTTATCGAAAGGCAACATTTTTACAGCTACCGATTTGGTAAAGAACATTGCTATAGAACCGAATAATAAGAATACGGTTAATCCTAAAAACCAAAAACGTTTTGCTCTGTTTTCAATTAACGGACGCTCAAACCTATCGTACAATTTGTAAATAAAGGTATCTTCCATTCTTTTAGGAGTTTTCTCTTCTTCCGTTCCCGTTCTTTTTTCTTTTTCTCGTAAGAAAATAAATCCTAAATACGGTGTTATGGTTAATGCTACAAAAAGTGATAAAATCATTGCTATGGAAGCTCCAATTGGCATCGGACTCATATAAGGCCCCATTAATCCGCTAACAAAAGCCATTGGCAATACCGAAGCAATTACCGTAAAAGTGGCTAAGATGGTTGGGTTACCTACTTCATTTATCGCATAAATAGCAGCCTGACCAAAAGGTAAGCGTTTCATCTTAAAGTGTCGGTGCATGTTTTCAGCAATAATAATGGAATCATCTACCACAATACCCGTTACAAATACTAATGCGAATAAGGTAATTCTATTTAAGGTGTAATCTAATAAATAGTAACTCAATAAAGTAAGTGCAAAAGTAATTGGCACTGAAAGGAAAACTACCAATCCGCCTCTCCAGCCCATTGCTAGCATCACTACAATAGTTACTGCCACAATAGCTCCAATTAAGTGCAACAACAACTCCGATACTTTGTGTGAGGCTGTTTCTCCGTAGTTTCTAGTAATTTCTACTTTTACCTCATCAGGAATTAAGGTTTTTTGCAAATGTTCTACTTTATCCAAAATTTTATTGGAAATTTTCATGGCATCAGCACCTTTCCTTTTAGCAACAGAAATAGTTACCGCAGCATATTCCGATGGATGTGCTTCTTTTTTATCGGTAGCACTTCCATAACCAAAAGTTACATAAGCGTTGGGAATTTCAGGTCCATCTGCTATGGTAGCAATTTGTTTTAAATACACTGGAAAATTGTTGTACATACCAACTACCAACTGCTCTACATCCTGAACTGTTTTTAAGAAAGCTCCTGATGAAACCAAAAATTCAGTATCGTTTTTATTGAATTTTCCTGAAGACATTTGTTGGTTAGCAACTTGAATTTGTTTGGTTACCGCTAAAAAATCCAAGCCTAACGCTGCCATTTTATCTTTATCCAATACTACTCGCAACTGCCTGCTTCTTCCTCCTATTACTTTGGTGATGGAAACGTCATTTACTTTTTCAATTTCGTTGGTAAGCTCATTGGCCAATTGCTTCAAACGGAAATCATCGTAATTTTCGCTCCAAAGCGTTAATGCTAACATTGGCACATCGTCTATTGCTCTAGTTTTAATTAATGGCATGGTTACTCCTTCCGGTAGCTTATCCATGTTTTTATTGATTTCGTTGTACAGTTTTACGATAGAGCGTTCTATATCTTCACCGACAAAGAACTGCACGATAATCATTCCTTGTTCATTCATGGAAGTAGAATAAACATACTCTACACCTTTTATGTTAGAAATGATTTTTTCTAAGGGTTGAGCTACTCGTGATTCTACTTCTTTTGGAGATGCTCCAGGGTAACCCACAAAGATGTCTGCCATGGGCACATCAATTTGAGGTTCTTCCTCTCTTGGTATTAAAAACGAACTGTAAACTCCTATTACCATGAATACAATCATCAGCAATACAGTAAGTTTCGATTGTATAAAAAGTTTGGCGATTTTGCCTGCTATTCCTTCTTTCATTGTCTTTGGTTTTTATTCGATGACCTTTAGTCATCGCTATTAAATTACGCTCCGTTGGAGCTTGGTTAGTTTATTT
>JAVVER010000007.1:0-57756 GCA_032251145.1 Vicingaceae bacterium | reverse complement strand
TACAAAAAAATAATTCATTTTCATGGTTATATTTGGACTTTAAACAACTTCTATAAAAACTGTAAAACACACAGTATTATTTAACCTAAAAACTACAAAAAAATTTAATGAAAAAAATCATTTTAGTAATGATTTCGATACTCTTTGTAGTAGAAATCTTCGCTTGTGATTTGTGCAGTATTTATATTGGAATTGAACCTAAAGATTATAAAAACTACTTTGGCGTAAGGTATCGATATAGAGCGTTTGAAAGTGATTTTTTAACAACTAACAATGCTTCAAATTTGAGAATGAACAACTATCCAACACAACGAAAAGGCGTTATAAATGACAAACATTTAGGCGAAAGCACTTTTAATGGAAATGAAAATGAAACATTTACTTATTCAGAAACTTTTATAAGTTATGATGTATTTGCAAATTTTTACATTACCAAGCGTTTTCAACTTAACGTAACCACTTATTTTGCTGACAATTACACCTATAAGAATGACAGCATTTTAGAAAACATTAGCGGTATTGGTGATGCTACAGTAACAGCTACTTACCAATTGTATAATACTAAACAAACTGCTGATACTTCTAAAAAATTCATTCATAGAGTAAATGTTGGAGCAGGTATGGCTATTCCTACGGGCAGTTACAATAAGAAATCTATTGTAGGATTTCAAACTAAAATACAACCAAATGTTATTTTAGGTAGCCCTATAGAGGAATTAGACCCTCACTTACAATCTGGAACGGGAGCTTTTAGTTCATTATTTATTTTGGAGTACCTTGTTAAGTATAAAAATATTGGTTTAAATTCTAACATAAGTTATAAAGCAAATACAGAAAATAAAAATAACTTTAGGTTTGCCAATAGATTTAACGCTAATTCCAATATCTTCTATTTAGGGAAAATAAGTAAAACCTTAACACTTATGCCCACAATAGGAACAGCAATGGAATTTAGCAATAGAGATACTTTTGAAAACTACTCTTATTTAGGATCTGGCGGAGAAGTATGGTTTGCCAATATTGGAACTACTTTATTTGTTAAAAATTGGGGGCTTAATTTTATTTATTATACTCCCATTTATCAACGACTAAATGATGTACAACCAGAAAACAAAAAAAGACTTATTGCACAATTAACTTATTATTTTAATTAATTTTATAACTATAAAAAATATACACATGAAAACAACAAAAACATTAATACTCTTATCAGCAACTATTGCGATAAGTTCATTTTTTACATCATGTTCAAAAGACAAAGGATGTACAGACCCTGTAGCTTTAAATTTTGATAAAAAAGCAGAAACAGATGACGGGTCTTGTATTTACCCAACACCTACACCAACTCCAACGCCTTCAACCGAAGCTAATGTTGCCATAGATCTTGATCATTTTTTTAACGGAGTTGGAGTTTCTTCAACAAACTTTAATCAAATAATATTTACAAATGCCTTTGGAAACAACCTAAGTATTAGTAAAGTTCGTTATTTACTTTCTAACTTTAAATTTCATAGAGGACACCCGCATCATGATACCATAACAATAAACGACTTTAAATTAGTAGATTTATCTGTTCCTGGCTCAGATGTTTTAGTACTTTCTCAAAAATTACCTAAAGGTGATTATGAGGGATTGTCTTTTACTTTAGGATTTATTCCAACTGATAATATCTCTAACTTTTACCCATCTCTTAATTCTGTTAATTGGAATTGGCCAGCAGCTTTAGGTGGTGGTTATCATTATTTGCAATTAGAAGGTCAATTTGTAGATAGCTCAAGTGCTACAGTAAATTATGCATATCATTGGGGAACAGCAAGAGAAATTACTGTAACAAACGATACCATTTTCCATCCGAATTTTGGAAATGCTAATTTAGCCAATAATGCTTATACCATTTCTGCTGATGATGTTGAATTTCATTTATTTGTTAATCTTGATCAATGGTTTGAAAATCCAAATACTTGGGATTTGAATGTTTACAATACTATGCTAATGCCTAATTTTCAAGCTCAACAATTAATGCAACAAAATTCTGCTACAGTTTTTGAATTTGATCATTTACATAATTAATTAATAATTTCATTATCTAAAAGACCTAAATGATTAACTTTGTTTAGGTCTTTTTTATATCATAACTATTATGACAACAACTAATAAATTTACGCTTTTACTATTGATTGCCTTTGGTGTTTTGTATTCTTGTTCTAAAGATAAGGATCCTGTTACCCCTACTCCTATTCCACCACCACCTGGAGGCAGTTCTCCAACTCCTTATGCATTGAATATTCCCGCAATTTTCGCTCAAACATTACCCCCTCCTTTTATTCCAAACGATAACCCAATGACAGTTGAAGGTGTTGATTTAGGTAGAAAATTATTTTTCGACCCAATTCTTTCAGGAGACGGAACACAATCTTGTGCCGATTGTCATGCCCCAGCAAATGCCTTTGTAGATACCAACCAATTTAGTACAGGAATAGATGGTTTGCAAGGTAACAGAAATGCAATGCCTATTTTTAATATGGCTTGGAATTATGGCAATAAATATTTTTGGGACGGAAGGAGTATAGGTATTGAAGGACAAGCTTTTGGCCCTGTTGTAAATCCCATAGAAATGCACAATACTTGGCAAAATGCTGTAGCTAGCTTACAAAACCACCCTATTTACCCAAGTATGTTTGAAGCTGCTTTTCAAACCTCAACCATAGATTCTGTTTTGGTGGTAAAAGCTATTGCTCAATTTGAAAGAACACTAATTTCTGCTAACTCTAAGTTTGATAGGTTTTTATTAGGATTAGAAGCTCTAACTCCTCAAGAGGCAAGTGGTTTTAATCTTTTTATGGATCAACAAGGTGGTGACTGTTTTCATTGCCATGGTAGTGGTGGAAACCCACTTTGGACTGATAATGAATTCCACAACAATGGGTTAGATGCAACTTTTTCCGACTTAGGTTTAGGAGCAGTTACAGGCAACCCTGCTGATAATGGTAAATTTAAAACTCCTTCGTTACGAAATTTAATTTTTACAGCACCCTACATGCATGATGGACGGTTTCAAACCTTAGATGAAGTTCTAGATTTTTATAGTACTGGCGTTAAAATATCCTCTACTATAGACCCTATGATGGAACATGCTGCAAATGGAGGTGTGCAATTAACAGCTCAAGAAAAAGCCAATTTAAAAGCATTTTTATTATCGCTAACCGATAGTAGTTTTGTTACTAATCCTGATTTTCAAGCACCTTAAGTTTAAATTGTTTTATGACTAACGAGAAGATAAGCATCCTAATGCCCGTAAAAAACACTTCTCTTTACTTGTCCGAATGTATTCATTCTATCATTAATCAAACAGAAAAAAATTGGGAATTAATTGCCATTAACGACCATTCTACTGATAACAGTAAAGAAATACTTACTTCTTTTGCAAAGCAAGATGAGCGAATTAACGTATGGAATAATATAGGCAATGGAATTATTGATGCACTACAATTAGCTTATTCAAAAAGCTCTGGAACATTTATAACCCGAATGGATTCTGATGACGCAATGGCTCCTGAGAAATTGGCCATTCAAAAAGCCCAATTACTGGATTATGGAAACAATCATATTGCTCTTGGATTGGTAAAATATTTTTCGGAAAAACCCATTGGAGAGGGATTTCAAAAATATGAAGAGTGGCTAAACAACTTAACTAAAAAAGGAACGAACTTTACTGATATTTATAAAGAATGTGTTATTGCCTCTCCTTGTTGGATGGTTTATAAAGAAGATTTTGAAAATTGTGGTGGTTTTAATTCATCCATTTATCCAGAAGATTATGACCTTGCATTTAGGTTTTACAAAAACAAGCTAACATGTATTCCTTCAACTAAGCTACTTCATTATTGGAGAGATTATCCCGAAAGAACCTCCAGAAATGATGAAAATTATGCCGACAGCAGTTTTATTGAATTAAAATTCTTTCATTTTTTAAGAATAGACATTAACCCAACTAAAAAGACACTACTTTGGGGAGCTGGAAAAAAAGGTAAAAAAGTGGCCGAATTACTTTTAAATGCGAACATACCTTTTGTATGGATATGCGATAACCCTAAAAAAATAGGTAAAGAAATTTATGGTCAACTAATGATAGATTATAAAAATATTAGAGATTTTAACCTTTACCAGAGTATTATAACCATTGCCAACCCAACAGCACAGCAAGAGGTAAAAACCTTATTCGTCAATCAAAACTTAACACAAGGAAAAGATTTTTTCTTTTTTTGTTAGCTTCTAATTTAAAAAATCAATCTTTAACCACCCTAATTTTAGCATGATGAATGTTTAACCCGGGTGTGTTATTTTTAATTAAGGTTACCGCTATGGAGTAATTATCATCGTACTGAGCAGTAAACTCTCCTTCTAATTTTCCTTTAATAATATTGGGAATTATATTTTCAATTTCTGTTGTAACATTAAGCGGATCAACACCTCCACTAAAAAGTAATTCATTTGCTTGGTAAAACTCAAAAGCATAAACTATATCTGGTTTTACATCATACGTTAGTTGTAAATCAGAGTAAAACTGTATTCGCTCTCCTTTGTTTAGTTTAAGATTTATTTGTGCTGGATTTTTAGTAATCAAATCTACAATTGCTAGTTCTTGTTTTCCGCAAGATATTAAGAGCAACCCAACCAAAACTACTATGGTACTTAGTTTATTTACCACTTCCTTTTAGTACAATTAAAACAGTATAAATAAGGATTTTAAAATCTACTAGCAACGACATGTTTTCTATGTATAAAATATCGAATTTTAGTCGTTCTATCATTTGTTTTACATTTTCGGCATAACCGTATTTTACTTGCCCCCAAGAGGTAATTCCTGGTCTAACTTTAAGTAAATGGTTAAAGTGTGGGGCTTGTTCAACAATTTGGTCTATAAAAAATTGTCTTTCCGGACGAGGACCAACCAAGCTCATATCTCCAATTAATACATTAAAAAATTGAGGAATTTCATCTAACCTCACTTTTCGCATAAACCTACCAAACTTAGTTATTCTAGCATCATTTTGGCTAGATAGTGCTGGTCCATCTTTTTCGGCATCTTGCACCATAGATCTGAATTTATAAATAGTAAAAGGTTTGCCATGGATACCTACTCTTTCCTGAGCGAAAAATGCACCTCCTTTAGATGTGCAAACTACAATAATGGCTGTAATTAAATAAATTGGAGAAAAAACAATTAATACTAATAAAGAAACAACAACATCTATCATTCTTTTTACCGAACGTTGCCAAGGAGGCATAATTTCACTTTCGATAACAATAAGCGGAGTACCGAAAATAGCACTCATTTTTACCGAGCCTGATAAAATAGCGTACATATCAGGAATTATCTTAATTATGACTGAAGTTGCCTCTAGTTCATTAATAATAGCTGTAAGCTTATCATGCTGAGTCTTTTCAGGAGCAATAATAACTTCTTCTATAGCATTTTCTTCTATCACATTTTTAATATCAACACAATTACCTAAATGAGGTAAGTATTTCTCCATTTCATAATTATCTCCTTTTTCTATGTGAGTAAAGCCAATAATTTTATTTCCAGAGGAATGTTTTTGGCTACTCATTTCCTGAAAAAGCTCTAAGGCTGTAGTTCCTGAACCTATAATTATAGTATTAAACCCAATTTTTCTGTTTTTAATTCTGTTTCCAGTATAGGTGGATAATGAAAATCGAACTATGGAAGTTAAAACAAGATGTAGTGAAAATAGCGCTAAATAAAGTTTGTAATATTCTTTGTAAGAAATAATTTCATCATCGAGCAGTAAAACAAAAAAAAGTACTAATGTACCTATTAATGATACCAATAGCGTTTGTCCAAACTCTTTTAAACGGGATTTACGGTAAACATCGTTATAAGTACCAATAATGTAGTAAAACAACAACCATCCTAAAGGAACAGCTATTAAACCGTAATAAAAGTTATCATCAAAAATAAGCGGAACATCAAAACCATATTTCTTAGGTTCAATAAATTCTTTTCTAAAAATAAAGAAGAAAAACCACGCAAGAGCCGCAGCAAAAACATCCAACACTACATACCTAAAGACCTGCAATTTTTTATTCATTAATAATGTAAAATTTTAATGTTGTCTAGATAAAATTCAGGATTAGGTGTTTGAAAAGGGTTTAAACCAGATGATTGTATTCCAAAAAATACGTGAAAATTTGTATTTGCGGGTTTTTGACTTATAGCAGGGGTTAAATTAATATATATTTTTTTCCATGTTGAAGTTGTGTTTAAATTAACTATCCCAATATTATCATCATCTGTTTTTAATCCAACTAAAATTGGTTCATTAGTTTTAAAATTTAATTCTAAATATACTGGGCTTCCTATTGAAGAAACATTTGAAAAAGAAGGAGATTTAGCTTCAAAAAAATCCATATACGATTCTAAGAATACATGTCCTGATGAATTACCTTCAAAAACTGTTATTGAAGTTTTGTTTATTATAGTATCACTACCGTTAGCGTAAGTAAATGAAGTTGCAGGCGATTCAAAATCTTCTAACCAAGCAGTTTTTGTAGTGCTTACATAAGTAACCTGAGGTTCAATTGTTATTTCTTTTCCTTTTTCAAAAGTTATTTGTTCTTCATGAGGGGTGTAAAATAAATACCTTTCTCTTAACCCACTTACTCCATTATCTTTAATTCCAGCGAAAAACTTCACATTAAATGTACCTTCTTTTAATACGGGAAACCTAGCAGGTAATTCGTAAGTCCCTATTAAATCATCATTTACAAAAACCCATACATCAGTAATATTAGAGGAGTTTGAACCGTGCAATGAATAATTTGAAGTAACTGTAAATTTTTCTATTGTTATATAAGAAGGAATTTTTGCTTCAAAATTATCTTTGGAGCAGCTACTAATTAATGTTAAAACAACAATATAAAAAATTGTTTTAACCTTATTGATTAAGTTATTTTTTTTGATGTAATACAAATTTGAAAAAATAAAATTTTAACGTTAAATCAACATTAAATATTGTACAAAAATATCAATCTTGAACTAAAGAGAGGTTAATTTTTAACTTTTCTGAAATTTTATTGAGAATCTCAAGGATTTTAAGCATATCGTGTAAGTCTGTAGAAAAACTTTTTTGTTGCTTAATACATTCTAAAACAGCAGTTAACTCAGCATTTAGTTGACTGTTGTCAGTTATTTTTATTTCTTCTTCATATAAATCTTGTTGATTATTTAAAGTGAAAACTTTTTTAATTTTATTTTCTAAAAAATCAACAGTTGTTGTTGCTCCTGTAGTATAAAAAATAATATTTTTTTTATCTTCATCGGCAACAGTATTAATAGTAATGGAAGCATTGCAACCATTATCAAACTCTAACAAGGTGTTAATTACTTCTGGAAACCTGTTAGAAACATCTACGCCAATAGTGGTTACTTTTTTTAAGTTAGCATTTACCGTATTAATAATCATGCTTAACTCATCACATAGTAAATCATTAAGCAAATAGGCAGATTTATTTTTATAATGAATATTAGTAACTGATTCTATTAATATTGGCTTAACCAGGTGTTCTTTTGTTGCTTTATATAAAGGAGCTAGTGCAGATATGTTGCTCATTTGTGTAATTACCCCAGCTTCTTCTGCTAAGTCTAATAGTTGTTTTGCTTCTGTAGTTGATTTGATATTAGACTTGTCTATTAAAAGATGATTAGCTGATTTAATAATTTGAATGGTTATAGGCATTCTTAAATCTTCCGAAAGTCCAAACAAATAAATAAGTTGTGTTTTATCTAGAAGCTCATTCAAACTAACAAATTCATACTGATGTGCAATTGATTTTGTTAGTTTGGTATTGTTATTTACATTATAATAACCTACTAATTCAAAATTACCAGCGTTTATAACAGAATTAATATGCTTTTCTATTAAATATGCTGAACCTACAAGTCCTATCTTTAACATCTAAATAAATTTTAAAACAAAAATAGTGCTTAGTTAGTTGCTTGTGTTTGATAATATAAATTCTTATTAACACTCAAATTTTAATAATATAGCCTTTTTTTTGTGCCGTTTTTAAGTTAAAGAATACTTACTTTGTAGTCGATTAATAGAACAGGTATGGACAGTCATAAACACAAAGGGTTAAGAAAAAAATTAACAGAAATTTTATCGAAAAAAGGAATTACAGATACTAAAGTTTTAGATGCTATAAGTAAAATTCCTCGTCATTTATTTATTGCTGATACTGCTTTGCATCAATTTGCTTATGAAGATAAACCTTTTCCTATAGGTTCTGGTCAAACTATTTCTCAACCTTATACGGTTGCTTTTCAATCTCAAACTTTAGAAATTAAACCTAGAGATAAAGTATTAGAAATAGGAACAGGTTCTGGCTACCAAACTGCTGTTTTATTAGAATTGGGAGCTAAGGTATTTTCTATTGAACGACAAAAAGCATTGTTCGACCGAACCAACCAATTCCTTCCTAAGTTGGGTTATAATGCTAAACTTTTTTATGGCGATGGATATCTTGGTTTACCAACTTATGCTCCTTTTAATAAAATTATTGTAACTGCTGGGGCTCCTTATGTTCCAGAAGATTTACTAAAACAACTTGCTATTGGAGGAATTATGGTTATTCCTGTTGATAATGAAGACCATCAAATAATGAAAAAAATAGTAAAAATTGATGAAGATAATTTTAAAACTACAGATTTAGGAGCTTTTAGGTTTGTGCCTCTTTTAAAAGAAAAAGGTAAAGATTTATAAGGTCTTTATTATCTCTAAAGACTTTTCTGTAAGATTTTTAACTGCCAATTTTATATCCCAGTTATCTTTATTTCTTCTTTCTACTTTGTTAGAGATAGCTCTAATTTGCAGACAAGAAATTCCTTCTAACAAACACGCATATAAAAAGGCTGCACCTTCCATAGATTCTATTTGTGGATGAAATAAGTTTTTTACTTTTTCTATAGAATTTTCATCTCCATGAGTTGTATTTACGGTAATTCCTTTAACTTTTTTAAAGGTATCAGCATACTTGTTTTCTATTGGAATGGTGTTTATCATTTCTCCATTCTGAAGCTCAAAATCTTCATCTTCCAACAAGTCCATATCTATTAAGGAGAGAAATTTTTCACCATCTTCGGCACCTAATTCCGAAATTCTATCGGAAATAACATTCACCACTTCTCCTATTTTTACAACATAATCAAAAGTCCCTGCTAAACCAACATTTATAGCTATATCGTACCTTTTAGAGGTTAACGTTTTTCCCAACCAATAAGCTGTAAAAGTCATCCCTACTCCAGGAATTAACACATCTATATGGTGATTTTTAAATTCATAATGTCTTAACTTTTGGTTAGACTGTTTTATAAATTTAAAATGCGTAAGTAAGGGTTCTATCTCTAAATAAGTTGCTGATACAAGTAAAATATTCATAAAATGGTTATTTGTTAATTGTTCAGTTTCCAGTCTTCAGTTTCCAGTCTTCAATGTACAATACAATTCTTCGAACTTCTACAATTTCTAATTTCTAATTAAATCAATAAAAACGAGGTGTTACTTCTTTTTCCTGAAAGTGAACTCCATAATTTTCCAATTCATTTAATATCGGTTCATAAATTTCTTTTGATATAGGAACATGAACTCCAGGGGTTTTTATCACCTCATTCAAAATCATTTTTGTAGCAATTGCAACAGGTAAACCTACTGTTTTTGCCATAGCAGTATATGTTTGGTCATCGCCTTTTACCACCATAGAAGAGTGAATTTCTTTAAAATTCCCATCTTGTTTAAATAAAAACCTGTGCCACATCACTATCATGTCTTTATCGTTTGGAGAAAGTGATAGTTTTTGTTCTAAAATATGCTGCAGGATTTGTGCTGGAGTAGCATCTTTTAATTCTATTTTAGTATTTTCAAATATACCTAACCAAACAAATTTATCAAACAAATCTACATCGTCCTGACGGATATTTAAGTAATGTTTAAATTTTAGTTCAACAGAATCTGAATCATTATACGCTAAAAAGGAATTGATAAATTCTCTGTTGGTCATATTTTCAGAACCTTCCATTACATAAGAATCGTCAGTTGCTCCCAATTGTACAAAAACATCCCAAGCTCTGCAAAAGCCAGGTTTTCTGAGTGTTCCTCTATACATGGTTGGAATATCTTTTAATCCATAAATCTCTCTGTATTGAAGTGAATCTCTATTGGCATAACCTTCAAACTTTCCATATCCATCAATGTCAATAATTTCTGTTCTTCTAAATAATTTATGATAAGGAATGTATTTGTATTTATGGTTTTGAATAAATTTTACTGTTCCTTGTCCTGCCAATACTACATTTCTCGGGTTCCACGTAAATTTATAATTCCAAGGATTATCATCACTTTCTGGAGCTACCAAACCACCAGTAAAGGTTTCAAAAGCTTCTAGCTCACCACCATTTTCTCTAATTTCATCTATTAAACGCATAGCAGAAAGATGATCTATTCCAGGGTCAACACCTATTTCATTCATAATAATTACACCTGCATCAATAGCTTCTTGTTTTAAAGCCTTCATTTCTTTAGAAACATAAGAAGCCGTAACCATGTGTTTTTTTAACCTTATACAATCTTTAGCAACAGCAATATGCATGTGTGCTGGAAGCATTGAAATAATAATATCATTTTCGTCAACAAGCCTGCTTCTTTCCTCATCATTATTCACATCAAAAGCAATGGCTTTAGCTTTATCGTGATTATTTGCTGCTTTCATAGCCATTTCTTTAGATTGGTCGGCAATGGTTACAAACCAATTTTCGTTTTCAGCATTAAACAACAAATATTGAATTAAAGAAGACGTTGATCTGCCGGCTCCTATGATAAGAATTTTTCGCATGATAATTATTTATAACAATTAAGCTCGAAATTCGCTAAAAATTTAAAATTTATCTCCATAAAAATGGGGAATTTTACTAACAATAAACATTAATACATATAATGAAAAAATCTATGCTAATAAAAGGCTCTATCTTAGGTGGGTTAGCCGTAATTCTTGGAGCATTTGGGGTTCACGCTTTAAAAGAAGTATTAACACCCGAACAACTTATTTCATTTGAAACTGGAGTGCGTTATCAAATGTATCACGCATTAGTTCTAATACTTTTATTTATTATCACCTTAAAAGTAAATCATATTTTTTTTAATAGAGCGGCTCAATTTATATTTTGGGGTGTTCTTTTATTTTCAGGCTCCATTTATTTACTTACACTAAAAAATATGTTGGGTATTGAAGCTTTAAAATATATAGCTCCACTTACTCCAATTGGTGGAGGTTTAATTATAGTTGGATGGGTATTTATTTTGATGGGTGGATTAAAAATTAAATTACCAAAACAAAGTTAATAGTTCTTATTACTTATTTACTAAACTTATTTCATTACAAAACGAGCGGTATTTCTACTTTTTTGCTCCACCAAAATATCTTTGTTTGCTGTAACTCTTTTAATAGTCGCTTCATCATAATGACGAACAGTAACCAACTCTAAGTTTTTATTATACAATACGTGATAATCTTGTTGTAATTCCTCAATAAATTTCATGGTGGTAAATGGACTAAAATCTATACAAATAGAAAAACTTATAGCTGCATTTTGCATCATATTTACGGTAATGTTATGAGCTGAAAGTCGGGCAAAAATCTGACTTAAATTATCTTCTACAATAAAAGAATAATCTTTAGCAGCTATAGAAATCAACACTTGATCCATTTTAAATATAAATGAAGGAGTTAATTTATCACCTGCTGTATGCTCATCTATTAACGTTCCTTTAAGAGTAGGTTCTAAAAAAGATTTTACATATAAGGGAATTTTTTTATTTTGAAGTGGTTTAATGGTTTTTGGATGAATTACCGTTGCTCCATAATAAGCTAACTCTACCGCTTCATGATAGGATATATGTTCTAACTGTTGAGTATCATCAAACCATTTTGGGTCTGCATTTAACATTCCGGGAACATCTTTCCAAATCGTTACGCTTTCTGCTCCTAAACAATGAGCTAAAATTGCTGCCGAAAAATCTGACCCCTCTCTTCCTAATGTGGTAGTAAAATTCTCTGAACTTGCTCCAATAAACCCTTGAGTTATCACATACTCATTATCAGTTGTAATTACTTTTGGTATAGTAGATTGAACCAATTCAGTAGTAAGCTTCCAATCTATATTGGCCTTTCTGTAAGTATTATCTGTTTGGATTAAAGCCCTAGCATCTATACAATGATTCTGAATATTTACCTCATTAAGGTATGCACTAACTATTTTTGTAGAAAGTAATTCACCAACAGAAACAATTTGGTCATAAACGTAATCGTAAGTTCTTTGAGGCTCTTCTTCTATCTCCCACTCTATTTCTACAAAAGTATTATGTATATCTGTAAATATTTGATGGTTTTTATTCTCAAAAAGTTCATTCATTATACCAAAATGAAATTGTTTTACTTTTTCCAACAGTACATTTACATCATTTTCTTTAAAATAATAAGCGTTCACCAATTCTTCTAATGCATTGGTAGTCTTTCCCATTGCAGAAATAACCACCACAAGCGGTTCGTTATACAACTTAATAACCTTTCCTACATTTTTTACCGCTTGAGCATCTTTAACAGAAGCTCCACCAAACTTAAATACTTTCAACATTTAATTATTTTAATTTTACAATCTTATTTTTCCGTTTAACCATTCCTCATCCAATTCTGCATTAAACTTTTTATAGAATTCAATAGCAGGTTCATTCCAATCTAACACTTGCCAAGTCACTAATTTAGCATTCATTTCTTTGGCAGCATCTAAAGTAGCTTTAAAAAGTAAAGAACCTATTCCTTTTTGCTTATAAGCATCTTTTACTACCAAATCTTCCAAATATAAGCATCTTCCTTTCCAAGTTGAGTAGCGAATATAATAAAAAGACATGCCTACAATTTCAAGGTTATTTTCTGCTAAAATTATCCAATATAATGGATGCTTGCCCAAACCATCTTCTTCTAATTGTTTAAGCGTAATGGTAACTTCTTGCGGTTGTTTTTCAAAAAGTGCTAATTCTTTTATTAGGTTTAGTACTTCGGGCAGGTCGTTTTTTGTAGCTTTTCTGATTGTGATTTCCATAAAACAAAAGTAGTAAAACTGAGTTAATTCACGATAATTTCATTTCTTTGTAATGAAGTTTTTAAAAGTCAAATTTAGAAAAAACAGTATGATGACTAATTTTACAACCCTCAACGAATTTATTTTAGAAAGACAAGCTGATTTTCCTTATGCTTCAGGAGAATTAACTCGATTGTTAAACGATATAGGTGTAGCCTCTAAAATTATTAATAAAGAAGTTAGAAGAGCAGGTTTAGGTAATATTTTAGGAAAAGCGGGAAGTGAGAATATTCAAGGAGAAGACCAACAAAAATTGGATGTTTATGCCGATAATCAATTCATCAATGCATTTAGATATGGTGGTGAAGTTTGTGGTATAGCTTCTGAAGAAAATGATGATTATATGGCTTTTGATAATGAAATATCTCAAAAAGGGAAGTATGTAGTAGCTTTTGATCCATTGGATGGTTCTGCTAATATTGATGTAAATGTTTCAATAGGAACTATTTTTTCCATTTACAGAAGAGTTAGTAAAGATGGTCCTGCTCAGCTAGAAGATTTTTTACAAGAAGGTAACAAACAAGTTGCTGCCGGATATGTAATTTATGGTTCTTCTACCATGTTGGTTTATACCACAGGTAAAGGTGTTAATGGCTTTACATTAGATCCTTCTATAGGTGAATTTTGTCTTTCACATCCCGATATAAAATCTCCGGATGACGGCAGATTATACTCTTTTAATGAAGGAAATTACAATACATTCTCTAAAGGACTTCAAAAATATTGCGATTGGGTTAAAGAAGAAGATGCTTCGACAGGCAGACCATATTCTTGTAGGTATATCGCTTCTATGGTTGCTGATATTCACCGAAACTTAATAAAAGGTGGTGTTTTTTGTTACCCTGCAACGGCTGGTTCTCCAAATGGGAAATTGCGTTTAATTTACGAATGTAACCCTATGGCTTTTATTGTTGAGCAAGCTGGTGGAATTGCATCTACAGGTAAAGAAAGAATTATGGATATTAAACCAACTTCTTTGCACCAACGAGTTCCTACTTTAATGGGGTCTAAAAATATGGTAAATAAAGTTTTTGAAATGATTGAAAAATACGAACGAGTAGAAAATGCAAATGCATAACTCTATAATTACCATGTTGAAAAAAACATTTTTCTTCCTTGCTTTTGCTCTAATGTGCTTTTCTATAAAAGCTCAGCAAGTAGTAACAGAAACCATTCAAATTGATACCAATTTTGTTACTTATGATGTAATTTATAAGGACACTCTTACAAACGGTATTTTTTCTAAAATTATAGCTGTTTTTGCTGATGATACTAGTCAAGTAGCAATTGAAAAAAACTATAGTTACAATTACCAAAATGGTTTATACAAAGCGTATTATTCCTCTGGAGGATTAATGGTAAAAGCGATATATGCCAACAACAAACTTCATGGAGAGTTTACCTATTACGATAAGGCTGGTGAAGTTGCCATTAAAGGCATCTATAATGAAGGAGTGAAACATAAATATTGGGCTTACCGCTATTTAAAATGTTATGGAAGATACAAACATGGAAAAAAATCTGGTAAATGGAAGTGCTTAAATACAGATGGCGGAAAATTCATTACTAAATATCCTAATCTTTACTTTACAGGAATGTTCGATTTTGTTAGAATTAGAAGTAACAATCCGATAACAAATGACAGTATTGTTTCTCAAACAATTAATGATAGTTTAATTGCTGACACAAATAATCAAATACAGGAAATAGATACATTTTACTTAAGTGCTATTACCTATTTAGCAAGAAATTATTACATCAGAAATAGAATTAAAATTCAGTTTACCAACACCAAAAAAGAACGTAAATACTACGATAAGTATTTCGATTATAAAAAAGATTTGTTCTTGTTTGCTGTTTCTTCAACCATAACTCCACTAGGTTTAAACCCATTTTTAACTGAACCAGAAAAACTAACAAGTGATACTATAAATGCCCAACTTACTGCCAATATTGAGCAATATAAAGATGGTTTTTCTTCACATCCTGTTAGAACAGATTTAGCATTATACCTATATTCTACTCAACCAACTTCTGATATGATTTTATATTTTTCTGAAGTTGTTGATAATATGCTTAGAGTTGATATTGTTGAGTTTAGAAATAGAACTGACGAAAGTTTTGAGGATATTTACAAGCATCCTAACGCTAGAAAATATAGTGTGTTAATATACTTTAACCAAATTAAAGACGTTAAGGCTGTTGAATATCAGCAGCAAAAAGTTGAATAACTTTATTAATAAAAAAATAAAAATAAGTACCACAACCAATTCTAATCAGTGTCTTTCTTTTCTTAATTTTAAGTTAATCACGAATTAAACTAGTTCAGGAAATTAATGATATAGTAAACTGATTAAGTTTTATATATGATTTAAGGCGTTATTCTCCCAATAATTCTCTTGCTTGATTTACTGGAATTAATTCATCTCCGTGTAAGGCAATTACAAAAGCCCCTTTAATGCCATTCTCTTCAACTACTAAAGTTTTGTGAGCCTGAGCTTCATCGTAAGTTTTAAAATTACCTGTAGTGTAACGCGTTAATTCATTTTCAATATCTGTTTGTTCTACACCTTTAATTTTCATAAACTTGGTAAGAACCTCTACTGGTAATTGATTTTTATAAGAACCTATTTGTACTTTGAAAACAATTTTATTTTTATCTAAAGTTTTAGATTGTGTTTTAATACTTTCTTGAGCAGCAGAAAGTACTCCAGCTTCTTTTAAAGTAATTCTTTTTCCACCTTGGTAGGCTACCACAAAGGCATCTTTAATACCATTATCTAATGCTAAATTAATTTTTTGTTTAGCAGCTTCTTCTATAGTTGCGTAAGAACCTGGTGCTATGTATTTATATAAGCCATCATCCGCTTTTAATTCTATAACTCCTTCTAATTTATTGAATTGTTCCTTAGTTTGTTTTTTAGAGAAGGCACCTAACTGAACTCTAAACACAACTTTATCTGTATTATCCAAACTAGCAAACTCATCTCCTACTGCCATATTGTTAGCTTCATCACCAACAGATACAAGCTGACCATCTTTTGCTTGTTCTACTACAATAGCAGCGTCAAATCCATCTCTTGTTAAACTTGCTTTTCTTTGTACAGCTTCATTTAAACTTAAATAATCTCCAGCTGTAATTATTGTCTCTCCATCTTTATCTTGAATGTCCACATCAGAAACACTTAAGAATTTATCCACTAAAGCAGCATCAATTGCTTCTTTAAACCTTCCTAACTGCACTTTATACCTTGTAGGTTGTACTTTAGATTTTTTACCAGCAGTTATCGATCTATTTTCAATACTAGCAAATGCTCCTGTGGTATCCATGTATCTATCATAAGCTTCTTTAATCATTTCATCAGTCATTTCAACACCTAAAGGAGTAACAATAGCTTTTGGTCTAGATTCTAATTCATCATCTTTGTAGTTAGGAACAAAATCTCCATCTTGATCTAGTGGACAACCTTTTTCGTCAACTTCTACTCCTGCTGGTGTCCAAGGACATTCATCCAAAAAATCAATAACACCATCTCCATCTTCATCATCCATATCATAAGCCAAGTAATCAATTGGAGCATCAAATTCTTTAATTTCATAGTCTTTTTTATGTTTTAAGAAGTTATAGCTAATAGAAAATGAACTCATCAAGAATTTATCGTTAGAACCATTACCTGGCTGGTTACCAATTCTATCCCCTTCACTTTCTGCTACAACTCCATCTACTAAATCAGTAAAAGTAAAGTGCATGATAAAACCTAAAGTAAAATCAATATTTTCTGTAGCATGCATTATTACCCCACCGCCAAAAGGAATGGCAAAAGTTCTTTCGGGATATTTTCCTAATCCATCAAAATCAGATTCTCTAATGTCTGTTTCAAAAACATAATCTCTCTGAATAACTATTGCTTCTTGAGCATTTGGAGCGTCTTGTGGCAGGTTTCTAATAGAACCATCTGACCAATAATTGTATCTGTTTCCAAACTCATCATACAAATCTGTTTTAGAATGAAATTCAACAGATTCAATACCTAAAGATAAAAAAGGGCTTAATGATCGCTTTTTAGGTAAAAAGTTACCAAAATCATACATTAAGGCAAAACCACCAACAGAAAGTCTTGATTCAAAATTTAAGTTTCTGTTTAAGGAACGCTCGTTAGCACTAACTTTACCGAATAACACATAAAATTTAAGTGCTAAATAGTGGTTTAGTCGTTGCTTAATATGTAAATCATAAGCGATATTGCTTATAAAAGGTGTGCCTACATTGGCATCTAAAATATCTCCATAGAATTTAAAATTACCAACTCCTAAACCTATTGTAGGAGAAAATGGATGAATAGAAGAAGATAAAGGTTTGGTAGTTTCTGGAAGTTTAGGTGATGTAATAGTAGTAGAATCGCTCTGAGCAAAAAATTGCAAAGAGCTGACCAACAACAAGCATACAAAAACTAAACTATATTTATTCATTCTTTTACTTAACGAAATGTAATACGAATATAGGGAAATAAAGATACAATTTAGCTAAAAACAGGAAAATTATTGAACCCATTTTTGATTTGTAATCATTAAAGCCTCTTGCACTGTAATTCTTTCTCCTTGGTTATAAGCAGTAACAAAAGCAGTTTTCACTTTGTTTCTCAAATTGTTACGTTTGTCTCTTGCTGATTTATATTCAGTAAAACTGCCTGTAATTAATTTTGTCCAACCTTGGTGATTTTCTAAATTAATTTGGTCGTTTAGTTTAAATTTCTTTTGATACTTTTCTATCGTTATTCCTTCTCTAAAAGCCCCTACTTGTACTTTATAGGTAACATTTTTTTCTGGAGCAGGAGTGTTAGTTACAGGTGCGGTTCTTTTAGTTTCTTCTTCTGTATTATCAACTACTACATCATCTTCAGTATCTTCCTCTACTATATTATCTACTTTATTTTGAAGACTTGTTTCTTCTTCATCTTCGTTATCATTAATAGCTAAGCTTTCACCAGCAGCAGAAAAGCTAGTTGAAGCAATTTGATGTTTTTGAGTTTCTTCTCCTTTCAAGTAAGATAAAACTCCCGAAATCTCTTGCAATCCAGAAGCAGAATTGCTTTCTATAAAATAACTTACTTCAAAATTATTTTCTGATGGAACAGATAACCAAAGTACTTTTACTTCATTATTTTCTACAGAAAAAACACCTCCTGCTGAATTATTGTTTGATGCTGAAAATCCAGCAGGTATAAACTCTGATAATTTAGCAAACCCTTCTACATTTTCTTTATTGATATTCAATATTACTTTAAATTTATTATCACCAACATTTTCAATGCTTCTTGATGCAGATAATGCTGTTGCTGTATTATTTGTAGCTGGCAAACGACTTTCTTCATCTTCTGTATTAGATGTTGATTCTGTTTCTTCAGCAACTAACTCTTCGGAAGAAACAGTTATGTTTGCTGTAGGAATATCAACATTCATTCTTTCGTTATTTACTATGTAAGAAAATTTTCCTGTAATAGTATATTTTCCAGAAGAATGAGATACATTTTTAAGTTTATACTTGATAGAAAACTCACCGTTTTGAGGCAATGCCATCCAAATTAGCTTTAATTTTTGCTCTTTAAATGAAAAAGTAGCTCCCGCAGTTTCTAATGGCTCTACAGTAAATCCTTCAGGTATTTCTTGTTGAATTTTTGCAAAACCTGCAATATCAGCCTTTGTAATCACAAGCTCTACCTCTACTTCACCTTTAGGTTGTATAGAAGCAGGCATGTTTTGTTTAACAGTTACATCTGAAGTGAAAAATAGTTGGTAGAAAAAGATACTTACAAAATTTACTATTAGAAATAACTGTTTAATCATTTTATATCAATTTAAATTATTGCTGGAAATAAAAATCAATCAACTCATTTAAATCTTTTGCTGTAAGATTATTCTCACCTTCAAAAAATTGGTCGATGGCATTTGTAATTTCTTTTGCTGATAAATACTTATCTTTATCTGTATCTAACGGAACAAATTTGGCAGGCATATTGGTCTGACCTATTTGACCACCTTTATTTTGCTCATACAATGCTTGTATTTCTTTCATTTCCTCATCAGACAAATCTTCTGCTTTAAATGTTTTGTACTCCGTAATTACAGAATCTTTCATTGCGTGTTCTTCAGCAATCATTTCGTCAGTAAGTGTAATTCCTTCTTTATTTACCAATGTGCCAGGAGGAGTATTTGGTTCTTTATCTAAATAATCTGGCACTCCATCTTTATCACTATCTAAAGGACAACCATTTTTATCAACGGCAACTCCTTTTTTAGTGTTTGGGCATTTGTCATCATAATCTAATACTCCATCTCCATCACTATCTTCTTTATCTAAGCTAGAAAAATCAAAATCTTTGTATTTATCATCAGTAGAAGAACTTCCTGCAAAGTTATATTGCAAACCAAAAGTTGTTTGAAACAATTTGTCATTTCCACTACCACCTAAATTATCTAAATATTCAGTTGTAGTTAAAATGTAAGCAACAGTAGCTCTAGCATGTAAATGTGGAGATAACTTAAATTTCAAACCAAATCTAAGAGGAATTGTGAATGCTGTTTTAGCATAATCATTTGTAGAATCTTTTAATGCTGACTCATACTTATAATCTCTTGTAAGTAATACTGAAGAAGTATCTGCACCTGGTAAATTTTCTGGAGTATCTCTTAATGTACCATCACTCCAATGATGGTAGAAATTACCATTTTTATCGAACAAATCGCCTTTAGGATCAAACATTAAGTATCCAAAACCAATAGATATAAATGGCGAAAAGACAGAGTTTTCATTCACAATTTTTCCATTGTCAAAATCAAGCAATAAGTTTAAATCAATATTTGTTACACTTGTTTCAAAATTATGAAAAACTGTATTATCTAACTGACTTTTAGAAACTTTTCCAAACATACCATTAGCGGTAATTCCTAAATAACTTCCTATTTTCTTTTCTAAATAGACGCCATAAACTGGTCGCCAATAGGTAAATACAGACGAACCTTCAGAACCTTTAAGATTCCCCATATAGGAAAGTGTTCCGAAATTAGCTCCTATAGAAGGAATATATTTTAGTCCATTCCCTCCAGATTCACTCTGAGCAAAGGATTTCTGTGCTATTACACATAAAAATAAAACGGCAAAAATTGTAATTTTTCTTATCATAACATATAATTTATTGCGATTCAGGCAATAAAAATATAACAAAAAATTGATATTCCTAATTTTTTTCTCAAGTTATTAACAAAAAATTTACTTAAGATGAAACAAACATAGCTTAAAGTTTTGTAGTTTTCTTTAAATAACTGTAGTTTTTTCAACTCATAAATGTTAATAACCAAAAATTTACTTCATGGAATATAAATTGACTTAAAAATTAGGTCGAAGTAAATAATCATTATAGAAATCTGTGATACATTTAACTGCTTCATCAGCTGTTTCGCAAATATTTATTAAATCCATATCTTCAGGGCTAATGTTTTTTTCTTTTTCTAACAATACATTTTTAACCCAATCGAACAACCCTTGCCAATAGTCTTTACCTACTAAAACAATTGGAAATTTACCTATTTTTTGTGTTTGAATTAAGGTTATGGCTTCAAAAAGTTCATCTAAGGTGCCAAAACCACCAGGCAAAACAACAAATCCTTGCGAGTATTTTACAAACATTACTTTCCTTACAAAGAAATAATCAAAAGTCATTAATTTATCAAGATCTATAAAATCATTATGTTTCTGTTCAAAAGGTAAATCTATGTTCAAACCTACAGATTTTCCTTTTACATTAAAAGCTCCTTTATTACCTGCCTCCATTATGCCTGGACCTCCTCCTGTAATAACTCCATAGCCATTGTTGGCTAATTTAGCAGCAATTTCTTCTGCAATTTTATAATATTTATTATCTGGTGTTGTGCGTGCCGAACCAAAAATACTAACACAAGGACCTATTTTTGCTAACGTTTCAAATCCATTTACTAATTCCGACATTATTTTAAAAATTGCCCATGAATCATTAGCTTTAATTTCATTCCAATCTTTATCTTGATGGATTTTTTTATGTTCTTCGTTGTAATCCTTATTTCCCATAAATGTTATATTTTTTTTTGATGTTTCAACAAATTTATACTTTTATTTTATTTTCTTAGTTAATTTCTTCTATTGTAAAAAAAATTACAACTACTTTTAATTTTTTTTAAATTTGTAGAAAACTCTACTATGAGCAAAAAAAAGGTTAAATTTAAACAACAAATTGGTCAGTTTTTATTTGGCTGGCTAATAAATTGGTGTTATCCTTGTTACTTCCGACCTAAATATGGTTATATTTCAATTTACAGATTAATTTACTACTATTTTATTCCTCAAAAAATTTTCAGATTAAATGGTAAAGTAAAGTGGCCTGTGCATTTTACTTCAACAATTCATAATTATGAGAAAATAACTAAAGGTATTTTATGTGATCCAGCCGACAGTCCAAATGTTTACATAAATGCTGCAAATGGAATTGCTTTTGGAAGTAATATTGAAATAGGACCTGGTTGTGTAATTGTATCTGCCAATCACGATTTTAGTGATTTTACTGTTTCCAAAAAAACTACTCCTATAATTATAGGTAATAATGTTTGGATTGGAGCGAATTGTGTTATTCTTCCTTCGATTACAATTGGTAACAATGTTATAATTGGTGCTGGCTCTGTGGTTACTAAAGACATTCCTTCTAACTCTATAGCTTGTGGTAATCCGTGTAACATTATAAAGGAAAAAACTCCGTATCAACAAAATCTTTCGAATATCTTATTTAATAAGAATGTTCCTAAAGAGTATCTCAAGTTTATTAGTCAGTCTTGCTAACTAACAATTATTGTAAGAAGTGTAGTAGTGTTTTATTGCTCCAAAGCTTTCAAAAAAAGCAGCTACTCCCTCTATCATTGAACCTTCAAAATCTAATATCTGGTTTCTATTTTGCTTAATTATTGCATCTAACATTACGGTAGTTGTATTAAATTTTTTAAATGATTTATCTCTTAAGGTGCATAAGTTTATTGTTCTATTTTTAGATATTAAGAAAATATTTGTTGCAATACAATTTCCAGAACATAATACTTTAACTTGCATTACTTTATGATTTTTATCAACAAATTGTACTATTTTTTTAAGTACATTTATTTCATTTTGAGTTATTATATCCTTATAATTTTCTTGAATTAATTTGTAAATAGTCAAAAAATCTAATTCTTTTTTTAATTCGCAAGAAGATAATTCATATTTTTTCAAATCATTTTTCCGGTCTTTTTGGTAGGCTTGTTTTAAATCCAAATATTCATTATTGCAGTTTAATAAATAATTATTTCTGAGCTCTCCTTTAGGTTGAAACATCGTGGTATTTTCTTCATTAAAATGATAAGAACGAACTAAATGATGGTGTAGTTTTTTTTCAAAAAACGCAAATTGTTCAGGGCTTATTTTTTTAGTGTAAAAAACACCTAATTGTTGACAAAAACTAGGCATAACAATGTATTTTATGCCCAATTTCTTTTTTATTGGTAATGGCATTACTGCTTTATAATCATCAAGCACTAAGCAATCCCAAGATTGGTTTGTAATTAGATTTAAATACCAAGACTCTGCATAAATTCGATGATTAAATGCTGTTGCTATGCATCTATCATACTTAGTAAAATCAATATTATTATGCTTAATTTTTTCTATCAAAAGTTATGAAATTATCCACTAATATGACGTTCTTTCTTTTCAGGATAAATATCATTAATGGTAACTAAAATTGCCGTTTCCTCTACCCCTCCAAAATCTGGGTTAAGAGCCGTACCGAAGGATTTCATGGTGTCAGAAATTTTCATATACGTATTAATTAGCGGTGGAACGGTTTCTCCATAATTTTTTAAATATTGGTAAAGAGATTTTAGGCCTTCGTCAAAGTTTTTATCCCTAATAAGACGTTTAATTTGTGTTAAATCAGATTTTATTTCTATAGGATGTATAGGGGTTACTAAGTTTTCCAAGTCAGGAAAGTATGAATTCATAAAATAAAGTAACGCATTCCTAGCTTGTTTGTTGTAACTATCATACATGGTAACTTTTCCAAAAAAATATTTAATGTGTGGATAGTTAATAATAATAGAACCTAAGCCGTCCCAAATATTATCTAATGCAAAAATTCCTTTTCTGGAGCTTCCTCCTCCAGCTTGATAAAGTGGTTGTACCCATGACCTTCCCAACTCTATGGTAAAGGGTAAGTATTCTTTTATAAATTTATGCGAAAAATTAAAATAATGCTTAGTAGAAAGTAAAATTTCTCCAGATGGAGAGATGGCTGTAGAACAATCTTTAAAACGGTAGCCACTTACTATTTCTCTTTCTTCTCTATCGTAAACGATTAGTTGCTCGTAGCAATTTTCTGAAGTGTCAAAATCATCTAAATCAATATCCTTGCCTGTTCCTCCTCCCGCTTGCGAAAAAGACAATTCTCTTAATCTACCAATTTCCTTAAGCACATTAGGAGCGTTATGATAGTTTACTATGTAAATGTCATTATCTCCTTTGTTGGTTTTTTTAACAAACCTTTCCGAAGTAAGTTCTTTTTCAAGCAATGCTCTGTCAACTGGTTGCATCATTGTTAGACTATATATTAATTGTTAATCTTATTTTGCGATGAGCTTCACTCAACGCTATTAAATTTCTTTCCTTCGGAGCTTTGTAATTTATAGTTACAGAATTTTCTAATCTCTAATTTCTAATCTCTAATTTCTAATCTCTAATTTCTAATCTCTAATCTCTAACCCCTCATTTCATACACTTTCTTTTTTACCCATTCTGCCCAATATTTATCAGGCTTATCATTTTCAAATTTGGTGTAAGAAATAGGTTTTCCAAAAGTTATGGTAATGGTTTTATTTTTTTGTTTAAACGTTTCTTTTGCCAAAAATAGCATTTCTATATTAGCTTTTATGCCTAAAAACTTTCTAAAATTAGCTAATCTGTAAAAAAAGTTAGACAATTTACCATCTACATGGATAGGAACCACTTCTTTATGATGTCTTTTAGCTTGGGTAATAAAGGTTTTTTTCCATTCCAAATCTCTAATTTTTCCATTCGTTTTTCTACTTACCAATCCGGCAGGAAAAACAAAAACTGCTCTATTAGAAGAAAAAAGTTCATTAACACTGTTAAGCGATTGTTTAGAATTGCTACCGTGCTTATTTACTCCAACAAAAAGTCCGTTTAAATTTTTTAGGTGTAACAAAATATCATTTACAACAAACTGCACATCTTTACGATGATTTTTTAAAGCAGAAACAATTGCCAATGCATCTACTCCACCCAACGGATGATTAGAAGCTAAAATACAGCCACCGCTTTTGGGAACATTTTCTATTCCTTTAACTTTTACTGTAATATTAAATCTATTAATAATATCTTCAGCAAAATCGTAATCGAATTTGCGTTCATTTTCAATTAAAATAGTATTAATATCTTCTTGATGAATAGTTCGTTTTAAATAACGAATAATAAAACCCGGAAGCCATTTTAATGCTTTCGGGTTCTTGTTTTCTATGATTCTCTCAACATCAATTAGTTGTTGTTTCAAACGATTAGAGTTTTAAAAAGTATTATAATTTCGCATGTGTTCCATCGCAATAAGCTCCTTTAGATGATTGTTTACATCCGCACCATGCTACTTTTTTATCTTCATCAAGCACTTCTATTTTTGGTACAAAAGTAGTGTCTTTATGAGATCCATCGCAATAAGGTTGGTTTGTGCTTTTTCCACAGGCACACCAGGCGTACTTTCCTGCTTTTTCGTCTTTTACATAAGGCATTTTCTGAGCTATTGTTGGCTTTTCCATAATTTTAGTTTTTATAAATTGTTAAAGGTCTAAATTAGGCATTTTTTATTAAAAAAAATCATTCTTTAAAAATCAAGAATATACTTATAAAAATGAACTAAAATTTATTAAAAAATACCAAATTTTTTTTCTATAGCTTTTGTTCGATAATTAAAAATTTCATTTAGCTTGTTTTTTATTATTAAGCTATTGGCAATTTTTCCTAAAAACCCAAATGGTGGTGCATAACTTACAATGTCTTTCATTAAAACACCTCCTTTTATTGGTTGAATAATATGTTGATGATGCCATAATTTATAAGGACCTACAAGTTGTTCATCAACAAAATATTCTTTTTCTTTTACTTGAGAAATTTCCGTTACCCACGTAGTTCTAATTCCTAATAATGGACTTACTTTATAACTTACTATCATTCCTTGATACATTTTATCAGGAATTTCATTGGAAGTAATATCAAAACCCATATAGTCGGGAGTAATTTCTTTTAGATTAGCTGGAGATGATATAAACTCCCACACCTCATCTATAGATGCTTTAATTTTTTGTGTTTGATGAAATTGATAAAAAGCCATTTTGTTTAAATTATTTTTGTCAAAATTAAACAAAATGGCTTTAGCGATATTTTAAAATGTATTAAATAATCTTAAAAACCAGCATGAAAGGGTTTGTTATTCAAGGCTGTTTCAATTTCATTCATTACCTCTGGCGTTAGTTTTGCTTTTGCTTCAATAGCTTTAAAGTTTTCTTCTAGCTGGCTTAACTTGCTTGCACCCAACATTACTGTAGTTACATTTTCATTTTTTAAACACCATGTAATTGCCAATACTGGAAGGCTCAAACCTAAATCTTTTGCTATTTTTTCCAACTTGGCTACTTTATCTAAATTATCTCTAGTTACAACAACATCTTTTAACCAATCCATTCCTTCCATTACCAAACGGGTATCTTTTGGTTGCGATTTTTTATTGTATTTCCCAGTTAAAACACCTGATGCCAAAGGGGACCATATTGTTGTACCTAAACCAACTGTTTTGTAAATCTGAGCAAATTCTAATTCTACTTTTTGTCTGTGCAACATATTATATTGTGGCTGTTCCATGGTAGGTCCAATTAAGTTGTATTGTTTTGCAACCATGTGAGCTTCCATAATTTCCTGAGCACTCCATTCGGAAGTTCCCCAATATAAAATTTTACCTTGCATTATTAAATTATGCATTGCCCATACGGTTTCTTCTATAGGCGTATTTTTATCCGGACGATGGCAGAAAAACAAATCTAAATAATCTAACTGAAACCTTTCTAGTGCTTGATGACAAGCTTCAAACACATGTTTTCTATTCAATCCATTTTGGTTGGGTTTGGTGTTCTTAGAACCTCTATATCCAAAAAAAACTTTGCTAGAAACTACATAAGAATCTCTATCCCATTTCATTTTTTTTAGAATTTTTCCCATTACTTTTTCAGATTCTCCACGTGCATAAATTTCTGCGTTATCAAAAAAATTTACGCCATTATCGTACGCTAATTTCATTAAATCTTCAGCAATGTTGTTGCCGATTTGTTTTCCAAAAGTTAACCAACTCCCTAATGAAAGTTCGCTCAATTGTAATCCTGATTTTCCTAATCTTCTGTATTCCATAATTATCTGTTTTTAAATTATAAATATTGTAATAAAAACCTTGTTCTCAACTCACCCCCTCCCCCCCCTCTTTAATGAGAGGGGAATAGTTATGGTAAGATAACTTGGGGGAGAGTCATAAAAGACGCATTTATATTTTTTAATCCCCTACCATTACTTGAGTATTTTGCTTTGTATAATCTGCATAAGCTTTCATAATTGCTGAGAACATTAAATCTCCCATCAATTTATACCCATCTGATGTTAAATGTATTTTATCAGTTTTGGCTAAGCCATATTTTTGCCAGGTTTTTACAGATCCCAACCCTCCCATAACATGGTACATGTCCCACATGGCAGCATTATGTTTGGTCGCCAATCTAATCATAGCTAAGCGAGCTTCTTCTACTCTTTTGTTAGGATATTTTTTTTTGTAATAACTATCGTTATTGGTTACAAAAATAAAATTAGTTGTTGGAGATACCGATTTTATCCAATCCACTAAAGTATCATAATTATTTTCGTAGCAATTACCACAAAAACCTGGGTCATAAGCATCATTTATACCGATACAAAAAATTACTAAATCGGGTTTAATGGTTTGTAAATGTTGCTTAAAAAGTGTTGCTCTTAAATAACTCGAAGTACTTGCTCCATTAACTCCAATTGAATTGTAAACAACTCCCGGATCATCATTGTCTAGGCTTATGCCATACAATTCAAAAGGTTGCGAAGCAGAGTCGTTTTTATAAATGGTAAAATCAACCTCTTTTTTATAACCAGCAAAAACAAATTCGGTATAGCCAATACTATTGTTTACAGTTATAGCTACACAAGTATCTTTAGTAAGTTCTAAACAATATCCTAATGAATCTTGATTATGGAAAATTCTGATACGGTTAAAATCATATTCTGGTGTATCATCGCCCCTAAATTGAATAGCAAACGAAGCCAAACTATCACTTGTTGTTGCTGTAATTCCAGAAACCCCCCAAGTAGTAATATGTTTACTTACCGAGTTTCTGTAACCTTGCCATTTTCCGGTATAATTCACATCGTAATAATAAGGATTATTAGTTTTAGCAAGTTTAAAAGGAAACAAAAAACCTCTTCCGCCATTAAGGTTAGGAGATACCTTGTGAAAATTCTTTCTGAGTTGGTCGGACCAAATATCTGCCTGAATATGAGAGCCCCCCATTTGCATAATGTTTACCTTTCCTTTTCCTTCAAACATTAGTGTATCTAGTTTTGAATAAAAATTATTTAGATTAGCACTATCGTTATAAAAATGCAAATAGTTAGAATCGTATTGAATGAAATCATATTGCGGCAGTATATGCGGATTTCCCTGTGCAACAGTAATTTGTTGAAATAATAACAAGCTAAAAAAAGTTCCTACAATTTTATTAATCATGTAAAAAAAAGTATTTGAAAACAAAAATACCAAAGAAAACAAGTTGATTTTGGCGGAATACCATTAGGTTTTAAACAATTTAACTTTTGTTATTAATTTTACACTTTATTATGAAATTATTTGTTAATAAATCTATTAAAAACCCATATTCAAAAAACATTTAGAAAACAATAAGTTTGTTTAATTTCGGACTTTAAACCTCAAATAAACTATGGAAAACGAAGTAACATATAGCGAAGACAATATCCGATCGCTCGATTGGAAAGAACATATCCGCTTAAGACCGGGTATGTACATTGGTAAACTTGGTGATGGTGCTGCTTATGATGATGGAATTTACATATTAATTAAAGAAGTTTTTGATAACTCTATTGATGAATATGTAATGGGTAATGGTAAAACCATAGAGGTGAAAATTAAAGATAAAACCGTTAAAGTTAGAGATTATGGTCGTGGTATTCCATTAGGAAAAGTTATTGACTGTGTTTCTAAAATGAATACTGGTGGAAAATATGATTCTAAAGCTTTTAAAAAATCTGTTGGTTTAAATGGTGTAGGAACAAAAGCCGTAAATGCACTTTCTTCCTATTTTAAAGTAGAATCTGTTCGTGATGGAAAAATTAAAAAAGTAGAATTTGAAAAAGGCGAACTAGTTAATGATTATGAAATTGAAGAATCGTCTTATAGAAAAGGAACAAAAATTACTTTTATTCCCGATGAAACCATTTTTAAAAATTATACTTTCCGAAATCAGCACATAGAAAAACTACTTTGGAACTATGCTTTTTTGAATACTGGATTAACCATCTATTTTAATGGAGAAAAAATTCAATCGGAAAATGGATTAAAAGATTTGTTGGAACAAAATCTTTCTAACAAACCTCTTTACCCAATAATCCACTTACATGGTGATGACATTGAAGTTGCCATTACACATACAGAATCCTATGGTGAGGAATATTATTCGTTTGTAAACGGACAATATACACCACAAGGAGGAACTCACCAAACTGAGTTTAGAACTGCTTTAGTAAAAACCATTAGGGAATTTTACGGAAAAGATTATGATGCTTCTGACATCCGTTCTTCTATTGTTTCCGCAATAAGCGTAAAAGTAATGGAACCAGTTTTTGAATCTCAAACAAAAACCAAACTAGGTTCTACAGAAGTTGGTCCTGATGGTCCTTCTATGAGAGTTTTTATCACTGATTTCTTGAAAAGGGAACTAGATAACTTTCTGCATAAAAACCCTGAAGTTGCTGAATCTCTTCAACGAAAAATATTACAGTCTGAACGTGAGCGTAAAGACATGGCTGGCATTAAACAATTAGCTAAAAAAAGAGCTAAAGACGCTTCTTTACACAATAAAAAGCTAAGAGATTGCAGGCTACATTATAACGATACCAAAGACAATGAAAGAAAAGTAGAAACAACACTTTTTATTACTGAGGGAGACTCGGCTTCGGGTTCTATTACCAAGTCGAGAGATGTAAATACACAAGCTGTTTTTAGTTTAAAAGGTAAGCCGCTAAACTCTTATGGATTAACCAAAAAGATAGTGTATGAAAATGAAGAGTTCAACTTGCTTCAAGCTGCTTTAAACATTGAAGAAAGCATAGACGATTTAAGATACAACAACATTGTAATTGCTACCGATGCCGATGTTGATGGAATGCACATCCGTTTATTACTCATTACTTTTTTCCTATCTTTCTTTCCAGATATTATTAAAAACGGACATCTATACATTTTAGATACGCCACTTTTTAGAGTTAGAGATAAATCTAAAACTATTTATTGTTATTCTGAAGAAGAAAGACAAAATGCTATGAAAGAACTTAGAGGAAAGCCTGAAATTACCCGATTTAAAGGACTAGGTGAAATTTCGCCCAACGAGTTTAAACACTTTATTGGTAAAGACATTCGTTTAGACCCTGTAATTATTGGTAAGAACACTCCTATACAAGAAATGTTAGAGTTCTATATGGGTAAAAACACCCCTGAACGTCAGGAATTTATTATTGACAACCTAAAAATAGAAAAAGACTTAGCTGAAGAATTGTTAGTAGCCGAAGGTTAATTTACTTTTTACTATTTTCGTTGTTTATTTATAATATTTTAAAAAATGCTAAAATTTATATTCAGTAAACTTTTCTTAATTAACCTAGTTATTGCTATTGGTTTAATTGTAATTGCCTTTTATAGCTTTTCTAATTACCTAACTAGCTACACCTTGCATGGAGAAAGTGTAACTGTTCCATCCTTAGAAGGACTTACCGAAGAAGAAGTGGCTATATTAGTAAAAGAAAAAAATTTACGTTACGAAATTCTTGACTCTATATATGTAGAAAAACAACCCAAAGGTATTGTTATAAATCAAAACCCTACTGCAGAATCTTATGTTAAGAAAAACAGAAAAATTTACATTACAGTAACAAAAAAAACTACCCCTAAAATAAGTTTTCCAAACATTATAGATATGTCGCAACGCTTGGCAATAGCTAAATTAGAAAGCTACGGATTAAAAGTAAATACAGAATATCGCCCCTCAGAACACAAAGGAATTGTAGTAAGTTGTAAATATGGAGAAAAATTAATTTCTACTGGAGATGAAATTGGTTTAGGTTCAAAAATTACAGTGGTAATAGGAACAGGAAAAGGTGAAGGAAAAGTAATGGTTCCTTATCTTATAAACCTTTCTAAAGTTGAATCAGAACAACAATTACAAGCTTCCTTTTTAGGTATAGGATTAGAAATTTATGACGAATCTTGTAAAACATCTGAAGATTCTGCCACAGCTAAAGTGTATAAACAACAACCTCCTTACGGAAGTGAAAGCACGATTTTTATTGGTAGTTCGGTAGATATTTACTTAACTTGCGATACTGCTAAAATAAATGTGCAAAATTTTAGTTTAGATAGCCTAAACCATGAAGCAGAAATTTCTGAAAACGACTAATATGTTAAAAAACACTTTACTTATATTTCTTACTTTCTTCTGTTTATTAGCTATAAATGCACAAGAAAAAATTTACGATTTAGGTGGCAACAAACACCTGAGAGCTTTATACAATAAAAGCATAGCAGAAAAAAACTCTGAAATTTTTAGAAAAACTTCTAAAAAAAACAAAATCTTGCTTTCCCTACCTTTTTTAGATGATTTTTCTCAAAACTATCATTTTCCTGATGAAAATTTATGGCAAGACATTCATGTTTATGTTAACTCTAACTATCCTATAAGCCCTCCATCTTACGGTGTTGCTACTTTCGATGGCTTAGATTCTACTGGATTGCCGTACGATTTTTCATCACAAACAGCTCATGGAATTGCTGATTCACTTACCTCACACCCTATTGATTTAACAGTTATTAACGATAGTGTTTACTTTAGCTTTCAATATCAAGCACAAGGTAATGGCAATGCTCCAGAACAAAACGATTCCTTACGTTTAGATTTTTTTAGAAAAGCTGACAGTTCTTGGGTTAGAGTTTGGAGTGTTCCTGGAACAGGAAATCATTCATTTAAAAAAGTAATGGTTCCTGTTGGTACAGATTACCACAACGATGAGTTTATGTTTAGATTTTCTAACCTATCTACCCTTAGTGGTAATTTCGACCATTGGCATGTTGATTATGTGTATTTAAATGATAACAGAACTATTGCAGATACTATTTTAGACGATGTTGCCCTCATTACCAATCATCATAATTTATTAAATGAGTTTACTTCAATGCCTTGGGATCATTACCTTACTGACTCAATAGGTTTAATGGCGGAAACCATGCCCGTTGCTTATAAAAATAATTTTAATAATTCTTACGATGTTTTCTATAAATATGAAGTAAGCGACAACAATGGTGCTGGTCCTGTAATAGAAGTTTACCCAACAGGAGTTGCTTCTAAAACCGTAGCTGCTTATACTACTCTAATTGAACCTCAAGCTGTTTATCAAACCACCCCATTTTTTTTGAATGATTTTTCTTTTCCATCAGACAACTCTGTAAATAAGGTTTTCCAAATAAAAAATTATTTCGATATTAATCCCTTTATAGATATTAATCAGAAAAATGATACTGTGAAATCTTTTCAGGTTTTTGGTTCTTACTATGCTTATGATGATGGAAGTGCCGAATTAGGCTACGGAATTGAAGGGGTTACAGCCAAATTAGCTAATCAATTCTACATTAGAAAAACCGATACGCTTACTGCTATTCAAATTTATTTTAATCCTATACTTAATGATATTAGAGGGGAAAGTTTTAAACTTACTGTTTGGAGCAGCTTAAACCCAGAAGTTATTCTTTATCAACAGAATAGTTTTTATTTTCCTGCTTATTCTTTTACTAACGAATTCTTAAATTACCCGTTAGACGCTCCAATAATTCTTAATCCAGGTACTTACTATTTTGGTTATCAAAAAATTTCTAACGCAAGGTTAAATGTTGGTTATGATGTTAATACCAATAATAAAAATAAAATTTGGTACAATGCAGTTGGTATTTGGGAAAATCCATCTGCAGGTCTTCCTAATGGTTCTCTAATGATTCGTCCGGTATTTGGTTCTACTGGCGACCCTATTTCTGCTATTAATGAAAACAGTAAAAATAACAACACCGATTTTAACATCTATCCCAATCCAACAACTCATTTAGTTACTATTGCTGCTCAACAAAATTTATCTACCATTTTTGAAGTTGAAATTTTTGATATTTACGGAAAAAATCACCTAACAACTACTTTACAACAGACCACTACTATTGATGTAAGCCATTTTAGCAAAGGAATTTATTTTGTTAGAATGATAAATAAAGACGAAGGAAATATACAAACCAAAAAACTGATTATTCAATAATACCTATAAATGAATTCATATAACGAAGAAGAAGTAGAGGACAATGACTTGTTTGAACATTACAAGTTTAAGGCTGACAAAGGACAAGAATTATTGAGAATCGATAAGTTTTTAATGGATAGAATTCCTAACACTACCCGAAATAAACTTCAAAACGCATTAACAGAAGGACACATCTTAGTAAATAAAAAGCCTGTAAAAGCGAACTACAGAGTTAAACCTCTGGATGATATTACAGTTGAACTTCCCTACCCTCCACAAGAAATTGTACTTATTCCTGAAGATATTCCACTAAACATTCTTTATGAAGATGATGATGTAATTGTACTCAACAAAGATGCAGGTTTAGTTGTTCATCCGGGATATGGAAACCACACAGGCACTTTAGTAAATGGCTTAATTTATCACTTTAAAAATCTTCCCGACTCCTCTATGGCAAACAGACCTGGTTTGGTGCATCGTTTAGACAAAAACACTACTGGAGTAATGGTTATTGCCAAAACAGAACATGCTCTATCGCATTTAGGCAAGCAATTTTTTGATAGAACCATTGAAAGAAGATACCAAGCCTTAGTTTGGGGCGATTTTGAAGAAGAAAACGGCACAGTTGAAGGAAATGTTGGTAGAAGTTTACAAAACAGAAAAGTAATGAGTGTTTTTCCTGATGGAGAATTTGGAAAACACGCCATAACACATTACAAAGTGCTAAAAAGATTTGGCTACGTTACTTTAGTAGAATGTAAATTGGAAACAGGCAGAACCCACCAAATTAGAGTACACATGCAGCACATCAAACACCCGTTGTTTAATGATGAAGATTATGGTGGCGATAGAATTTTAAAAGGTACTTCTTTTACCAAGTACAAGCAATTTATTAATAATTGTTTTGAAATTTTACCCCGACAAGCACTTCATGCTAAATCCTTAGGTTTTGAACATCCTGTTACAGGAGAATGGCTACATTTTGAAACCGATTTACCCGAAGATATGACCAAATTACTCGAAAAATGGGATGGCTATATTAGCAACCGAAATACTTTTGAGGATTAAAAATATTAATACTTTTGTACTTTAAAACTCAACTAATATTAAACGTTATATATTTTAAAATATGAAACAAATTATAGCTCCCTCCATTTTAGCATCAGATTTTGCTAACCTGCAAAAAGAAGCCGAAATGCTCGATAAAAGTAGTGCCGACTGGTTTCATATTGATGTGATGGATGGTGTTTTTGTGCCCAACATTAGCTTTGGAATGCCTATAATTAAAGCCATCAGAAAGTTTAGTAAAAAACCTTTTGATGTGCATTTAATGATTGTTAATCCTGATAACTATATTAGCGATTTTAAAAATGCTGGTGCCGATATTTTAACTGTACATTACGAAGCTTGCACACATTTACACAGAACCTTACAAGCTATAAAAAAAGAGGGAGTGAAAGCTGGCGTAGCAATCAATCCGCATACAAATGTAAATGTATTAGAAGATACTATTAATGATATTGATGTAGTCTTGATAATGTCTGTAAACCCCGGTTTTGGCGGACAATCATTTATTGAAAATACTTACGAAAAAGTAAAGCAACTAAAACAATTGATTACCAAAAAAGGAGCTAATACGTTAATAGAAATTGATGGAGGTGTTACCAATACAAATGCAAAAAAATTGTTAGACTGTGGGGCTGATGCTTTGGTAGCCGGAAGCTTTGTTTTTTCTTCAGAAAATCCAATAAACACCATTGCTGAACTAAAAAATTTATAATCTAAAAAATTGTTATTACCTTTAACCCATAAATATTTATCACTATGAATGTTAATCAACTTAAATGGAATGTGTTATTTGTTGCTTCAACAACATTTTTTGCCTGTAATGACAACCAACCTAAAGAAGCTACTGAAACGGTAAAACAACAAGTAGAAATTCCTACTGAGCAAAAAACCATACCAATTAATGGTGTTGAACACTTTTTTACTATTAAAGGTAATAGCGAAGGCGAACCAATTATTTTTTTACATGGAGGACCAGGACTTTCTCACAATTACTTACTTCCTTATTTTGATGCATTAGCAGCCAATTATCAACTTATTTTTTATGATCAAAGAGGTAGCGGACAATCTGCATTTCCTAAGGATACCACATCTATAAACATCGCTACTTTTGTAGAAGATATTGAAGCCATTAGAAAACATTTCGGTAAAGATAAAATAACACTTGCAGGTCATTCTTGGGGAAGTTTATTAGCACTTCACTACGGACAAAAATATGCTGACAACCTTACTCAACTTATATTAATCTCTCCCGCTCCTACTTCAAGTCCTCACTACGAAAAAATGTTGAGCAACATGCAACAAAAAAGAAAAGAAGAAGATACCAAAGAATTGGTTAAATTGATGATGTCTAAAGAATTTGAAAAAAGAGACCCTGAAACGTTTACAAAAGCCATGAAAATTGGTGATAAAGCTAATTTATACGACCAATCTAAAGTAGATGCATTGTATGAATTACATAACTACAACGAAAAAACTGCAGGCAACTTTTGGTTGGTAAGCAACATCATGGAGAAAAACTTTTTTAACTACGATATTACTTCCGAGATAAACAACATTTCTTGTCCCTCAATAATTATTATTGGCGATATGGACAACGTGCCTTTTGCTTCTAATCAACTATTAAGCGAGACACTAAAAAACACCAAATTAGAAGTAATTAAAGCAACTGGACATTATCCATTTTTTGAAGATTCTAAGACGTTTAGCAATGCGTTAAACAATTTCCTTAATCCAGAATATCAAGATTAATCTGCTACATGAAAATCATTGATTTTGAATTAAAAGATGAATACATTGAGCTAAACAAACTGCTTAAGTTTACAGGCGTTTGCGATACAGGTGGAGATGCTAAAATGAGTATAGACCAAGGTTTGGTTAAATACAACAATCAAGTAGAAACACAAAGAAGAAAAAAAGTAAGAAAAGGAGATACCATTCAATTTCAAGAATACCAAATAGAAATTCGTTAACTTAATTATGCCAAATCAGAAAACTAAAATATTAAGCCACGAGCAAATAAGTAGAAAAATAAATCGCATTGCTTTTCAAATTTTTGAAGATAATCATTTAGAAAAAGAAATTGTTATTGTTGGTATTGAGAAAAAAGGACATTTATTAGCAAAAAAAATTGCGGAAAAACTTATTGCTATTTCTACTATTAAAGTTACCAAAGCATCACTAAAGATAAATAAAGACAATCCCTTAAGTGAAGAACCAACACTTTCAATTACAGAAAAAGAAATTGAAGACAAAGTGGTTATTTTAGTAGATGATGTTCTCAACTCTGGTAAAACCCTCATTTATGGAGTTAAATACCTTTTAAGGTTTAACATCAGAAGAATGTCAACAGTTGTGTTGGTTGATAGAAACAATAAACGCTACCCTATCGGCACCCATTATGTTGGCTTATCGCTTTCAACTACATTAAAAGACCATATTTCTATCGACTTTGTTGGCGGTAAAATGACGGCTTATCTGAGCTGAATAAAAAAATACTACTCCTTTTATATTCTATTACTTTTTTATTTTATCTTTAATAACATCCTTTTAAGCCGTATTAAAGCACCTAACTATTGCATCCAAATAATTACTAATTTAGCACCTTTAAAAATCATCTTAAATTCATTTTTCAATGAACAAAAACAACTATTGTGTAATTATGGCTGGCGGCATTGGAAGCCGATTTTGGCCTATGAGCAGAACTGCTCGTCCGAAACAATTTTTAGATATACTAGGTACCGGAGAAACACTTTTGCAACAAACCTTTAACCGATTAAAAAAACTTTGTCCTGAAAAGAACATTTACATTGTAACAAATGATATCTATGAGGATTTAGTTTTAGAACAACTAAAAGGCATTGACAAAAGCCAAGTATTGTGCGAACCTTCCAGAAAAAATACTGCTCCTTGTATTGCTTATGCCAATTATAAAATTGCTTCCCAAAACCCAAATGCAACTATTTTAGTCGCTCCTGCCGATCACCTTATTCTTAAAGAAGAAGAGTTTTTACGAGTAGCAAACATTGCCCTAAACTATGCCGAAAACACCGATTGTTTAGTAACCTTGGGCATTACTCCTACCCGACCTGATACCGGTTATGGCTATATTCAGTTTATTGAAGAAGAAGGCAATGAAATAAAAAAAGTAAAAACATTTACCGAAAAACCAAACTTAGAATTAGCCAAAGAGTTTATTCAAAGTGGCGATTTTACATGGAATTCAGGCATGTTTGTGTGGAATTTAAAAAGTATTCAGAAAGCATTTGAAAGCCATTTACCCACTATCAACCAACTTTTTGAAGAGCAAAAAACAGCTTTTAATACTTCCGAAGAAGTGAAAGCCATCACGGCTATTTATGCTCAGTGCAAAAACATTTCTATAGATTACGGCATTATGGAGAAATCTAAAAATGTATATGTAATGAGTGCTGATATTGGTTGGTCAGATTTGGGAACTTGGGGTTCTATTTACACCCATTTACCACATGATGAACATGAAAATGCTGTTGTTGGAGAAAATGTGATGTTGTACGAATCTGAAGGAAATATTATTAATGTCCCTAAAGAAAAACTAGTGGTACTGCAAGGATTAAAAGACTACATAGTTGTTGAAGCAGATAATATTTTGTTGGTGTGTAAAAAAGAAGACGAGCAACAAATTAAGCAGTTTGTTAATGATATCAAACTTACAAAAAACGAAAGATTTTACTAAAAATACCTCTTTGATTAAATGAGCGAGGAAAACGAAAATACAGAAAAAAAAGAAATGTCTTTTTTAGATCATCTTGAAGTGCTGCGTTGGCACTTAGTAAGGTCTAGTATTGCCATTTTGGTTTTTGCATCGTTGGCTTTTGTTTTTAAAAACATTGTTTTTGATGAGATTATTTTAGCTCAAAAAAATTCCGACTTTTTTACTTACCAGTTTTTTTGCAGGTTCTCTGAATGGATAGGCAAAGGAGATGCGTTGTGCTTAGGCGATATCAAATTTAGCCTAATCAACCTTACCATGAGTGGACAATTTTCCATCCACATTATTACCTCTATAATTGCTGGAATAGTATTGGCTTTTCCTTATTTATTGTTTGAAATTTGGCGTTTTATCAGACCCGCACTAGAAAAAAAAGAACGAAAATATGCTACGGCTCTAATTTTTTCAGGTTCTGCCTTGTTTATGATGGGTATTTTGTTTGGATACTATTTTATTTCACCACTTTCTGTGCAGTTTTTAGGCAACTACCAAGTAAGTGAATTGGTTCAAAATCAAATTAGTATTCAATCTTTTATCTCAACAGTAACCACTTTAACCTTAGCTTGCGGATTGGTTTTCGAATTGCCTTTATTGGTTTATTTCCTATCAAAAATGGGCATTTTAACACCCGAAATAATGCGTAAATACAGAAAAATAGCCATTATAGTTACCCTAATTTTATCAGCTATAATTACGCCTCCAGATATTACTAGTCAAGTTTTACTTACAATTCCACTAATTTTGTTGTATGAATTCAGTATTTTTATCTCTAAAATAGTAAACAAAAACAATTCAATTTAATTTTTATTAATGATTTTACGAGCAGAAAATATTATTAAAAAATATGGAAAAAGAACAGTTGTTCAGGGTGTTTCTATAGAGGTAAAGCAAGGAGAGATTGTTGGATTACTTGGTCCTAACGGAGCTGGAAAAACTACTTCATTTTATATGATTGTAGGTTTGGTTCAGCCAAATGAGGGCGAAATATTTTTAGATGATAAAAACATTACCAAACTCCCTATGTACAAAAGAGCTCAAATGGGTATTGGTTATTTGCCTCAAGAAGTTTCTGTTTTTAGAAAACTGAGTGTTGAAGATAACATTAGTGCCATCTTAGAAATGATGGACTTAACCAAAGCTCAACAAAAAGAAAAATTAGAATCGCTAATTGAAGAATTTGGTTTAGGACATGTTCGTAAAAACCTAGGACATAACTTATCGGGAGGAGAAAAAAGAAGAACAGAGATTGCTCGTGCATTGGCTTCCGATCCTAGCTTTATTTTACTTGATGAACCTTTTGCAGGAGTTGACCCAATTGCTGTTGAAGATATTCAGAGTATTGTAGCTACATTAAAACAAAAAAATATAGGTATTTTAATTACCGACCACAACGTGCAAGAAACCCTTAGCATTACCGACAGGGCCTATTTACTTTTTGAAGGTAAAATTCTTAAAGCCGGAACAGCCGAAGAATTAGCAGCAGATGAACAAGTTAGAAGAGTTTATTTAGGTCAGAGTTTTGAATTAAAAAGAAAAGTTTAATACAACCTAACCCTAAACTTGTAGAATATTGCTTAATTATATTCCATTAGTTCGTCTTTTAATTCCTTTTATTATAGGAATTATTTTTGCCATTTACCTTCCGGCAAGTTCAAGCCTACCTCAGTATCTATTTTTAGGCGTTGTAATTAGCTACATCATACTTTTCTCCATCAAAAAAATTAATACTAGTTATAAACTTAGGTGGATTTTTGGTGTACTTATTTATGGTAGTTTTATGTTGGCAGCCTATAGTTTAACTTCCATCAAAACCAATCAATCTCATTCTTCTTATCAATTAAATGATGTCGAAAACAGGTTTATTATTGCTGAAGTTATTGAACCTACCGAAGAAAAAGCCAACTCCGTAAAGGCAATTGTAGAAATTATCGGTTTAAAAACCAACGAAGAATGGAAAAACACCAATGGTAAATCTATTATTTATCTTCAAAAAGACACTTTAGCTAACAGCTTAAAACTAGGCGATATCATATCTTTTGAACCTATATTAAAAGATGTTCCAGCACCAAAAAATCCTCATGAATTTAGCTTTAAAAGGTATTTGTCTTACCACCTTATTCACCAACAAGCCTATTTACGTAGTGATAACTGGAAAATTATTCATCAAAATAATGACATTTCCATATTTGCTTATGCTAGTAAAATCAGAAAAATGCTAATAAACCAACTAGAAGAAATGGGCGTTAAAGACAAACAGCTTAATGTAGCTTCCGCTTTAATTTTAGGCTATAAAAATGAAATTGATGCTCAACTAAAGAGTGCTTACTCTAGTGCAGGAGCTATGCATGTGTTGGCAGTTTCCGGACTTCATGTTGGTATCATTTTTTTGATTTTAAACCAAGTATTTCAGTTTTTTAATCAACTAAAATATGGCAATTACATTAAAGGAATTCTCATCATTGTCTTGCTGTGGGCTTATGCTCTTTTAACGGGTTTATCGCCTTCGGTAATGCGAGCAGCCACCATGTTTAGCTTTATTGTTGCCGCCAAAACAACTAAAAGTAATGCTAATTTTTTCAACACTTTAGCGGCTTCTGCCTTGTTTTTACTCATTATCAATCCGTTTTTATTAATGGAAGTTGGCTTCCAACTTTCTTACCTTGCCGTAATCGGAATTGTAGTTATTCAACCTTGGGTTTATAGCCTTTTTTTCACCAAATGGTGGTTGTTAGATAAGATTTGGGAGCTTACCGCTGTTTCTATTGCAGCTCAAATAGCTACTTTCCCTTTAGGACTGTATTATTTCCATCAGTTTCCCAATTATTTTATGCTCTCCAACTTAGTGGTAATCCCGTTGGCAATTTTAATTTTATATTTAGGAATAATTACACTTATTACCTCTCCTATCACAATTATTGGCGGTTTATTAGGAAAGTTGCTAAACTTAATTGTGTATGGATTAAACGAAGCTGTTATTTTTATTGATAAAATTCCTTACTCGCTTACCCAAAATATAAAGTTTAATTTGCTGGATAATTACTTAACTTATCTGGCAATTATTTTAATTATCCTTACCATCCACTATAAAAAGTTAAAATACTTTATGGTGGGCGTAGCTTCTTTCATCATCATGTTTAGCTTTCGTTTAAAAGATAACATCCATCAGATAAATCAGAAATACTTAACCGTTTATAACATTCCGGGGCATTCTGCTATTAATTTAATTGAAGGAAATGACAACGTATTGTTTTCCGATATAAAACTCCTAGAAAATAAAAGTAAACTCATGTTTCATGTGCAGAACAATTGGATTCAGAAAGGAGTGGAATCTGAAAAGATAGTCACTTTAAACAAATTAACCGATAGAAACCAACTATCTACTCTTTATATTACTGATAATAAAAACCTCTTTGTAAAACGTAATTATCTTCAGTTTTTTAATGAGAAAATGGCAATTATCCCTCCTGATTTTCAACTAAAAAGCGTAGAAAAACCTTTAGCTCTTGATTTATTAATCCTTACTAAAAACCCTAGATTTTCTATTCAAGAAATATTACTAACATTTAAGCCTAAAGAAATTATTATAGATGCTTCTAACTCAACATATATTTCAGAAAAACTAAAAACCGAAGCAAAAGCCCTAAACATTAACTGTTGGTCGGTGTTGATTGATGGAGCTTACACCAAACACATCTAATTCTTTTTTTTAATCATAAAAAATCACTAAATTTATCCCCTAAATATTTTAAAAATTATGAACACCAAAACAATCTATAACTACCTATTATTAAGTATCTCTATTGTATTTTTCTCTTGTACCAAAACTGAGTTTGATGAATTTGAAGTAGTCTCAGGAAATGCAGATTTCAGCAATTACATAGCCGTAGGCAACTCACTTACACAAGGTTATCAAGATGGTGGTTTGCATAATGAATTAGGTCAGCACGAAAATTCATACCCTGCAACGTTAGCAAAGCAATTTAAATTAATTAACCCAAATTTAAGTTATATTCAACCCACAGTTCAAGGTAATGGCTCAGGCTATATCCATTTAAGGTGGGAAAATGAAAAAATTAAAGTAATAAAAGTTTATGATCCAGATAAAACCGACAATCATCCTAATGCTATTAAAAACGAGCTTTCATGGGAAACTTGGGGCAATAAATCTATAAAATATAATAATTTGGGGGTTTCAGGTTTTAAACTAGCTAATGTTGTTGCGGGTGGAAATACTTCTGCATCTGTAAACTTTTTTGTAAGTAATGTTAATCCTTTTGCTCGTTTTTTAGATTGGGGAACAGCAGCTAATAAAGTTAGTTATTTAGATCATATTAAAAACAGCAATGCTACTTTTTTTACCAATTGGTTAGGAAACAATGATGTTTTAGGTTGGTCAACTGGTGGTGGTGATGATGGTTTTGAAGCTCAGTTTAATGAGTATTTTTCAAAATTAACAGATGTTACCGAATTCAGTAATAAATACGATTCTGTTTTGTTAGCTTTTAAAAATATGGGGGCAAAAGGGGTTTGTGCTACCATTCCAGACGTAACTTCAATTCCTTATTTTAAAACAGTTACTTTAGATGCTATTGGTGGTGATGTTTGGATTACAGAAGGTCCGTATTCTAACAACCCCGGAAATATTAGAAAAGCTACAAACGAAGATTTAATATTGTTAACTGCTTCGGATGAATTAGCTATTGGCAACGGACTATCGCAAAACAGACCATTAGACCATACTTTTGTTTTAGATAAAGATGAAAAAGCCATTTCTCAGAGTACTGTTATTGCTTATAACAACGTTATACGTTCATTAGCTGCCTCTTATGGCTTTGCGGTTGCAGATATGTTCGAATTTATGCGAGATTTAGAATCAGGGTTAGTTTTTGATGGTGTAGATTTTACTCCTGAATTTATTGCTGGTGGTGTTTTCTCACTTGATGGTGTACATCCAAACACAAGAGGTTACGCACTTATTGCTAATAAATTTATTGAAGTTATTAATCAACACTATCATTCTACTATTCCGCAAGTAGTTGTAAGTGATTATAGAGGCATTACTTTTCCGTAGCTTCGTTTAGTATGTTTTTAGTAGATTTTACTCTAAGCAATAATAAAAATCCTATTACAAAAAATACAATTAGAATTAGGACTGATGTTCTAATATCAAACAATCCTTCTATAAAACCAAAGAAGAATGTGCCTATTACTACACCAGTTTTTTCTAAGATATCATAAAAACTAAAATACGAAGCATGATCTTGTGTATCAGGCAACAATTTAGAGTAAGTAGAGCGGGATAAAGATTGTATTCCACCCATTACCAAACCAATTGAACCTGCAATAATGTAAAAATGCAAAGGTTTATACACCAAACTATAAGCTGAAATACAAATAATTATCCAACAAAAAACTACAATCAACAAAGTTTTTATATTTCCTATTTTTTTAGATAGAAATGCCATTCCTTGAGCTCCTGCAATAGCTATAAACTGTATTACCAAAATACTTACAATTAAACCTGTTTGCATTTCCGCTTCACTACTCCACTGAATTTCTTTCGTCCCAAAAAAAACAGCCATTAACATAATGGTCTGAACACCCATGCTATAAACAAAAAAACCAGCTAAATACTTCTTTAAATTGTATTGATGTTTAAGCTCTTTAAAAACTTTTTTAAGTTCATTAAACCCTTTTAAAAATCTATTTCCATTCGGGCGTTTATTGTAAACATTGTTGGGCAACGCCATAAAGGTAAACTGAGCAAAACCTATCCACCAAACGCCAGTTATTATAAAAACCCATTTTACAGGCATGTCGAAACCTTGTAATAATACCAAGCAAACAATTAATAATAGTGAACTGCCTATATAACCTAACGAAAAACCTTTAGCACTTACATTATCTTGCAAATCGGGCGTTACAATTTCAGGCAGATAAGCATTATAAAATACCAAACTTCCTGAGAAACCTATACTTGCCAACAATACAGGCAACATGCTTAATTCTAATGCATGTTCGGCATCAAAAAAATACAAACTGATGCAAGAAAAAGCTCCCAAATAACAAAAAAACTGTAAGTACTTTTTCTTGTTTCCAGAATAATCTGCCATACCCGAAAGTATAGGAGATAATATTACCATCAACATAAAAGAAAAAGAAATCACATAAGAATAAAGCTCTGTATTTACGAATGACTTTCCGAAAAAAATTACTTCTTCAGCTGTTGTACTTTCATAAAAAATAGGAAAAATAGCTGTTGTAATAATTAAGGCATACACAGAGTTTGCCCAATCATACATTGCCCATGCATTAATTATTTTCTGGTTGTTAATTTTCACTACAGTTTTAAATCTCTTTTTGCGAAAGTAAAACTAAGCAAAAACTTGTTTTATGAAGAAATAATAAAATTAAACTTGCGTTTAGTAACTTTTTAACACATTTATATTAACCAAGCAATTTCCATCTTAATTTCTTTAAGTATATTTGCCGCTATGTTTAAGAAAAACAGTTTATATTTTCTATTTATACTAATGTTTTCGTTAGGTTGTAGCAAGTATCAGAAAATACTTAAAAGTTCTGATGTTGACCTAAAATATGAAGCTGCACAAAAATATTACGATGAAGGAAAGTATGACAGAGCCATTCCGCTTTTAGAAGAATTAATTCCTTTGTTAAGAGGAACTGATAGAGCAGAAAAAGTATATTTCCTATATGCTTACTCTAACTATCAATCTAATTTACTATATGCTGCCGCTTATCATTTTAAAAAATTTGCAACTACTTATCCTACTAGTAAACATGTAGAAGAAATGTTGTTTATGCATGGATATTCACAATATATTTTATCTCCTTCACCTGAATTAGATCAAACAGAAACTTATAATGCAATTAATTCGCTTCAACTATTTATTAATACTTTTCCTGAACATAATTTAGTTGATTCTAGCAATGTTTTAATGGATAAGTTAAGAATTAAATTAGAAACGAAATCGTATCTAAACGCTAAACAATACTTTAAAATTCAGGATTATAAAGCTTCTATTGTTGCTTTAGGTAATCATATAAAAGACTATCCTGATACTAAACACCTTGAAGAATTAAACTTTTTAATCTTAAAATCGCACTATTTATTAGCCGCAAACAGCATTAAAGAAAAAAAATTGGAAAGAATTAGCAATACTATAGAAGCTTATTATAACTTTGCAGATTCATTTAAAGAAAGTAAATATTTAAGAGAAGCTCAAAATATTTATTCCAAAATGGAAGAAGAACAAAATAAAATTAAACTCGAAAATTTATAACAACCATGAATTTTAAAACCACAAACGCAGAACCATCTACAATTACAAGAGATTTACAAGCTATTGAAGATGTTACAGGAAACATATACGAATCTGTTGTTGCTGTTGCTAAAAGATCTAATCAAATTGCTGTTGATTTAAAAGAAGAATTAATTGGTAAAATCAATGAATTTGCTTCAACAACAGATAATTTAGAAGAAGTTTTTGAAAACAGAGAGCAAATAGAAATTTCTAGATTTTACGAGCGTTTACCTAAAACGAATGCTATGGCATTAAAAGAATTTTTAGATGAAAAATTATTCGTTAAAAATCCTGATGCCGATAAAGAATAACAAATATGCTAAAAGGCAAAAATATCCTCCTAGGTATTACCGGTGGAATTGCTGCCTATAAAATACCTCTTTTAATTCGTTTGTTGATTAAAGCTGGTGCTAATGTAAAAGTTATTGCAACTTCATCAGCATTAGATTTTGTCGCTCCCTTAACCTTAGCAACACTTTCTAAAAACCCTGTTTTAACCTCTTTTAAAGACGAATCGAATAATTGGAACAACCATGTAGAGTTAGCCCTTTGGGCTGACTTTTTTGTTGTTGCTCCTGCCACTGCTAATACCATTGCTAAATTTGCTAATGGCATTTGCGACAACTTCCTATTGGCTTGCTATTTTTCTGCTAAATGTCCTATTTTAATTGCTCCGGCAATGGATTTAGACATGTACCAACATCCAACCCTAAAAAGCAATCTTAATCAATTAGAAAAATTTGGCAACAAGGTGCTAAATGCCCCTTCTGGCGAACTTGCTAGCGGACTTAGTGGTGAAGGCCGAATGGAAGAACCTGAACTTATTTTTGAAGCCATAAAAAAACATTTTACTACTTCCCTCCCACTTAAAGGAAAAAAAATAGTTATTACCGCTGGACCAACTGTAGAAAAAATTGATCCTGTAAGGTATATTAGTAATTTTTCTACCGGAAAAATGGGCATTGCTCTTGCCGAACATGCTGCCAATTTAGGTGCTGATGTTGATTTAATTATCGGACCGACCAAAGTTTCTGCTTCCGAAAATATTAATAGAATTGATGTTGTTACTGCTGAAGATATGTACAATTCCGTTCATCAGCAAATTAAAAATGCAGACATTATTATTATGGCTGCAGCTGTAGCTGATTTTACGCCTGCAACAACTAGCGATAAAAAAATAAAAAAAGCTGAGCAGACCTCAAAGGCAAATGAATTGGTAATTCAACTAAAACCAACAAAAGACATTTTAGCTTCTGTAGGAGAAATTAAAAAGAAAAATCAATTGTTAGTTGGTTTTGCTCTTGAAACGCATGACGAACTTGAAAATGCTAAAAAGAAATTAGCAAAAAAGAATTTAGATTACATTGTTTTAAACTCTTTAAACGACAAAGGTGCAGGGTTTAACCACGAAACAAACAAAGTAACGCTTATAGACAAAAACAATAATATTACTAATTTTGAGTTGAAGTCGAAGGTAAAAGTTGCAGAAGACATTTTCAACATTATTTTAACTAAGCATTTTACTAAAAAATGATTGAATATATAAAAATAGTACTATTAAGCTGCTGCATAAGTTTATTTGCAAGTGTTTCCGCTCAGGAACTAGATTGCAAAGTACAAATTAACTCCACACAAGTTCAGGCAACAGATAAAAGTGTTTTTGAAGTTATGGAAAAAAACATTTTTGAGTTTATGAATAGCCGAAAATGGACCAACCACATTTATCAAGCAACCGAAAGAATTGAATGTTCTATATTAATTAATGTAAATGAGATGGTTTCCGCTACAGAATTTAAAGCTACCATTCAAATACAATCTAGAAGACCCATTTTTAATAGTTCTTACAACAGCACCTTGCTTAACCATATAGATAAAGATTTTGATTTTAGATTTAATGAGTTCGACAATCTACAATATTCAGAAAATTCGCATCTCTCTAACCTTACTTCTGTATTGGCTTTTTATGCTTATATAATTATTGGTTTAGATTATGATTCTTTTGAACTAAAAGGCGGAACTCCTTATTTTTTACAAGCTCAAAAAATTGTTTCTAACGCTCAAGGAGCTGGAGAACCAGGCTGGAAAGCTTTTGAAAACAACACCAACAGATATTGGATAGTGCAAGATTTGCTTCATCCTACCCACGAATCGTTAAGACAATGTTATTACGAATACCACCGTTTGGGTTTTGATGAAATGGCTAAAGACGTAGCAAAAGGTAGAGCCAAAGTATTGGAGAGCTTAAAACTGTTAGAAAATGTTTATAAAGCAAAACCAGGAGCTTTTCATTTGCAGGTGTTCTTTAATTCTAAAGCTGATGAAATCGTGAACCTTTTTAAAGGTGGACTTGCCAACGAAAAAAGTGAGGTAATGACTTTGCTCGACAAAATAAACCCCATGAACGGTAGTAAATACAAAGAAATTAGAAAGTAGCTACTTCAGTTATTTGTAATTCCTCCCCTAACCCCTCATAATCTTCTAAACTAATTCTCATATTTCTATTAAAAACGTGTATTTTTGAGTTGGAAAATTTAACATCAAAAAACCAACTATGCTGCAATCGCTTGTCATTAAGAATTATGCTATTATTGAGCAACTTCAGCTTAATTTTAACAATGATTTTACTGTGATAACGGGAGAAACCGGAGCAGGAAAATCTATACTTTTAGGAGCTTTATCGCTCATTCTTGGTCAGCGAGCAGACACTTCCGTACTCAACGATAAAGAAAAAAAATGTGTGGTAGAAGGTACGTTTAATGTTTCCGAAAAATTGGTTGCTCCATTTTTTAAAAGCAATGATTTAGACTTAGAATTTCCCATTATTGTTAGAAGAGAAATTAGTGCCAATGGTAAATCCAGAGCGTTTATAAACGACACCCCTGTAAACCTCAATACCATTAAAGACTTATCATTAACCTTAATAGATATCCATTCTCAACACGAAACCTTAGAACTTAATTCTACCGATTTTCAAATTGAAGTAATAGATGCTTTTGCCAATACCGATGACCTTTTAAAAGAATATAAACTTCATTTTTCCGAATATCAAAAATTACAACAAAACTACCAGCAATTGCTACGAACTGAAAATGAAGCTAAATCTGATTTAGATTACCTTTCTTTTCAGTTGGAAGAGTTGAAAGCTTTAAAACTTCAATTGGGAGAACAAGTTGATATTGAAAGTCAGTTAGACATTATTAATAATGCTGAGCAAATTCATACTACTTTACAACTTTCGGCAAATTTGCTTTTAAATAGCGATGATAGTATCATTTCCAGAATGAATACTATTAAGCAAGGCTTCTCAAAAATTAGTCATTGCTCAGAGAGTTATAGTCAACTTTTAGAACGATTAAACTCTATTTTAATAGAATTAAAAGACCTTTCCAGAGAAGTTGATGCAGAAAACGATAACATAGATGTAGATGCTTCTAAATTGAATTACTTAACCAATAGGTTAAATAGTATTTATGCCCTAACTCAAAAACATAGAGTTACTGATGCTGACGAGCTAATAGAGTTGGAAAGCAAGCTCGAAAATCAATTAAACGATATTAATTCTGCTGAAGAAAAACTAGAACAACTTAAACAAGCCATAGAAAATAGCAAAAAAACACTTTTAGGTATTGCTGAAAAATTATCAGCTAAAAGAAAAACTATTTTTAAGGCATTAGAAAAAAACATCATTGACAACCTGAAAGAATTGGGCATGAGCGATGCTTCATTTAAAATTGAGCATCATATTAACAACGATTTTGCTAGTACTGGTATAGATCAAATAGAATTTATGTTTTCTGCCAACAAAGGCATGGCTTTAAAACCTTTACACAAAACAGCTTCGGGAGGAGAACTATCTAGGTTAATGCTTACCATAAAAGCTATTTTAGCAGAAAATTCTTCCATACAAACCATTGTTTTTGATGAAATAGATACTGGAGTTTCGGGCGATATTGCTTATAAAATGGCTGCCATTATGGAATTAATGAGTAAGAAAATACAGATAATTGCCATTACCCACTTACCGCAAGTTGCAGCCAAAGGCAATACACATTTTAAAATTTATAAAGAAAATTCCCAAAATAAAACACTAACGCACATGAAAACACTTACTGGCGATAACAGGATTGATGAAATTGCCAAAATGCTTAGTGGAAAGGAATTAACTAGTGCTGCAAAAGAAAATGCACGCCATTTATTGTCAGTAAAATAAGCTAAAAACCCAAAAGAAAAGGGAAAGAGTGTAATTAAGTCTAAATCTTTAGCTTTTATTTTATTAATCTCACTATATTTGTGGCTCTAAAAAGTTTTTTATAAAAGAAAGAAAAATGTCTAATAATTTATTAAAAGGTAAAAAAGGAATAATCTTCGGAGCATTAAATGAACATTCAATAGCATGGAAAGTTGCAGAAAGAGCTCATGAAGAAGGTGCAGAATTTATTTTAACCAATGCACCTGTTGCTATAAGAATGGGAGAATTAGATGAGTTAGCTCAAAAAACCAACTCAGAAGTTATTCCTGCAGATGCAACATCAATAGAAGATTTAGAAAAGTTATTTGATGCTGCAACGAAAAAATTCGGTAAAATAGACTTTATTCTTCACTCCATAGGAATGTCGTTAAATGTAAGAAAAGGTATTCCCTACACTGAAAACAACTACGATTTTTACATGAAAGGAATGGATATTTCTGCTATCTCTTTTCATAAAGTAATGAAAGTAGCGATGCAAAAAGATGTAATGAATGAATGGGGTTCAATTTTAGCACTATCATACATTGCCGCACAAAGAGTTTTTCCAAATTATAATGATATGTCTAATGCCAAAGCATTATTAGAATCTATTGCTAGAAATTTCGGCTACCATTATGGAATAGATAAAAAAGTAAGAGTAAACACTATTTCTCAATCGCCTACAGCTACAACAGCAGGTAGCGGAGTAAAAGGATTTGATGCTTTTATTAATTATGCAGAAGATATGTCGCCACTTGGTAATGCAAGTGCATTGGCTTGTGCAGATTATTGTATTTCTCTTTTCTCTGATTTAACCAAATATGTAACCATGCAAAATTTGTTTCACGATGGAGGTTTCTCTAACGTTGGAGTAAGTCAAAAAGTAATGGATAGATTTATGTAAACAAAATAACATAATATTAAAAGAAAAAGCATCTTAAATTGTTAAGATGCTTTTTTTTATACTTAAAATGTAGTTATATAGCATTTTAAATTTATTTTACCACTAACTTTTTAGTTTGTTTTTGGCTACCCCAAACAACAGTAACAAAATAAAACCAGGGTTCAATTTTTCATTAAAACTCACAGCAGCGTATTAATCTGAGTTCAATTATTAATTAATAATTACTTAGATTTATGTTGGATTTCTAAAAATTTAACTTGTATGGTCTAATACAACCACCCACTTTCCATCAATTTTTTTCCAATAAAGGGTAAAGTAGCCACCAATATTTCCACTATCGCGAGTAATGTTCCATTTACCCAGCATAAAGGCTGTTTGGTTTTCCACTTCCAATTTTTCTATTGTAAAAGAAAGTTTACCCATAGTAGATTTATCAGGATACGATTTTTTGTAGTTCTCTAAGGTAGTTTGCCAACCGTATTTAATTCCATTTTTACCATCAAATAGTAGCGAATCAGACTGCCAATAGCCTTGCATAAAAGCATCAATGTCTCCATTATTCCAATCTTGCTCTTGTTGGCTCATCACTTCTAAAATAGCTTCTTTTTCTTGCGATTGTTGCGTACAAGCCATAGTCAAAATTATTATTGTAATGAGAAGTGTATTTTTCATTGCTTTTAAATAAAATCTTTCATAGTTATTTCAGCACATTTTGCTGTAACAAAAGCTATACTTTTTTGAATAACAGGTTGCATTTCTATATCTTGCTCAACAAATGGCACTTCTTTTCTATATGCTGCTATTAAATTTTCTATATAATTAGATGATTTCAACGGTTTTCTAAATGCTAAGGCTTGTGATGCATTTAGCAATTCTATGCCTACAATTTTCTCTAAATTATCCATCATTCGGGCAACTTTTGTAGCTGCATTAGCTCCCATGCTCACATGGTCTTCTTGTCCGTTAGAAGAATCTATTGTATCTACAGAGCAAGGCGTAGCCAGTTGTTTATTTTGACTTACTACAGATGCCGCTGCATATTGAGGAATCATAAAACCACTGTTTAACCCCGGATTAGCTACTAAAAATGGAGGTAAATTTCTTGTTCCGCTAATGAGTTTATAAATTCTTCTTTCTGAAATACTTCCTAACTCAGCTATGGCTATTCCTAAATAATCTAACGCCATTGCTAAGGGTTGTCCGTGAAAATTTCCTGCTGAAATCACCTCATCAGCCTCAGGAAAAATAGTTGGATTATCGGTAACCGAATTAATTTCCGTTTCAAATACTTTTTGCACATGCGTAATGACATCTTTTGATGCTCCATGGACTTGCGGAATACATCTAAAAGAATAAGGATCTTGAACATGTTTTTTATCTTGAGCAGCAATTTCACTTCCTTCAATAACTTTTAATATGTTTCTAGAAGTAATAAACTGTCCGTTGTGCGGTCTTACCTTATGAATTAACTCATTAAAAGGTTCAATTCTGCCATCATACGCTTCTAAAGAAATAGCTGCAACTACATCCATAAAAGTGGACATTTTTTTGGCTTTCATCAATGAATAAACGCCATAAGCACTCATAAACTGCGTTCCGTTAAGTAATGCCAAGCCTTCTTTAGATTTTAATTGTATGGGTTCCCAATTAAATTTTTTGTTGATTTCGGCTGCCGAATATTTTTTGCCTTCAAAAATAACTTCTCCTAAGCCTAATAATGGTAATGATAAATGAGCCAAGGGAGCTAAATCGCCCGAAGCACCTAAGGAACCTTGTTGATAAACCACTGGATAAACGCCATTGTTATAAAAATCTATTAATCGCTGAACGGTTGCTAATTGAACACCTGAATTGCCATAGCTTAACCCTTGAATTTTGAGTAACAACATAAGTTGAACAACTTCCTGAGGTACTTCCTCGCCTAACCCGCAAGCGTGCGACATTACTAAGTTTCGTTGTAGTTGCTCTAGTTGGTCGTTAGAAATTTGTGTATCGCATAAGGAACCAAAACCTGTGTTAATGCCGTAAATTGGCTTATCGTGTCTGCTTAGTTTTTCATCTAAATAAGCTCTACATTTTTCTATTGCTGTTATGGCATCATCAGAAAGTTGTAATTTTTTCTGTTGATTGATGATTTCATTAACTACTGTTAAATCTATCCAGTTTTTATTGATATGATGAACACTCATTTTTTTAATTCTTGAATTAATTCCTCAATAGTGAAAGCATGTTGCTCTCCTGTTTGCATGTTTTTTACAGTTAATTTTCCTGAAGCCATTTCATCGCTACCCACCAACACTACATAGTTAATGTTTTTGTTGTTGGCAAATGTCATTTGTTTTTTAAGTTTTGCTCCGACATCAGGGTAAATTTCTGCATTAATACCTTCATCTCTTAGTTGAAACAATAAGGGCAGACAATAATCTTCTTCATTTTTTCCAAAATTTACGAATAACACTTGCGTAGAATCTCCCTCAAATTTAGGGTATAGATTATTATCTAGCAAGACATCATAAATTCTATCTGCTCCAAAAGAAATTCCTACTCCAGAAACATCTTTTAACCCAAATTTTCCGGTTAAATCATCATACCTACCGCCACCACAAATACTCGGAAAGTTATCTACTTTCACTTCTATAATGGTTCCTGTGTAATAGCCTAAACCACGAGCTAAAGTGGGGTCGAATTTTACATTAGCTGTTTTTAATCCTAATTGTTGTAATTTTTCAAAAACAAATGCTAACTCATCTATTCCTTTTTGACCGTTAAAAGTATTATTTATTTTTTGTGATAAGAACTCTAATTGAGTTAATGCCATTTCATATAAATTACTTGAACCTTTTCTTACAGCTAACAAATCCATTAATGACAGTGCACTTTTTTCACTAAGACCTATATCGTTGAGTTCTTTGATTACTTTTTCTATACCTATCTTATCCAATTTATCAATTGCTACAACAATTTGTTCAAACTTATCTGTTTCTCCAACTGATTCAACAATCCCTTGCAAAATCTTCCTGTTATTTACCGAAACGGTATAATTCAGTTTACCTTGAAACAATTCGGTAAACACATCATCAATAATTTTTATTAAATCTACTTCATTCAATAAAGAATTGGAACCAATAATATCGGCATCGCACTGATAAAATTCTCGGTAACGTCCTTTTTGTGGTCGGTCGGCACGCCAAACAGGTTGTATCTGAAACCTTCTGAAAGGAAAGGTAATCTCATTTTGATTTTGTACTACATAACGAGCAAAAGGAACAGTTAAATCGTAATGAAGGGCTTTTTCGGCAATAGATTTAGTTAATCTATTAGTATTTTTCTCTTGTAAGGCTTTTTCATCCGCTTTAGCTAGATAATCTCCACTGTTCAAAATCTTAAAAATCAACTTATCGCTTTCATCACCACCTGTACCCACTAATGTACTTAGGTTTTCCATAGCAGGCGTTTCTATTTGTTGGAAACCATATTTTTTATACACTTTTTTTATGGTATCAAAAATATAGTTTCTGCGAGCCATTTCTATGGGCGAAAAATCTCTTGTTCCTTTTGGTAAGCTTGGTTTATTACTACTCATAATGCTTAGTGTCTGTCTGTAAAATCCAACTTCTTCGTTATTCTTGTTTAAAAAACCAGTCATTTACAACAGTAAACTCCTGATTTTTAAAACTGCGAAAGCCTCGAATTTGAACCTTACAATTCAGCCACTTGACATTACTGACTGACACCAATTAATGGTTGTCAACAAAAATCGAGAGACTGAACTTTAATTAATAATTTAATTTTAAGAATGCAAATTTAGAATAATAATGGTTTAACCCGAAATTAGTGCCAACAAAAAAGCCCAAAAGCGAACTTCACTTTTGGGCTTTATTATTTAATCACGTTATTGTTTAGTGATGTGCTTCTTCTGATGAGTTATTTATCATAATGATTCCTACAACTACACCTATAATCAATACCGCCATTGATAACGCTTGACCAATTCCTCCATATCCTTCTATATCAATATAAGTATAGTGAAATGGAAGTGTAAACATTACTGCTATTATGATAAATCCTATTAATCTATTTTTTTTCATCTGTGTATTTATTTAGTGTTTTTTAGTTGATGCTAAAGTACACTTTTTTTCTTTTTTCCAAAAAATAAATAATGAATTTTAAAGCGTTCCTCTTTTTTCTTGTTCTCTTTCTATGGATTCAAACAATGCTTTAAAGTTTCCTGCTCCAAATCCTCTTGCTCCCATTCGCTGAATAATTTCAAAAAACAAGGTAGGTCTGTCTTCTACAGGTTTCGTAAAGATTTGCAACAAATAACCTTCTTCATCAGCATCAATCATTATTCCTAAACTTTTTAGGGTTTCAATGTCTTCTCTTAATTTATGATTATGTGCTTCTAAGCGAATAGGCACTGCTTTGTAATATTCTTCGGGTGGTGTGGACAAAAATTCTACTCCTCTGGCTCTTAATTTAGAAACTGTTGTAATAATATCATCGGTTGCTACAGCAATATGTTGTGCACCTGGTCCTTCGTAAAAATCTAAATATTCTTCAATTTGCGATTTTTTCTTCCCTTCAGCCGGCTCATTAATCGGAAATTTAATTCTACCGTTACCATTGCTCATTACCTTACTCATCAACGCAGAGTATTCGGTATGAATTTGTTTGTCATCAAACGATAGGAAATTCACAAATCCCATCACATCTTCATAAAATTTTACCCATTGGTTCATTTCATTCCAACCTACATTTCCCACCATGTGATCGATAAATTTTAAGCCTGTTGGTTCTGGATTATAATCCGATTCCCATTTTTTATATCCTGGTAAAAATGCTCCGTTATAGTTTTTTCTTTCTACAAAGATGTGAACGGTTTCTCCGTAAGTATAAATTCCTGAACGTACCACTTCGCCATGCTCATCTTTTTCTACCGTTGGTTTCATAAACGATTTTGCTCCTCTTTTGGTAGTTTCTTCCCACGATTTAGTAGCATCCTCTACCCAAAGTGCAATTACTTTAACACCATCTCCATGCTTAACAATATGGTCGTTTATTGGCGATTTTGAATTTAAAGGAGTAGTTAAGACTATTCTAATTTTATCTTGTTTCAACACATAAGAAGCATATTCTTTACACCCAGTTTCCAACCCTTTATAAGCATACGATTGAAAACCAAATGCTGTTTTATAGAAATGTGCTGCTTGTTTGGCGTTTCCTACATAAAATTCTACATAATCTGTTCCTAAAAGCGGCAAGAAATCTTGTGCTCCTTCAAATATTTTTTCTAATCCGTATTCTACGTTTTTTATATCTTTCATTTTAGTTAGTTTATAAGTTTATTAGATGATAAGTTTAAGTATTTAGTTTGTCAAAATAACAAATTTAATGTTCCAACCACGATTGGAAATAATCTCCATCTTTAATTTTCATAGCTTCTTCAGTTACCATTAATGGTTTAAAAGTATCTACCATTACGGCTAATTCTTCAGTTTCTTTTTGTCCGATGCTTCTTTCCATAGCTCCTGGATGTGGTCCATGTGGGATGCCTGCCGGATGTAAGGTAATTTGTCCTCTTTCTATGTTGTTTCTGCTCATAAAATCGCCATCCACATAATACAACACCTCATCAGAATCAATATTACTATGGTTATATGGTGCTGGAATTGCCTGAGGATGATAATCATACAAACGTGGTACAAACGAACAGATTACTGCTCCAGCCATTTCAAAAGTTTGATGAATGGGTGGTGGTAAATGCACTCTACCCGTAATGGGTTCAAAATTGTGAATGGAAAATTTATATGGAAAATTATAGCCATCCCAACCCACAACGCTAAACGGATGAGCTGCATAAATATATTCGTGCATCATATCTTGCTTTTTCACTTTCACCAAAAACTCGCCTTTATCGGTAAAAGTTTCTAATTCTGTTGGCGGATGTATGTCTCTTTCGCAAAATGGCGAATGTTCTAAATGCTGTCCAAACCAGTTCCTGTATTGTTTTGGTGTGTAAACCGGACTTTTAGATTCTACAATAAATAAACGATTATTGGTTGTTTCAAAATTAATTTGATAAATCATTCCTCTAGGAATAATCAAATAATCGCCATATTCAAAATCTATATTTCCTAAATGTGTTCTTAATTTTCCTTTGCCTTCATGCACAAAAATCACTTCATCAGAATCGGTGTTTTTATAAAAATAATCGGTTAACGAATTTTTTGGACTTGCCAACACAATGTGTAAATCATTATTAAAAAGCACTGTTTTTCTGCTTTGTAAAAAGTCACTTTCGGGAGGAACGGAAAATCCTTTTAGCGACAACGATTCCATGTTTTTTTCTACCGCTACTTTTGGGGCAACACTGTAGGATTTTAAAATCGCTTTTACCTGTGTTGGTCGGTGGGTGTGATAAAGCAAAGAAGACATTCCATCAAAACCCACTGTTCCAAAAAGTTCTTCGTAATAAAAGTTTCCTTCTGGACATTTAAAAACGGTATGTCTCTTTTTGGGAATATTTCCTAATTGATGATATCTGGGCATAGTTTATTTTTTTATAGATTAGGCAAACAAATTTATGCAATTATTAAGGATAAAAAATGATAAAAGTCAAGTTTTGTAAATATTATAGGACACAGGTAATACGAATGGAGCGGATAACAGTTGATGAAATAGCCACGAATGCACGAATAAATGGTTATTTGTTAATTGTTAATGGTTAATTGTTTTTCAATTAGTAATTTACAATTCACAGTATTCAAACCTCTAACCATATAAACACCTAAACTACTTTTAAACGTCATTCTCGAAATTTTGGAGTGCAACGGAAAAATTATCGGGAATCTTAAGGAATAGCCACGAATGCACGAATAACAAAGGTTAACCACATAGTACCATAGCAATACATAGCTGCAAAAGCAGGTTTTTAGCAATACATAGCATTTCCATAAAATGGAAACAAACTATGTAAACTATGCAAGTTATTTAATTAGGATTAAAGCTATTTGGTTAAGTTGCTGATAAAATAGCCACGAATGCACGAATGGACTGATGGAGCTGATGTCAATTTGCGTAGAGCTGCACTCAACGCTTAAGAAATACCGCTCCGTTGGAGCTTAAGGATAGCCACGAATAAACGAGTTAGTGTTTTTACCATTGAAAGTTCTTTTGATGATTTGTAAAAAATGTATATTTGAAGAATAATTTTTAACAAAAACAAGAAAAACACCTCCTATATATGAAAAATAGCGTATAGTTGGGTGTTATGCGGCATACAAGAAATCCCACCGCACAAACAGCAAATTTGGTTTTTGCCAACGCTGAAATCAATAATCGTTAAAAAAAATGTTAAGAAAATAATCTGATAATTGCCCTAAATAAGTTATATTATTCGCATATTTGAATAATGAAAATGAGTAATAAATATTCTGATATAAGAGAAAAATTAAAAATCGTTGTAGACAAAAAAACTACCAACGAAATGGCTCATTTAACGCACTATTTTCAAAATCACAAAAACG
>JAVVER010000006.1:0-63228 GCA_032251145.1 Vicingaceae bacterium | reverse complement strand
TTCACACTATAATCAACAATTATTCATCGCTGCTTAACCCGAACTCAGGTTAATAGTAAAATTTAATTTTAATATGCAATGGGGCTGGATAAAATTTATTGGAACACATGCAGAATATGATAAAATAGACGCTAACACTATTTGAATTATTACTAATAAGAAAAAAGAAAGCAATTATGGACAACTTAATTAAACCACTAAAAACTGAAGCTGACTACGAAGCTGCTTTAATAGAATTAGAAAAAGTGTTTGATTGTCTTCCTAATACACCCGAAGCTGACCGAGCAGAAATACTTATTATGTTAATTAATAAATATGAGGAAGAACACTATCCCTTAAGTATTCCTGATCCTATTGAGGCTATTAAATATATTATGCAAGAAAAGCAATTGAAAAACAAAGACCTTGTTTCATATTTTGGTAGTAAAAGTTTAGTTAGCGAAGTGTTGAATAAGAAGCGAGAACTAACTCTAAAAATGATTAAAGCTCTTCATAAAGGACTTGGAATACCTTATGAATTACTTATTACTTGAAATCAAAGAAGTCTGATTATTAAAACCTGACAGGTCTCGGAGACCTGTTAGGTTTTTTATAGTTCCATCAAACAAATCCTTAATTTTGCCTTATGGCATTTGAATTAATATCCGATTTTCAACCCACAGGCGACCAACCCGAGGCCATCAAACAATTGGTAGAAGGTTTACAAAAAGGAGCTAAAGCACAAACGTTACATGGAAAAAATGTACTGTCATTAGTATAAATTGGCTCACCAGCGATTGCTTTCGAGAGAAGGTGTTATATTACCATATAAGCTCTTGCAAAACATGTGTTTATGCTTAAGGAGGTGTAACAAAGTAGATTAAGGCAGATTATAGAAAATAATTGTAATTGTTTATTTGTTTTTTTATATATAAATGCTATTTTTGAAAGAATTAATCGGATATTATCCGATTATCATACAATATAATTACAATATGAATTTTAGAACGGTAATAAAGGAATATGCTGAAGCTCCGATAACTAGACATTTAATTTTAGAATTACTAAGTGATTATCAGCGTCCAAATGATAAAATTAGTGAGCTACTTAAGAGCAAAGAGCTTATTTCTATTAGAAGAGGACTTTATATAACTGGTCCTAAAATGGACTTAACAACACCAGAACCTTTTCTAATAGCGAATCACCTTAGAGGACCGAGTTATGTGTCATTAGAGTCTGCATTGTCTTATTGGAACATGATACCAGAAAGAGCTTATGAAATAAGTTCAGTAACCATAAAAACTTCAAAATTATATAAAACTCCTGTCGGACGATTTAGTTACCAACAATTAAAGATTCCTTATTATTCTTATGGGATAAAAAACATAAAATATTCACCTAAGCAAACCATGTTAGTTGCCTCACCTGAAAAAGCTTTGTGTGATAAAGTTGTGCTTACACCCAAAATTTATCTTAGAAGCATCAAACAAACACGAGAATTTTTACTGGAAGATCTTCGTATGGATAGTGAAGTATTAGGCACATTAGACACGAAAGTTATGGAATTATGGATTAAAAATGCTCCTAAAAAAAGTAGTCTAAAAATGCTAATTAAAACGCTGATAGAATTATGATAAAAGAGTGGATAGAGGAATATAATCCTCAAAATGAAGAAGAAATGGTAGCTGCATTACGAGAAATAATGCAAGAAATTACTTTGGCAGGTTTATCAAGAACTGATTTTTTTGAGAAAGCAGCTTTCTACGGAGGAACCGCTCTCCGAATTTTTTATGGGTTGGATAGATATTCAGAAGATTTGGATTTTTCTTTACTTAAACCTGATTCTAATTTTTCAATTGAGCCATATTTCAAAGCCATTATATATGAATTTAAGTCATTGGGACTAACTGTTAGTATTAAGGAAAAGAAAAAAACTAACCAAGCAGCTATTGATTCTGCTTTTCTGAAAGCTGAAACAATTTGGCAAGAAATTGTACTCGAAGACATCATCAAAGAGATTGGAGTGCGTTCTAACAAGACGTTGAAAATAAAAATAGAAGTTGATCGACAGCCTCCATTAAATTTCAAAACTGAAGAAAAGTTGTTACTCCGTCCATTTTCTTTTTACGTGAAATGTTTTACGAAACCAAGTTTATTTGCAGGTAAAATGCATGCTCTACTATTTAGGAAGTGGAAAAATAGAGTTAAAGGAAGGGATTGGTATGACTTAGAATGGTATATCAAAAAAGGAATTCCTTTGGATGTAAATCACTTTTTAACTAGGGCAAAAGATACAAATGACTGGCAAGACGATAGCATTTCTAATAAACAGATTATCGAGCTATTAGATACCAAAATCAAATCAGTTTCTTTTAGCAATATTAAAGAGGATGTTGTTAGGTTTATCCAAAATGATGCTATTTTAACTATTTGGAATCCTGAATATTTCAAAGATTTAATAGAGAAAATTAAATTTGAGAACACTTGATCTTAGCAAAAGGTCAATACTTGAGAATTGCAAGATAAAAAACAAAGACCTTGTTTCATATAAACCTGACAGGTCTCAGAGACCTGTCAGGTTTATTATTTAATTTCACATCAAACAAATCCTTAATTTTGCCTTATGGCATTTGAATTAATATCCGATTTTCAACCAACAGGCGATCAACCCGAAGCCATTAAACAACTGGTGGAAGGTTTACAAAAAGGGGCTAAAGCACAGACTTTACTTGGTGTTACTGGCTCCGGAAAAACATTTACCATCGCCAATGTTATTCAGCAAGTTCAACGTCCCACATTGATTTTAAGTCATAACAAAACACTTGCAGCTCAATTATACAGCGAGTTTAAACAATTTTTTCCGCACAATGCCGTAGAATATTTTGTTTCCTATTACGATTATTACCAACCCGAAGCCTATTTGCCAGTAACCGATGTGTATATCGAAAAAGACATGTCTATTAATGATGAAATTGAAAAAATGCGTTTGAGTGCAACTACTTCCTTGCTCTCAGGCAGACAAGATGTTATTGTGGTAGCTTCAGTTTCGTGTATTTACGGTATTGGCAATCCCACCGATTTTCAAGAAAACATTATTAAACTAAAAATAGGTGATGTTATCAGCAGAAATAAATTTTTGCTTCAATTGGTGCAAGCCATGTATTCCAGGACAGAAGCAGATTTCCAGCGAGGAAATTTTAGAGTAAAAGGTGACACTATAGATGTGTATCCTGCTTATGCTGAAATTGCGTATCGTATTTATTTTTTTGGCGATGAAATTGAAGAAATAGAATCTTTTGACCCTATAAATGGAAGCTCATTGGAAAGTTTTACCTACTTAAACATTTATCCTGCAACTATTTTCAATACTACTCAAAACACATTAAATCAGGCAATAAAAGATATACAAGACGACCTGTTTAATCATTTGATTTTTTTAAAAGAAATTGGCAAACATGCTGAAGCCAAGCGTTTGGAAGACCGTGTAACTTACGATATGGAAATGATGCGTGAATTAGGTTATTGTTCAGGAATTGAAAATTACTCTCGCTATTTCGATAGAAGAGCTCCAGGTTCTCGACCTTTCTGCTTGTTAGACTATTTCCCAAAAGACTTTTTAATGGTGATTGATGAAAGCCATGTAACGATTTCTCAAATTGGAGCAATGTATGGTGGCGATCGTTCTCGTAAAGAAAATTTAGTAGAATACGGATTTAGATTGCCTTCTGCAATGGATAACCGACCATTAAAATTTGAAGAATTTCATCAATTAATCAACCAAACCATTTATGTAAGTGCTACTCCTGCCGATTTTGAGTTAAAAGAATCTGAAGGAGTTGTAGTAGAACAAATTATTCGTCCGACAGGATTATTAGAGCCAGTTATAGAAATTCGTCCGAGTTTAAATCAGATTGATGATTTGATGGAAGAAATAAACATCCGAGCTGAAAAAGACGAGCGTGTGTTAGTAACAACATTAACCAAACGAATGGCTGAGGAGTTAACCACTTATTTTGATAACAATGGATTGAGATGCAGATACATTCATTCTGATGTAGATACTATTGAGCGTGTTGAGATTTTGAGAGATTTAAGAAATGGATTATTTGATGTTTTAATAGGGGTGAACTTATTAAGAGAAGGATTGGATTTACCCGAAGTTTCGTTAGTTGCTATTTTAGATGCGGATAAAGAAGGTTTTTTACGTTCGGAACGTTCTCTTATACAAACAGCAGGAAGAGCCGCACGGAACTTAAACGGCTTGGTAATTATGTATGCCGATAAGATTACCAAATCTATGCAGAAAACAATAGATGAAACAGACCGAAAGCGGACAAAACAACTACAATACAATGCTGAACATAACATTGTTCCTACAGCTTTAAACAAAAGCAAAACCAGTGGCGATAAAACCATGTTTGGCAAATCAGCTTCACCAGATAATTTCTATTTATTAGATAATATTAATCAACAACCTAGCGTAGCAGCCGACCCTGTAGTTCAATACATGAGCAAACCTCAATTAGAAAAATTATTGGAAGAAACGCAAAAAAGAATGAAAGATGCTGCTAAACAAGAAGACTTTTTAGAAGCAGCCCGACTAAGAGATGAAATGATGGAATTGAATAAAATGATAAAGAAACTATAAAACCTAACAAACTATAAAACCTATCAGGTTTCAAAAACCTGTTAGGTTTAGGCAACAAAAAAAACCTTGAGAAATACATCTCAAGGTTTTTTTTAGTTTATTAATTCTACTTCTTAGAAGTGGAAAATTAAGTTAATTTGTCCTGAACCTCCGAAGATGCTGTTAGCATTGTTATCAGTATCTAATTGGAAAGCACTTGAACCACCAGTTTTGATTGTTTCAGATTGAAGAGATGGTGCAGTTGCAGTAGAGTTTTCTACAAATCCCCAGTATTCAATAGTTTCTTCACCTTCACCTGTAGAAGCGAAACCTAATCCCCATCCGTACTCAGCACCTAAAGATACTTTAGGAGCGATGAACCATTCAACACCTACAAAACCTCTTAAACCGAATGCGAAAGTAGAACCAGCTTTTCTTTCAGTTACTCTTTCAGCAAATGCAGTACCTTGAATATTTCCTACTGGAGCTACTTCATTTACAGCCCAGTTATCAGTATAATCTCTACCATAGTCCCAAGTTTGATTAAAAGATGATAAAGAGATTAATAACTCACCACCATAATACCCTTGAATTCTAGTGTTACCTCTTCTTTTTTCGATACCACCACCTAATACTAAGTTAAAGTTACTAGATTTAGCTGTGTTTGTGTATTCAATTTGGTTAGTTGTTGGATCTGCATCTTGATCATAAAAACCTAGTTGGTCAGCAGAAGTACTTCCAAAGCCTAATCTCACTCTACCTCTGTAGGCAGTAGTTTCATCTTTAAACATTTTACCAACAATAGATGCTCTAGCACCATCTAGCCATGCAGCATTCATAGAATTACCAGTTTCACCATTAGCTAAGTTACCGAAATAACCAATAAATGGAGCTGCGTCAAAACCTAACGCCCAGTCACCAGCTTCTGGTAAATAAGCTTCACCTTTTTTTGATGTTAAACCATCTTGTGCGAAAGTCGCAGTAGCTAAAAATAAAGAAGCTACAAATAATACTCTTTTTTTCATTTTAATTGTTTTTAGTTAAACTTAAATTTAATTTCTAATTTATTTACTTTTTTAAAACTGGGGCAAACTTACAACATTTTTTTTTAATTGTGCAAGTTTTTATTTTTTTTATTAACAATTGTTAATAACAATTAACATGCTGTTGATATTCTTATAGCGTATTAATTATCAACAACAAATGTATTTATTCTGCTCTAAACATCATCTTAATTCTAAAAAATAACTCTTTTTTAACATTTTTTAAATGTAAAAAAAATACTAACCAGCTGTTTTTAAGAAAGATAACCCCTAAAATATCTTCCTTCCCCCACGTTATACTATATTGACTTTGCTTATAATAACAAACTAAATACAAAGCTACATTATATATAAATTCTTTTAACTTTTTTTTGTAATAAAAAACTATATTCAAAAAAAATACGGCATATGCCTTATGCCGTATTTTATATATTAAACAAACTTTTATTAAAATATGTTTGCGTTTTGTTGCTTTGAAAGTTTTATTCAGCAGTTTCTTCGTTATTTTCTTCTACTTCTTCTTCTTGTTTAGGATTTAATTCAAAAGAAAATTCTACGGTTACCTCTTCTCCTAAAATTCCTCCGCCATAAGTTAAACCAAAATCATTTTTATTAACTGTTAACGTTCCGCTAAATGCAGCAGAAGGAAATCCCCATGGTGTATCTTGTTTTCCTAAGTAAACAAAGTTAAAAGAAACATCTTTAGTAACATCTCTCATAGTAAGTTTACCATTTGCAGTATATCCTTCTTCTGTTTTAACAACATTATTTGAAACAAACTTAATAGTTGGATATTTTTCTAAATCAAAAAACTCATCACTTCTAAGGTGTTTATCTCTTTTTTCATTTCCTGTGTAAATCGAATTAACATCCATAACTATTTCTATTGCCGTATTTTCATTATCAAAATTAACATTACCAGTAACTTTTTGGAAACTTCCTTTAGAAGTGGCTAGTAAATGTCTGATTGAGAAATCTACATAGGCATGGGATTCGTCAACTATCCACTCTCCTTGTAACTCACTAATATCTTTAGATACATTTTCAGCAACTTGCTCTTTAGCTACCACCTCAGTTTTAGCAGATTCTGCACCATGACCTTCAGTATGTCCACCTAAAATTGGAGCTATTACTAAACCAATCAAGCAAGTTAATTTAATTAAAATGTTCATTGATGGTCCTGATGTATCTTTAAAAGGATCTCCAACAGTATCTCCAGTAACTGCAGCTTTATGAGCTTCAGAACCTTTGTAAGTCATTTCTCCATTAATCATTACTCCTGCTTCAAAAGATTTTTTGGCGTTATCCCATGCTCCACCTGCATTATTTTGAAAAACCGCCCAAAGCACACCAGATACGGTAACCCCAGCCATGTAACCACCTAACATCTCTGCTATTAATTTATTATCATATCCGAATAACATTGGTATTACAACTATAAGTATAGGGAAACCAATAGTTAAGATACCTGGCAACATCATTTCTCTTAATGCTGCTTTGGTAGATATGTCAACACATTTACCATATTCAGGTTTACCTGTACCTTCCATAATACCAGGTATTTCTTTAAACTGACGTCTTACCTCATATACCATATCCATCGCTGCTTTTCCAACAGAGTTCATTGCTAATGCAGAAAAAACTACTGGTATCATACCACCTACAAATAACATGGCTAAAACAGGAGCTTTAAAAATATTAATCCCTTCAATTCCTGTAAAAGTAACATAAGCAGCAAATAATGCTAAAGATGTAAGTGCTGCAGAAGCAATAGCAAAACCTTTACCTGTTGCCGCTGTAGTATTACCAACTGAATCTAAAATATCAGTACGTGTTCTAACTTCTTTGGGTAATTCACTCATTTCAGCAATACCTCCTGCATTGTCAGATATTGGACCAAAAGCATCAATAGCTAATTGCATTGCTGTTGTAGCCATCATAGCTGATGCCGCTAAAGCCACACCATAAAAACCAGCTAAAGCATAAGAAGCCCAAATTGCACCAGCAAATAAAAGTACTGTTGGAAAGGTAGAAATCATTCCTGTTGCTAAACCTGCAATTACATTAGTTCCAGCTCCTGTAGAAGATTTTTGAACTATTGCCAATACAGGCTTTGTTCCTAATCCTGTATAATATTCTGTAACTGATGAAATAACACCACCTACAATTAAACCTACTATAGTTGCATAAAATACTCTAATAGAAGAAATTTCTTTTAAACCTTCACCAAAGAATTCCATTTGCATCGTTCCTGGCAACATATATTTTACTAAAACAAAACAAGAAATAGCCGTTAATATAATAGAAACCCAGTTTCCGATATTCAACGCTCCTTGTACTTGTTTTTCTTTAGCATCGTTATTTTTAATTTTCACTAACATTGTTCCTATAATAGAAAACAAAATTCCAAAACCAGCAATTGCCATTGGTAATAAGATAGGACCTATTCCTCCAAACACATCTTGTATTGCTCCACCCATATCTTCAATAACATAGTTACCCAATACCATAGCAGCTAATACAGTTGCCACATAAGAACCAAATAAATCTGCTCCCATACCAGCAACATCACCAACATTATCTCCAACATTATCTGCAATAGTTGCAGGGTTACGAGGATCATCTTCAGGAATTCCTGCTTCTACTTTTCCAACTAAATCAGCACCAACATCAGCAGCTTTGGTATAAATACCACCACCCACTCTAGCAAATAAAGCAATAGATTCAGCTCCTAATGAAAATCCTGCTAAGGTTTCCAATACAATTGTCATGTCTTCTGTAGAAGTCCATGCACCTTTCATAAAATAATTAAATAAAATGATAAAGAAACCTGTTAAACCCAATACTGCTAAACCTGCAACACCTAAACCCATAACAGTACCGCCACCAAAAGAAACTTTTAATGCTTGTGGTAAACTAGTTCGAGCAGCTTGTGTTGTTCTAACATTAGTTTTAGTTGCTATTTTCATTCCCATATTTCCTGCTAATGCAGAAAAGAATGCTCCAAAAATAAAAGCAACTACTATTAATATATGTGTAGTAGGAACTATAAAAGATATTCCTGCCAAAACGATACTTGCTCCAATTACGAAGAAAGTTAATAATCGGTATTCAGCTTTTAAGAATGCTAAAGCTCCTTCATAAATGTAATCTGAAATTTCTTTCATCTTACCATCACCAGCATCTTGTTTTAACACCCATGCTCTTTTTGCAGCCATAAAAGCTAGCCCAACTAAAGCCAATATAATTGGCAAGTAAATCATCATTGAATCCATATCTGTTTATTATAAATTTATATTATGTTAGTATTTCTATTTTTTTCAGGACGGCAAAAATATATATTTTATTCTATAAAAGAAAAAAAACACTTTTTTGAATGTCAAAAAAGTGTTTCCTTTATTTGAAAACAAATATAATTATCTATACATCACCTGATTTACAGCTTTAATAATTTTATCTACATTAGGCAAATAAGCTTCTATTAGTGGTGGAGAAAAACTCATAGGAACATCTGCTCCTGTAACTCTTATAACGGGTGCATCTAAATAATCAAATGCATCTTTTTGTACTTTAAAAGCAATTTCAGAAGCAATACAGCCTAATGGCCATGATTCTTCCACACAAACTAACCTATTCGTTTTTTTAACTGAATTAATTATAGTCGCATAATCAATCGGACGAACTGTTCTTAAATCAATTACTTCAACACTTACTCCTTCTTTGGCTAATTCTTGAGCTGCAGTTTTAACCAATTTCATCATTTTTCCAAAGCCTGCAATGGTAACATCTGTTCCTTCTTTTACCACATCTGCCACTCCAATAGGCAATAAATATTCTCCCTCAGGAACTGCACCTTTATCTCCATACATTTGCTCCGACTCCATAAAAATTACTGGGTCGTTATCTCTAATAGCTGCTTTTAATAAGCCTTTTGCATCATAAGGGTTTGAAGGCTGAATTACTTTTAACCCCGGACAGTTGGCATACCAATTCGCAAAATCTTGCGAATGTGTTGCTCCTAACTGACCTGCAGAACCTGTTCCTCCTCTAAATACAATAGGAATTGGTAATTGTCCGCCAGACATATTGTACATCTTAGCAGCATTATTAATGATTTGATCAATAGCTACTAACGAAAAATTCCAAGTCATATATTCCACTATAGGACGAAGCCCATTCATAGCTGCACCAACAGCAATACCTGTAAATCCATTTTCAGCAATGGGTGTATCTATAACTCTTTTGGCTCCAAACTCATCCAACATCCCTTTACTTACTTTATATGCTCCATTATATTCAGCCACTTCCTCCCCCATCAAAAAGATGTTTTCATCTCTTCTCATTTCTTCACTCATAGCCTCATTAAGTGCTTCTCTAAATTGTATTTCTCTCATAATATGTTTATATGTTTAAAAGTTTATAGTTTAAAGAGAACTAATAGTTAGCAACCTTGTACTTTATAAACCTAAATCAATTCGGTTGCCAAAATTATTAAATTAACTTTTAATTGTTAGCGATTTTAATTATAAAAACTAATTTTGGGTTTTGATTTTTCATCCTCTCAAGCAATTGTATCATTAATAAAATTATTGAAAATATTAACTTAGTTGTGCGTTATCTAGTTTCGCAAGAAAAGCTGATACAACTTTCGGGCAATAAGGTGATTTTTCCTTATTATCATTTTATCTCTGAGAAAACACCTTTACACCTTGTTCACAAGCACAAAACTCTAAACGATTTTAAAACTGACTTATCCTATTTACTATCTCATTTTCAGCCTATTTCTTTAACTGAATTATTGGAACATAAAAAAAATAACATTCCTTTTCAAAAAAACAGTTTTCATCTTACATTTGATGAAGGATTCTACAATCTTCACTCAGAAATTGCTCCAATCTTAAAAGAACATGAAATTCCCGCTACTATTTTTGTTGCTCCTTCAACTATTAATAATGTTTCTTTACCTTTCGAATTTAAAAAGAACATTCTAAGTAATGAACTTTACACTAATACAGTTTTAGATTTTCATCCCAACCAAGAAAGTGAATTGGATGAACTTGCTCGTACTTTTTCTATTGATTGGAATAATTATTTATCCGAAAACCAGCCTTTTCTTACATCAAAAAAAATTGAAGAACTAATTAGTAACGGATTTACAATTGGCTCACTAATTTATAATCATCATGAAATTGGTTCAGAACAACTTAAGCAGCAAGTAATTTTGGAATCCCAACTAGTAAAAAATCAATTTAACTTAGATTATTCCGTTTGTGCTTTTCATTATTCAGATAAAAAATTAAACCATAACTTTTTCTCTTTTATAGAAAAATACATAGACATTTCGTTTGGAACTCATGGGCTTTTGAATGAAAAAACCAACAATCATAAACAAAGAATATTGATAGATAAAGCTCAAAAAGCTGAAGATATTTTAAAAATAACTTACAGCAATTATTGGTTAAAAAAGTTATGCTTTAAAAACACAATTAAAAGGTAAAAATTAACTCTTTAGTTTTTTTTAAAAGGGTGATTTTAATACTACCTTTGTCGAAAAATCAATTACTTTTAAAAATCAATTATTTATGTCTAAAGTTCATAATTTCAGTGCAGGACCATGTGTTTTGCCTCAAGAAGTGTTAAAACAAGCCTCAGAAGCAGTAATTAATTTCAATAACTTAAATCTTTCTTTAATAGAGATTTCTCACAGAAGTAAAGATTTTGTTGAAGTAATGGAAAAAGCTCAGGCTTTGGTAAAAGAACTATTAGGCGTTCCAGATGGTTATTCCATACTATTTCTTCAAGGTGGTGCCAGCTTAGGATTTTTAAAAGTTCCTTTCAACTTTATGAAAGAAAATGGCTCTGCTGCCTACGTAAACACGGGCGTTTGGGCAAGCAAAGCAATACAAGAAGCCCAGAAAATGGGAACTGTGCATGAAATTGCTAGCTCAAAAGACAAAAACTTCAATTACATTCCTAAAAAATATCAAATTCCGGGTGATGCCGATTATTTACATATTACTACCAATAACACTATTTTTGGAACTCAATTCAAAAATATCCCTATTAGTCGTATTCCAATTATTGCAGATATGTCTTCAGATATTTTTAGTACAAAAATTGATGTTTCACAGTTTGATATGATTTATGCGGGAGCTCAAAAAAATATGGGAGCTGCTGGAACTACCTTATACATTGTTAAAGACAGTGCTTTAGGAAAAACAGGAAGAGTTATTCCTACCATGTTAGATTTACAAACACACATCAAAAAAGAATCGATGTTTAACACCCCACCTGTATTCCCTATTTATGTTTCCATGCTTACTTTACAATGGTTAAAAGATAATGGTGGTGTAGAATGGATAGAAAATGTTAACCAGCAAAAAGCAGATTTATTATACAACGAAATTGATGCTAACCCACTGTTTGAAGGAACAGCCAATGTTGCTGATCGCTCTAACATGAACGCTACTTTTGTATTAAAAAATGAAAGTTTAACAGATGAATTCAATAAAATGTGGCAAGCAGCCAACATTAGCGGAATTAAAGGACATAGAGATGTTGGTGGTTACAGAGCTTCTATGTACAATGCGTTGCCTTTAGAAAGTGTACAAGTATTGGTGGATGTAATGAAAGAATTTGCATTAAAATTTGGGTAATCATCACTACTTGACTCTAATAAATAAGATTAGTAACTTCGTATGAACATAAACAACACCAAATATGAACTACAAAATATCCTTTCAGGAAAGAGCAGCTCTAGCCATGATGCAGTTATCCAAACAGTTGCCAGTTACCTTAGAAGAAGCAAAAAAGCAGGTGCTTTGGTTGAAAAAAAATTCAAAAACAAAGAAGAGGAAAAAAAGAAGTTAATCAGTTTTGCAACTCTTAACAACTTGTTTTGTGAAGAAATAGATGAATCCCTATATATTTCAAGCGGAGCTGAACAAAAAGTTTATATTAAAGATAATCATCACGTAATTAAATTAAACGATGCTATTTATTATGAATCGTGGCTAGATTATTTTAATAATTTATTGCTAAATAATTACTTTTTTTCTGACACAAGCTACCAATTACTTGGTTTTTATTTGTCCGAAACAAATCTATATGCAGTTGTAAAACAAAATTTTATTAAATCTGACAAAGCAACAGATTTAAGTAAGGTTAAAGAGTTTTTACTCTCCAATGGTTTTATAAACACTAGGAATCACGACTATTATCATCCTGAATTAGGTATTATATTAGAAGATTTGCATGATGAAAACGTACTTACGTGTAATAAAATTCTATATTTTATAGATACTGTATTTTATATTAAACCAGAAATCTTTTGGAATTAAACAACTAAAAAAATCATACACAATAAAATGAAAATATTAGCAAACGATGGAATTGCCCCCATAGGCAAACAACAACTAGAAGCAGCAGGTTTTACCGTTGTAACAGAAACAGTACCTCAACATGAATTAATCCAAGCTATAAATAACGAAAATTATGTAGCTCTTTTGGTAAGAAGTGCTACTACTGTTAGAAAAGACCTAATTGATGCTTGTCCAGGGTTAAAATTAATCGGACGTGGTGGTGTTGGAATGGACAATATAGATGTTGCTTATGCTAAAGAAAAAGGATTGCATGTAATCAATACTCCAGCTTCTTCATCTCAATCGGTTGCTGAATTGGTTATGGCTCATTTATTTGGTGCAGTTCGTTTTGTTTACGATGCCAACCGACAAATGCCTAAAAATGGTGTTGCTGAATTTAAAACTTTAAAGAAAAAATACGCTAAAGGAATAGAATTACGAGAAAAAACGCTTGGTATTATTGGTTTTGGAAGAATTGGTCAGGCAACTGCCAGTTATGCCTTAGGTTGCGGAATGAATGTAGTTTACACCGATCCTTTTGCAGAAAAAGCTACTATTAATATAAAAGTTGGCAACCAATTGGTTGCTGTTGAATTAGCTTCTTCCACAAAAGAACAAGTGTTGACTAAAGCAGATTTCATTTCTTTACATGTGCCTAAATTAGGGCAGCCAGCTATTGGTAATGAAGAATTTGCTAAAATGAAAGATGGTGTTATTATCGTTAATGCTGCTCGTGGTGGTGTGGTAGATGAAGATGCATTAATTACCAATTTAAACTCAGGAAAAGTGGCTCACGCTGCTTTAGATGTTTTTGAAAACGAACCCACTCCAAGAGAAGATTTATTGAAGCACCCAAAAATTTCACTCACTCCACATATTGGTGCTGCTACGCTAGAAGCTCAGGACAGAATTGGTGAAGAATTAGCTAGTCAGATAAAAGAGTTGTTATTGTAATACATTTGAACGCAGATGACACTGATTTAACTGATAAACACAGATTTTTTCCATCCGTTAAAATCTGTAGCATCCGTGTAATCAGTGTTCTATTTTATAATTTAATATGGCAAAAATAATCCCTTTCAAAGCAATTCGTCCGACCAGAGATAAAGCTTACTTGGTATCGAGTATGCCTGCTTACATTTATCCAAAGCACATTTTAGAAGCTAAGTTGGAGAGCAATCCTTACACTTTTTTGCATGTCATTAATCCTGAGTTTAGAAAAGACGACAAAACTCAACCCAACTCCATCGAACGCTTTGAAAAGGTACGTGAGAAATTTGATGAGTTTAACGCTGCTGGTATTTTTATGCAAGATGAAAAGGCATCTTTTTACATTTACCGACAAATAACAACCACCAACACTTATGTAGGTCTAATTTCAGGAATTTCTGTTGATGACTACCTCAACGGAAACATTAAAATTCATGAACATACCTTAACGCAACGTGAAGAAACTTTTAAACTCTATTTAGATGTTTGTCAGTTTAATGCAGAGCCTGTTTTACTAACCTACAAAGACAACCCTGCTGTAGATGCCGTTATTAATAAATATTTAGCCACTCGCTCTGAATACGAGTTTTGTACTACACACCACATTAAACAAGATTTATGGTTGGTAAATGATGAAAACGACATCAACACATTAGTAGAAGCCTTTAAAAATATTGACAAAATCTACATTGCAGACGGACATCATCGTTCGGCTTCTTCAGTATTGTATGCTCAAAGCAAACGAGCTGAAAATCCGAATTACAATCCTGATGCACCGTTTAATTTCTTTTTATCTTATCTAATTCCCGAAAGTAAACTCAACATTATTGAATACAACAGAACGGTTAGCAGCCTTAACGAACATACTCCCGAAAGTTTTTTAGCCGAAGTTGACAAGCTTTTTGATGTAGAAGAAAAAAACACAGACTACTCCCCTACTAAACCACATAATTTCTCTATGTACCTTGCCGGAAAGTGGTATTCGCTTACTGCAAAAAAAGGCACTTATGAAGACGATGATATTGTGGGCAATTTGGACGCAAGAATTCTTACTACCAACATCCTAACACCTATTTTAGGTATTACCGACTTAAAAACCGATAACCGTATTGAATTTATGGAAGGCACCAAAGGAGCTATAGGATTAAGAGAAAAAGTAGATAGTGAAGAAGCCATTGTTGCATTTGGACTTTACCCTGTTGCTATTGAACAACTAAAAGCCGTTGCCGATGCCAACAACATTATGCCTCCTAAAAGTACTTGGATAGAACCCAAAATGAGAAGTGGTTTAACGATTTATAGTTTGGCCCCCTAAATCCTCCGAAGGGGGACTTTTTCATAACTGCAAAGCCAATTGGAGCTGTCATTTTGAACGACTTTATTCATTTCGAAGAATGAGGAATAGAAAAATGAAGTGATGAATCTTCCTACTTCTCAGTTTCTTGCTAAATGAAACTAAAAAGTGACTTGCTATGGAATACTTGTTGCTCTATATTATTCCTTTAAATAAGGAACTTTACGAGTTTTAACAACATTTTCGGTTGACTTACTTACTAATAGTCTTTGAGCCTGAACATTTACTGATATTTGAATTCCAGTAAACATATTATTATTAGTAAAAATGAAAGCATAACTTCCTTTTAATAAATTTGAGCTAACAGCTTTTTTATTAAAAACATTAATATCTTTTAAATACTTATACGATAGACCCTGTAAAAAATAGTTTGCATTTTCAAAATCTGCTAATTTACATTCAATATTTTTTACATCCGAAAGATTAATACTTATGTTGTAGCTCAACCTATAAGTATTTTGAGGGATGTCAAACTTACAAACTAACCTATTGCCATTACTATTCGTTTTTGAATTTATAGTGAAAGGCTTATTTAATATAGTTTCGGTAATTGTATCATAAACAACTTTTTGTTGTGCTACTGTGTCAAATAAAGTTTCCCAATAAACACTGGTGTTAAAATGTTTTTTAGACTCGTCTTTTGGGATTCTTTTTAAAATATACTCGCAATCTCTTGATTTAAATGCTCCAACAGTAAACTTAAACTTATAAATACCAGTATTTGGTATATCAATTATCTCATGAATAAATTCTGGTTTCGTAATTTTAAAGATTATATTATTGCTATTGTATTCAGTTATTATTATTTCATCAATACCTTTATATTTCATCTCAGAAAATGAAAACATTACTTTATCTCCTTCTGCAAATCCATAATAATCAATTTTAGAAGAATTATTTAATTTAAAAGATTGTTGAGTAATCTTTATTGTATCTTGAGAATATAAATTAGAAATACAAAATACTGAAAGGAAAACAGTAAAAATTAAGCTCAATGGTAGCAATGATTTTTTATTCATTTTTTTAACTTTTTATGCTTCAACATCTCAAACTAAGCATTAGTATAAAAAATCAGCGTGAGACATTTAGCAACTCTGTCGTGGAGGTACTGGTATACCTGACAAACGGAATAAACTAATGCTCACGCTTTACGTGAGCGTTAAGGATATTACCCGTTTGTCTTTAAAAATTACCAGTTTTCCACGACAAGGAATAAGCTAACGCTGATATGTTGTATATTTACTACTCTTTTTTTACTTCATTTTATAATATTTTTAATACTTGTAAAATTTAAATCACTTTGATTTTAATGATTTTATATAAGAAGTTGTTTAAAGTCCAAATATAACCATGAAAATGAATTATTTTTTTGTAATACGAGGCATTTTTGACAAGCATAGCCATAGCTATGGTTGGAGGAAATAACAATGTAGTGCAAAAAAAGAAACATTTTTTAATTTATAGAGGGGACTTTAAACAACTTCTAAAACAAAAATACAAATTATTTCTTCTCCTCAACAGAAAAACTAACTTTGCTCCATGAACATTACAGAAAACTTACAACAAATAAAAGCTTCCATTCCTGAACATGTTACATTGGTAGCAGTTTCTAAAACAAAATCCAATGAAGCAATTTTAGAAGCTTACCAAACCGGTCAACGAATTTTTGGAGAAAATAAAGTACAAGAACTAACCGAAAAATACGAAAGCTTACCAAAAGACATTGAATGGCACATGATAGGTCATTTGCAAAGCAACAAGGTAAAGTACATTACTCCTTTTGTAAGTTTAATTCATGGTGTAGATAGTTTTAAATTGTTAAAAGAAATCAATAAACGAGCTGCTCAAAACGAAAGAGTAATTAATTGTTTATTGCAAATACACATTGCTGAAGAAGATACCAAATTTGGCTTTGATGAAAAAGAAGTGATTGAACTCATAAAAAGCGAAGCATTCCAACATTTAAAAAATATAAAAGTTGTTGGACTAATGGGCATGGCAACTTTTACCGATGATAAAAACCAAATCCGAAAAGAATTTAAAACTCTAAAAAATTTATTTGATAAATTTCAAATCTCCAATCATCAATTTCAAATTTTAAGCATAGGCATGAGCGGAGACTACCAAATCGCCATTGAAGAAGGAAGTACCATGATTCGTGTTGGAAGTAGTATATTTGGAGAAAGAAATTACAATTAATTATGAAAACAGAAAAATGTCCTTGGTGCTTAGGTTTTGAACAGTACATCAACTACCATGATGAAGAATGGGGTGTACCGGTTTTAGACGATACCAAACAGTTTGAATTTTTAGTATTAGAAAGTGCTCAAGCCGGATTGAGTTGGTCAACCATCTTAAAAAAACGAGAAAACTACCGACAAGCTTTTGCAGATTTCAACCCTAAAAAAGTAGCTCAATTCGACTCCAAAAAAGTAGAAGAATTATTGCAGAATGCAGGAATAATAAGAAACAGAGCCAAAATTGAAGCCGCTATCAATAATGCCAATATTTTTCTAGCTATTCAAAAAGAATACGGCTCTTTTGCTAAGTTTATCTGGAGTTTTGTAAATGGTAAACAAATACAAAACCAATGGAAAACATTAAAAGAAGTTCCTGCAACTACTGCTATTTCTGATGAATTAGCAAAAACTATGAAGAAAAAAGGATTTAAGTTTTTAGGTAGCACCACGCTTTATGCTCACATGCAAGCAGTAGGAATGGTAAACGACCATTTAGTTTCTTGTCCGAGATATGCTGAAATTAAAAAGAAATTCGGCAATAAACAGTTGATTTAGAAATTTGACTGTTATTAAATTTTTTCAATTTTTTTATCCAAAAAAAACCAACATTACCTACTAATGAATTTTATCAGAACATTCGTTGTATTAGCAGTAATCATTAGTGGTCAGAAAGTTGATTCTTTTGCACAAAATAATTGGTTAGATAGTGCCTACATCTCAGAAAAAAATCAGGATTTTAATAAAGCAGAACATTATTATTCTTTATACTTAGCATCTACCCAAAAAGTTGATTCTCTTTATATAGAAGTGCTTCTTAAAAAAGCCCGTAGTTTAAGAATTACGTTTAAAAATTATGATGCTTTAAATACCATTCTAAGCACCATTGAGTTAAGCGAAGAAATAAACCATCCGGAACTTCTTCTTAAATCAAAAGTTCATTTAGCTGATTTTTATACCCTAACCCAGCGAATTGATTTAGCTAACGAACTTTTTAGCAACCTAAGTCTATTACCAACTTTTTCAGATTTAACAAAATGTATTTTTTTAAATAGGAAGGCTGCCTTCTATAATCATATAGGTAAGATAGATAGTGCCATAAAATATTCTAATGAAGCACTCGCTTATGCTAAAAAAAACCAATTTATTAGCGAACAAGCAACTATCTATAACGAATTAGGCAACATTTATGAGCAAAACGAAGATTATAATAAAGCTTTATCCTATTTTAATGAAGCACTAGCACTAAATAAAAATGACAAAATCAATCATTCCAACACTTACTTGAATAAAGCTAAAATTTACTACAAGCAAAAAAACTACCCCTTAGCCCTTCTTCATTTAGAAACGAATTTAAAAGATATTGAGCCTACCAATTGGTCGAACCTTAAGTGTGCTATATTGGAATACATCTCTAAAGCTCATTTTTTACAAAATGATTCATTAAACGGCTATAAATACTTAGCCGAGTACCAAAAAGAAGCTAACAATTATTATTTAAACAATCAAAACAAAACCATTGCTGAGCTAGAAACCAAATTTAAAACCGAGCAAAAAAATGCTGAAATTATTGAACAAAAAAACATTATTATTCAAGAAAAACAGCGGCAAAAAACATTTTTCACAGCTATTGTCTCACTTATTATTTTATTAAGTATATCTTTAATTTTCTACATCACCGTTAAAGCCAAAAACAAACGCTTGTCTAAGCTGCTAAAAGAAAATGAGTTTTTTATGGGTGAAGCCAATCACAGAATTAAAAACAACTTACAGCTAATTGTTTCATTAGTAGCTCGCGAAAAAAACAAAAAGGAAAACGAAAATCATGATGCGTTAACCAATATTGTTACTAAAATTGAATCTATAGCTACACTACACCAACAACTTTATATTAATGAAGAAAAAAATAAAATTAATCTTAAGACATACCTTAACGAGATTTGCGACAATTTACTTCCTCTTTTACATGCCAAAAACATTATTTTAACAAAAGATTTTGATAAAGTGTTGTTCAGTATAGAAAAATCTGTTTATGTCGGTTTAATTCTTAATGAGTTAATTATAAACTCTTTAAAACACGGTTTTACAGAAAATTACAGCTCAACAAAAGAAATAAACATTCGATATAAAAACATCAAAAACAAAAAAATTGAATTTACTTATAGCGATAATGGAATAGGCATTACTGACAAAGAAAAACCAAAATTAATTCACTTACTTTGTAAGCAAATAAAGGCTGAATACACTATTGAAAATAAAAATGGTTTCTATTTTAATACAGCAATTAAATTATCATAAATGAATGCTATAATAGTAGAAGACGAATTAATTATTGCCGACCATCTATCACAAATACTTTCAAGCATTAATGTAAACGTTATTGAAATAATTGATGATCTAACAGAAGCAGAAAAAAGTTTAACTAAAGCACCTGATTTTTATTTTTTAGACATTCGTTTATCTAACAACCAAAACGGAATTGAATTTGGAGAAAAATTGAACAAACTAAACCTTCCGTTTATCTATATTACAGCCAACAATGAGCTAGCAGTACTAAAAAAAGCCATAGCTACACAACCTACTTCCTACATAACCAAACCTTTTAAAGAGCGAGATGTAATTGCTGCAGTAGAATTAATAAAACTAAAAGTTAAAGATTCGAAATACCTACAAGTAATTACTCCTAAAGGAATTAAAAAAATTGCAGAAAAAGAAATACTATACTGTGAAGCAGAAGGTTCTTATGTTAAAATTGTTACCGAAAATGGAGCATTAATTCAACGAATGACGCTAAAGAAAACTTTGGAAATGTTGAGTGATGATTTTGTTAGAATTCATCGGTCTTATATCATCAATAAAAACAAAATAAGTTCTTATAAAAGTAATGCTATTTATATAAATGAATTTCAATTACCGATATCACGAGCTTATAAAAGTTTACTAACCAATTAGTAGTTTCTTTACGTCCACTACAAAAATTGGTTATCTACAACAATTTATTCATTATCACTATTACTATTATTTTTTTTGTAGCAAAACTTAAATTAAAAAACTATGAAAAAAATTCTACTCTCATTATTAACGTTGGGATTTGGTGCTTTTACATTAAATGCCCAAACCCTAGATCAATCCAACACATCTTCTCAAAGTGCCACATTTCTTGTAAATTCAGGAGCAAACACAACTGTTGGGCAATCTTTTACCGCAGGAATGACTGGGTTTATGTCGAGTGTATCCATTAATTTAGATGCTTCAAACCCATTTTTAAACACAATAGCAGGTAATTTTACACTAACCATAAGAAGCGGAGCTGGTTATGGAGGTGCTATTTTAGGCATCGACACGTTTGCCATAACTGGTACTGAACCAAGTGGATTTTTAAGTATTCCAATTAAGCCTAATACAGTAAGTATTACTTCAGGAAATTCTTACACTTATATTATTGATGAGATTTCGGGTACAGGGCAAATTAATATAGTATCGAGCAATAATACGTATGCAGGTGGTGATTTATACTCGCAAGTATTTACAAACCCACCAAATTTAGATGCTACAAGAGATTTTGTTTTTCAAACTTTTGTTTCTATACCAACTATACCAACCTGCACGTTAGACCAAACTTTTCCGTTGCCGACACTTTCAACTACGATAAATGGAATAGGGAGCGGTCAGTCTTTTACTGCTGGACTTTGTGGAACACTAACCAGTGTAGTAATTAATATAAAAGACCAAAGTCCAACAGCATCTTCGTCAGATATTCGTATAAGAATAATTGATGGTGCAGGTACTTGTGGATCAACTATTCTTGCAGATGAAACATTTTTAAATATTACAGAATTTCAAAACTTTTCCTTTAATTTAAGTAATCCTCCTAAATTGAGTTTAGGACAATCGTACACTATTTTGCTTTCTACAACTGACGGTTCTCTCTGTAATATAGCGTTTGGTACAGGGGGTTATCCAAGCGGTGATTTTTATTCTGGAATTACTTGCACACCATTTGGCGGTGGTAATGATTTTTGGTTCGAAACGTGTGTAGATAATCTCGATAACCAAACCGTAACCGCTTCTCAAACTACCTTATGCGATAGCGGTGCAGTAACCATTTCTACAGGAAGTTCTGAAACGGGTATCAACTATTTTTTAAGAAACGATGCTGATAGTTCAATTGTTGATGGACCAATTGCTGGTACAGGTTCAGGTTTAACTTTTAATACAGGAACTATAAATGCAACCACCACTTATAATGTGTATGCAAAAGAACCTAAAATAAGTGCAGTAGATTTACCTGCCAATACTGATTTGATTCAGTTTACAAATCCTTTCTTCGCTTATACCAATGAAATTACCATAGAAGCTTGGGTTGATTTTAAAGGTACTCTGTTGAGAGCAGGACAATCTTCGGCAGCAGTTGATAACATGGCTACCAATGTTTGGCTTTGGGATGCAGGTTCATTTTTTGTAAATAATAATGGTACTTGGATAGGGTTACTTTTTCCAACAACTATTCCAACAGGATGGACACATGTAGCTACTGTTGCAAACGCTTCAGGAATGTTTATTTATTACAACGGAGTATTGGTTGCTTCCAATTCAACAGGAATCACAGCTGGAATAAGAAACAATTCTAATTCTGTGATTGATTTAGGACACGACCCTCGCTTTGCACCATCTGTAAGAAATAATAACCATTCATTTGATAACTTTGCAGTATGGAATGTAGCACGAACAGCAACTGAAATAGCAACCAACTTAAATAATTGTTTAATAGGGACAGAACCAGGATTAGTGCAATATACACTTATGAATGAAGGCACAGGAACAACTTTAAGTTCATTAGCGGGTGCAACAGGTACAATTACCAATGGTATTCCTAACCCTTGGGTTTTAGGTTCAGACGTATGTGATGGTGCTTGCGATTTAGAAATGACACAAACCGTTACCATTACGGTTAATAGTTCACCAACAGCCACAACTACACAAACCAATGTAAGTTGCAATGGAGGAACAAATGGTACAGCCACAGTAACTCCAACTGGAGGAACTGCACCTTATACCTATTTATGGAGTAATGCTGCTACTACTGCAACAGCAACAGGTTTAGCCGCAGGTGTTTATAATGTAACTATAACTGATGCAAACGGTTGTACTACTAATGTTTCAAATATTACCATCACAGAACCTACTGCATTAGCAGGTTCAGTAACATCACAAACCAATTTGGCTTGTAATGGAGGAACAAATGGATCTGCAACTGTTTCGGCAACTGGCGGAACTGCTCCTTACACGTATTTATGGAGCAATGCTGCAACCACAGCAACAGCAACAGGTTTAGCTGCAGGTATTTATAATGTAACTATAACTGATGCAAACGGTTGTACTACTAATGTTTCAAATATTACCATCACAGAACCTACTGCATTAGCAGGTTCAGTAACATCACAAACCAATTTGGCTTGTAATGGAGGAACAAATGGATCTGCAACTGTTTCGGCAACTGGCGGAACTGCTCCTTACACGTATTTATGGAGCAATGCTGCAACCACAGCAACAGCAACAGGTTTAGCTGCAGGTATTTATAATGTAACTATAACTGATGCAAACGGTTGTACTACTAATGTTTCAAATATTACAATTACAGAGCCAACTGCTTTAACAAGTGCCATTACATCACAAACCAATGTAAGTTGTAATGGTGGTGTAAATGGTGCTGCATCTGTTTCAGCAACTGGAGGAACTCCATCTTATACGTATTTATGGAGTAATGCTGCTACTACAGCTACAGCAACAGGTTTAGCTGCAGGTAACTATAACGTTACAATTACTGATGCAAACGGTTGTACTTCTAATGTTTCAAATATTGCCATTACAGAGCCAGCTATTATAACTGGAACAGATGTACAAACTGCTTGTAATACGTTCACTTGGATAGATAACAACACTTACACTTCAAGCAACAACACTGCAACTTTTAATATATTTGGTGGAGCTGCCAATGGTTGCGATAGTTTGGTAACACTGGATTTAACGATAAATACGGTTGATAATACTACTTCACTAAATGTAGATACCATCACAGCTAACCAAGCGGGAGCAACTTACCGATGGTTAGATTGTGACAATGGAAATGCAATTATTGCAGGTGCAACTAACCAAAGTTTTGTGCCATCAATATCAGGTAATTATGCAGTTGAAGTTACTTTTAACGGTTGTACCGACACTTCGGCTTGTTTTATAGTTTCTACAAATGGACAATGCACAGTTGATCAACAATTTTTGGGTGTAGATACTCGCCAGTCTTTAGTTACTTCAAGTGGATTACCTCATGGACAATCTTTTAGAGCAAGTATCTCAGGCCAGTTAAATTCAGTTAGTTTAGAACTTATTGCACAAAGTGTTGGTTGTATTAGTTCTAACATGAATGTTAAAGTAGAGGTGTTAGATGGCGATGGAGTAACTGGACCAGTTTTAGCTTCTCAAGTTTTCACTCTTCCTGATTTCTTTTCACGGTCAATGAGATCATTTAATTTTACTAACCCTGCAATGATAACAGCTAATCAACTATATACAATTACTATTTCTTTAGTTCCTGGACAAATTTGTGGGGCATTTGGGCCTGTATTAAATTGGTTTTTTCAATTTCCAACAAACTTTTGGGCTACTACAGGTGGAACACAATATGATAATGGAGTAATAGGGTCGCTTGGAAATACGCGTTATTTTAGCACTTGTGTATCGTGCATTGTTGATAATACCACAACATTAAATGTAGATACCATTACCGCTAACCAAGCTGGTGCAACTTACCAATGGTTAGATTGCAACAACGGAAATGCAGTTATTGCAGGAGCAACAGCACAAAGTTTCAGACCATCTGCAACAGGAAATTATGCGGTAGAAATTACCTTTAATGGTTGTATCGACACTTCTGCTTGTACAAATGTTATCATAACAAACATAGATGAATCTATTATGGAGAATGTAAACATCTTCCCTAATCCAACAAAAGATGATATCTATGTTGAACTACCTTTGAATGAGTTTGCATCTTTTGAAGTAAAAATTTATAGTGTTACAGGAAAATTAGTTTATAATGCATCTCAAAACAATGTTAGTAAACTATCAATTAGTACTGCAAATTGGGATAAAGGATTGTATTTTATTCAGCTAATAAGCAACAATCAAACGATTATTGAAAAAATAATTAAACAATAAACTTACATTTACTAAACATAAAAAACCCACATAGAATCTATGTGGGTTTTTTGTTTGATATAATTTTATTTAAAATTTAAACAAACTCTGTAAAGTCAATAGCATCTTCTCCAAAAGCTTCAAAAATATCGGTAGCTACTAAATAAGTACTTTTATTTCCTGCTTTTTTAGAAAAATACAACTCATACTCTGCATTATCTTCGTTGTTAATCATTTTAATCATAGCATGCTCTTTTTGTTTTTCCGCAGTTAAATCAGCCAAACAAAGTGGGCAATAAAACTCCACTAGCTCTCCTTTTTCCAACTGAAATTTAGGGTGTGTTTTATAACTATACTCCCCTATTTTAGGACTTAGCAAAATTAAGCCACTGTGTTTTCTGTTCGTTTTTGTTGCAAACACTAACTGATCTGCCACATTTAAATGTCCCTTGCATGTCGGACATAAATAATCACTTTCTTTAAAACTCATAACTAATTTTTAATTTTGAATAATGTGAAAAAATGTAGTGGGACAAAGTTTACAATCTTCATCATAAATACTACCATCTTCTAACCAATAACTATATCCTTTTAAGTTCGTTTTATACAGGAACATTTCAACTTCTTCATTTAGCGGCAATCTTAATATAATCTTATTTTTAGAAGCATTCATGTTTATAACATTTTCTCTCCATTTTGTAAAATACTTTACACTCTGAAATGTTAATCCAACCACTGGTAATTTCATTTTCCCAATCCTGCTTTCTTTAGTGTTAGGATCTATTAACTTAAAATCTTCATATCTATTTAGCTTTATATAAACATCTTGATTCGGCATTAATTCTAATTTTTCTGAATTCTTAAATTCGATTTTTGAATTAGAAAGCATTTCATACCATCCAAAATCTGTAATGGGCGTTTTATCCATTAGAACTCCATTAACTTCTGTCATAAAATTAAGATGTGAATGTTTCTTACAGGAAAATAAAAAAATAAGAAACAAAAATAAACTTATATATTTTAATGAAACTTGTTTCATAAGTCTACTTATTAGTTAAATGACCATGTATATTCTCCTGTTTCATCATCAATAGTCAATAAAAGACCTAAATAATCTTTATTCATAAGCTTATCAAAATCAGAAGAATCCATATAATGTAAATCTTCTAACTCAGACTGGTCTTTCCCTCCTTTATATATACCCCAACAAATTAATATTGCTTTTACCTTCTCTAAATCTGTTAAGGAACTATCATATTCTTCACCAACAAAAAAACGAAATTGATCAGCCGAAATCATGTTGCTTGTTAATTTTCTTCTTATCCCTTTTAAATCAACAATTTCAAACATAATTTCTTCTCCATTTCTGTTTATAATATCATAACAATTTAGAGGATTTAAATTGTACACTTGTGAACAAGCAGCACTAGCATCACTTTTTGCTCCTGATTTTGTAGATGCCCAACCTGAATCTGATCCATCTTTACATTCCCAATACCAAAAACCTGTTGAACTAGACCTAGTAATTTTGTATTTTGCCATAATAATTAATTTTAAGGTTGAAAGACAAATATACAAAAAACATTCAACAACATAATCAAAAGTTAAGCATCTTTGCAATCAATTTTATCAACATTTTTACTTTGCAAGAAGAACCTTATATATTAGAAATTAGTGTGTCGCCAGAAGAAGCGGCTAGTGATGTTTATATTCGGCAGCTTATAGCTTCAACAACTAAGTTGGAGAATTTTGATTTTCAAATTGTAAGACGTTCTATAGATGCCCGAAAAAAGCAAGTAAAATTCAACCTGAAAATTGAAATTTATACCAATAAAAAAACCACTCTTTTTCAATCAAAAAAATTTATACCAATTACAAGCAAGCAATCTGCTGTGGTAATAGGATTTGGACCTGCTGGGATGTTTGCAGCTCTTAAACTATTGGAAAAAAACATCAACCCCATCGTGATAGAAAGAGGTAAATCAGTAAGAGACAGACGAAGAGATTTAGCCAATATCACTAAAAACCAAATAGTAAATCCCGAATCGAATTATTGTTTTGGTGAAGGCGGTGCAGGAACTTTTTCTGATGGTAAACTTTATACCCGTTCTACCAAAAGAGGCGATGTAAAAGAAGTGTTACAACTCTTGGTTCAACATGGTGCTGACGAAAATATTCTGATTGATGCTCATCCTCACATCGGTACCAACAAATTACCTAAAGTGGTAGAAGCCATTAGAAATACCATTATAGAAAATGGCGGAGAAATTCATTTTGAGAGTAAACTAACCGATTTATTGATAGAAAACAACGCTATTAAAGGAGTTGAAATTAATAACGAAACAATTATTGAAACGGCTAATGTAATTCTCGCAACAGGACATTCGGCAAGAGATATTTTTTATTTGTTGGATAAGAAAAAAATTAAGTTGGAAGCTAAACCTTTTGCTGTTGGCGTAAGAGTTGAACATCCACAAGCGTTAATTGATAAAATTCAATACCATTGTGAAGTGAGAAATGAATACCTGCCTCCTGCTTCATACAAATTGGTTACTCAAGTTAAAAATCGAGGTGTTTTTTCTTTTTGTATGTGTCCGGGTGGAATTATAGCTCCCTGTGCCACAGCTCCTGGAGAAATTGTAACCAACGGTTGGTCGCCATCCAAAAGAAATAACCCTTTTGCAAACTCAGGAATTGTAGTAGCTGTAGAAGCTGAAGATTTAAAACCTTATGCCCAATTTGGTGCTTTGGCAGGATTGAAATTGCAAGAATCCATTGAGCGAAAAGCATTTATTGCTGGTAAAAATGACGAGCAAAACAATTTCGGACAAATAGCTCCAGCCCAACGTCTGGTAGATTTTATTGATAGCCGAGTTTCGACTTCATTGCCCGATTGTTCTTACAAACCGGGAGTTGTTTCTGCTGCTGTTCATCAACTATTTCCTAAGCAAATTACAGAACGATTACAGCAAGGTTTTAGAGATTTTGGCAAAAAAATGAATGGTTTTTTAATACAAGAAGCTATTGTTGTTGCTGTGGAAAGCAGAACTTCCTCTCCTGTAAAAATTCCACGAGATAGAGAAACCCTACAACATCCTGAAGTAAAAGGCTTATACCCTTGCGGTGAAGGTGCAGGTTATGCCGGTGGAATTGTTTCTGCTGCCATTGACGGACAAAAATGTGCCGAACAAATTAATAATGAAACAACTATAAAATAATCGTTAAATCATAACTTTTATCCACAATAATTCATAGCTATTTTGGTATTTTTGAAGTCAATTAAAAATTACCTCAACTCAATATTACAAAAGGATATAGTTGATTGATTTTCAAAACTAAAAAGGTTTACACTAAAAAATGATTTCCTATTTACGAATAACATTAATGATATTATGGACCTTCTCGCTAATGTTGATAGCTCCATTGTTCATTCCTTTTGTGATGAACAGACAATTCCCTCTGATGGTTGCTAGAACAGTTTTTGCACCTGTTTTAATGAAAATTGCAGGAATTGATATTTTGGTTAGCGGTAAAGAAAATGTTCCTGCCGACAAACCTGTCATTTTCGTTTCCAACCATTTTTCTCATTTAGATATTGGATGTTTGTGTTACAGCCTTCCTAAAAACTTACACTTTATTGGTAAAAAAGAACTTATTTGGACTCCCGTTGTAGGTTGGTACATGTGGGTTGCCGGACATATTTTTGTTGACAGAACAAACCGAAAAAAAGCGGTTAAAAGTATAGCAAAAGCGGCAAAAAAAATAAATCAAGGAAAATCGGTGGTGCTTTTTGCCGAAGGTACACGCAGCAAAACCGGAAAAGTTGAATCTTTTAAAAAAGGTGCATTTCATTTAGCTATTCAGGCAGGAGTTGACATTGTTCCCGTATCTATTAAAGGCACTTACGAAGTCTGGAAATCAGGAACATCAACCATTACTCCTGGAAAAGTAGCAGTAAGCATTGGCAGGCCCATTAAGAGCAATAAGTTTAATAAAGATAATATCAACGATTTTGTAACTTCTGTTAGAGAAAGTATTATTGCTATGCAATAACTGTTGTTTTTTTCTGCCTTTTTTTAAATTTCCATACTAACCTTAGTTCGATTATTAAATTAAAAACAAATAATTTTTTATTACAAAAGCTAAAGGAGTTTTGGTAATAATTTTTAGATTGTTTAATTTCGTGCTACTTAAACGATGAAATTGTTCAAAATATATTAATCCTCAAAAAATAAAAAAATTATGAAAGTAACAGTTGTAGGTGCAGGAGCCGTAGGAGCTAGTTGTGCCGAGTACATTGCCATTAAAAACTTCGCTTCTGAAGTTGTTTTAGTAGATATTAAAGAAGGTTTTGCCGAAGGTAAGGCAATGGACTTAATGCAAACAGCTTCTTTAAATGGTTTCGATACTAAAATTACAGGAAGTACAAACGATTATTCTACTACAGCAGGTAGTGATGTTGCTGTTATTACTAGTGGTATTCCAAGAAAACCAGGGATGACTCGTGAAGAGTTAATCGGTATTAATGCAGGAATTGTAAAAACAGTTACTGAAAACTTATTAAAACACTCTCCAAACGTTATTATAATTGTGGTGAGTAACCCAATGGATACCATGACTTATTTGGTACATAAATCTACCAACATTCCTAAACATAGAATTATTGGTATGGGTGGAGCGTTAGATAGTGCTCGTTTTAAATACAGATTGGCTGAAGCATTAGATTGCCCTGCTTCTGATGTTGAAGGAATGGTAATTGGCGGACATAGCGACACGGGTATGGTTCCATTAATTGAAAAAGCAGTAAGAAACAGTGTGCCTGTATCTGAATTTTTATCGGCAGACAGAATGGCTAAAATTGTAGAAGATACTAAAGTTGGTGGAGCTACATTAACAGGTTTATTAGGAACTTCTGCTTGGTATGCTCCAGGAGCTGCCGTTTCTGAATTAGTTAGAGCTATTGCTCAAGATTCTAAAAAAATATTCCCTTGCTCTGCTTTATTAGAAGGTGAGTACGGATTAAACGATTTAGCAATTGGTGTTCCTTGCGTATTAGGTAAAAACGGAATTGAAAAAATTGTTGAAATCAAATTATCTGATAACGAAAAAGCTAAATTAACTGAAAGTGCTGAAGGTGTTAAGAAAACTAATGCTGATCTTAACAGCGTTTTAGCTTAAAACTTAAATAAAAAACATTTTTAAAGACCTGTCAGATGTTAAACCACTGACAGGTTTTTTTCTAATACCCCTGCCCTATGCAAACTAAACTTCCTTTTGAAATTATTCCTATAGAAGACGATGGTTTTCACCTACAATTAAAAGTTACTATTAATGGTATTACAGCTAATTTAATTTTAGACACTGGAGCTTCCAGAAGTGTTTTCGATCAAACAAGAATTGCTCAATTCACTAAAAATAGCCATATCGAAGACCTCGATAGGTTATCTACAGGTTTAGGCACCAATACCATGGCCAGTAAAAAAGTTACTTTAGAAAAGCTTCAACTCAATGCTATTGTAATTGAAAACTATGAAGCTACCATTTTAGATTTAGCACATGTAAATGAATCTTATGGAAAATTGGAGTTAGCATTAATTGATGGTGTTTTAGGTAGTGATATTTTAACCGATTATAATGCCATTATAGATTACGGTAAAAAAGAGTTGATTTTAAATAGCTAGTTTCACAGTTTAAAATAATCTGACAGATAACACCCTATAGATGCTTCAAAAGAAAAAAGAACATCCCATAAAAAAAATCGGTTTACATCCTCGAAACAAGCACCAAGGGCGTTATAATTTCAAAGTACTTATTAGCAGTTGTCCCGAATTAGCACCATTTGTTCGGTTGAATAATTATAACGATGAGTCTATAGATTTTTCTAATGCTGAAGCAGTGACGATGTTGAACAAAGCTTTATTAAAGCATTTTTACGAAATCGATTATTGGAATATTCCACAGGGCTATTTATGTCCGCCTATTCCCGGAAGAGCAGATTACATTCACCATATAGCGGATTTATTAGCAAGCAGTAATTATGGTAAAATTCCAACTGGCAGTCAGGTTAAATGTCTGGATATTGGTGTAGGAGCAAATTGTATTTATCCCATTATTGGAAATAAAGAATATGGCTGGTCTTTTGTCGGCTCAGATATTGAACCCATAAGTATTCAATCGGCATCCGAAATAATTGAAAAAAACGCCTACTTAAAAGAAAATGTAGTCCTCCGATTACAATTAAACTCCGAAGATATTTTTCGTGGAATTATAAACAAAGATGAATACGTTGATTTAAGCATTTGCAATCCACCATTTCATGCTTCCGCTGAAGAAGCCCAAGCAGGAACGCTTCGTAAATTAAGTAATTTAAATCGTAAGCAAGTTACAAAAGCCACCTTAAACTTTGGTGGTAAGCATAAAGAATTATGGTGCGAAGGCGGTGAAGAAAAATTTATTCAAAAAATGATATTACAAAGTAAAGAATTTGCTTCTTCCTGTTTGTGGTTTTCTACACTTGTTGCAAAACAAACTCACCTTAAAAATATTTATAAAACACTAAAAAACTTAAAAGCTGTAGAAGTAAAAACTATCCCGATGTATCAGGGAAATAAAACCAGTCGCATTGTTGCATGGACGTTTTTAAACCGAGCACAACAGCAAGAGTGGGTAAAAACGAAATGGTAATTATTTCACATTAAACTCCAACATTTTTTCCCCTTCAATAAAACAAGTTATTTTATCATTGATATTAATAGACCCAACACCTGCTGGTGTTCCTGTATAAATATAATCGCCAATTTTAAGTGTTACAAATTGAGATACATAAGCAATAATCTGATTAAAATTAAACAGCATATCTTTGGTGTTTCCTTTCTGTTTTAACTCATCATTTACTTTTAGTTCAAAATTCAGCTGATTAATATCTTTAAAGTTTTTAATCGGTACAAAATCACTTGTAGGGGCAGAAAAATCAAATGCTTTAGCTTTTTCCCAAGGCAAGCCTTTTTCCTTACATTGCTGTTGCACATCTCTGGCAGTAAAATCTACCCCCACTCCTATTTCATTGTAGTATTTATGAGCAAACTTTTCCTCAATGTGTTTTCCTATTTTATTAATCCTTAACACAATTTCTACTTCATAATGTAAATCTTTAGTAAAACTAGGATAAACAAAAGGATTTCTTTTAGGTAATAAAGCTGTATCGGGTTTAATAAAAAAAACAGGTTCTTTAGGTACAGGATTATTCAATTCCTTAGCGTGATCGATGTAATTTCTTCCTATGCAGATAATCTTCATATCTATTAAATCAAATTTAATTTTAAAACTGTAAAAATACATATTCAGGATTAAAATAATAACTATAACATTATGCTAAAAACTACCTATTTTTAGTTGGATTATGATAAAAGTCATTGCTAATTAAATTCTTAAAGGCAACCTTTATACAAAATATATGTCTATTGAAATATGTTATTGCATAAAATTTAACAATAAATTCACTTTGAAAGATAATTATTTTACAACTTAAATATATGATTTTAAAAATATTAATTAATAATAATAGCAATTAGAAAATAAATTTTATTTAAAAATAAGCAGTATTTTAATTATTAATTAATTTATATTTGTCTATTAAAATTAATGTTTAATCTGAAATAAATAAATTTTCATCTCAAAGCGTGACACATACCAAAATCAAAATTTAAAACTAACAAAACCAATAATTGCCATGAAAAATTCTGCAATCAAACTACTTCTTCCTGTATTATTTTTATTAAGTAATTTTTCCATTCAGGCTCAACAAAACAACAAATACAGCAAACAAAATATTACTGAGGAGTTTTTAAACATAACACTTAAGGAACATATTTATAAAAAACTACAAAGCTCTCCTAACCTTTCTGAAACACAAACTCATGACTTAGGTCATTATTATTTAGATAACTACCCTAACTACAAAACTCTTTTTTCTAATGCTGCTAAGAACGTAACTGAAGAAACAAAACAAGCTTTCGAAGCAATTGTTAACCAAGTTATTAATCAGGTTCTACTAGATTTCCAAAACTATACCCCACCTTTAAAAACCCAAAAATCTCACGACCATACTTTTACCCCCATATCCAATCAAAAAAAAGGCGACCAAAATGATAAAGGGCCAGGAGATCCATGTAATAATGCCGATTTTGAAACCTGCGATTTTACTGGTTGGGATTTATTTGATGGCGGTGTAAACAATCAGCCTTATCAAATGATTAACATTGCCCCAAGTACTCCAGGAGGAAATCACACTATTACTACTCCAGGCACAGATCCATTGGTACCTATACCTACAACAGATCCAAATGGTGGTGGATGTTCTGTGATGTTAGGTAATTTTACCACCGCAGGAAATGGTGCTGCTAGTATGCGACAAACCTTCCTAGTAACCCCACAAACCACCTCGTTTACTTATAGTTACGCCCTTGTCTTAGAAGACCCGTCTGGCCATACAGTTGGAGAAAAACCTTTTTTTAAGGTGAATATGTTTGATCAAAACAACAACCCTATAGCATGTGGTGAATATGAAGTAATTTCAGGTCCTGTAAATTCTGGAGGAGACCCTGACTTTTTACCTTATGGTGCCGGTTTTTATTTGCCATGGCGAACCACTTTTGCTCCGTTAAATGCTTATGTTGGACAAAATGTTACGATAGAATTTATAATCGGTGATTGCTCTCAAGGTGGGCATTACGGATATGGATATATTGATGCCAATTGTGCTCCATTAGATATAATTGAATCTGACACCGTAGTTTGTGGAGGTACCCCAGTAACATTAACAGCTCCTGCTGGTGCTGCAAGTTACTTATGGAGTCCGGGAGGTCAAACTACTCAATCCATCACAACATCCACTCCTGGGAATTATAGCGTAGAAGTAACTCCCGTTTCTGGTTCTGCTTGTTCCGTAACACTTACCACTACCATTTATGGCTCTACAGATTATCCTGTTTCTGATTTTACAGCCTCGCCAATTAATATATGTGTAGGAGAAAGTGTAACTTATACCGACTTGTCGTATGTAGTAGGAACCTCTTCCATTTCTGACTGGGCTTGGGATTTTGATGGTGATGGATTAGTTGATGATACTACGCAAAATCCTCCAGCTTATGTTTTTAATACTCCTGGTACTTATACTTCTGAATTAAGGGTTTGGACTAATGGATGTTCTGATACTTCTACTGTTGTTATTAATGTTGGAGAGAGCCCGACAGCAGGTTTCACCTTTACTAATGTCTGTTTTGGTACTCTGATGAGTTTTACAGATACCTCAAACTCAAATGGAGGAACAATTTCAACTTGGAATTGGGATTTTCAAAACAATGGAACAGTTGATAATATGAACCAGAATCCATCACATGGATATCCTAATCCGGGAGTTTATGATGTAGAGTTGTTAGTTGAAACTACCTCTGGCTGTAAAGATTCAGTTTTACAAACAGTTTATGTAAACCCTTTGCCTATGGCTAATTTTACGGCAACAAGTGTTTGTTTTTCTCAAACAACAACTTTTACAGATTCCTCTACTATTTCAACAGGAAATATTACCGATTGGGCTTGGGATTTTGGAGATGGGATAGGAACAAGTTCAGCCCAACATCCAACTTATACTTACGTAACAGCAGGGCAGTTCAATGTTAGCTTAACCGTTACTTCCGATAGTGGATGTACACACACTATCACTAAACAAGTAGAAGTATTTAATGACCCAACAGCTGCATTTACAACCAATGATGTATGTTTTGGAACTGCAGCTAATTTTAATAGCTCAGCTTCAAATGGAAACGGAGGGACTATTAATCAATGGAGTTGGGATTTTGACTATAACGGAACAAATCATACAGTTGATAATACTATGCAACATCCAACAAATAGTTATTCAGCACCTGGAACTTACAATGTTCAATTAATTGTTACAACTTTAAATGGTTGTTCTGACACTACACTTGAAACCATTACTATTTTTCCAAAACCAGTAGCCGATTTTACATTTAATGACGAATGTTTTGGTACAGCAATTAATTTTACCGACAACTCCAGCATTAATTCAGGAACAATAAACAATTGGAACTGGGATTTTGATAATGGGAATACTTCAATTTTACAAAACCCTTCTGAATTATATGCTAATGATGGAAATTATGACGTAACGTTAATTATAACTTCAAATAACGGATGTACAGATACTGTTACTAAAAATATTAATGTATGGCCATTGCCTGTGGTTGATTTCGAACCTACCGATGTTTGTTTAAATGATTTTACTCGCTTTATAGATCAATCTAACATTAGTTCGGGCAACATTGTAGGATGGAATTGGAATTTTGATGATGGTTCTGGAAGTGTAGTACAAAGTCCAGTACATACTTATACACTAGAAGGAATTTATCAGGTACAATTAATCGTTACCACCGACAAAGGTTGTATAGATTCTATAACAAAACCTATTACCGTTTATCCACTACCAGAAATTAATTTTTCAGCAGATATTACAGAAGGCTGTACTCCTGTAATAGTTAATTTCACTAATAACTCTTCTATTACTTCAGGAAATATTGTTTCTTGGTTTTGGAATTTTAGCAATGCAGGCACATCAAATCAAGAAAATCCTACTAATATTTCATTTATTAACCCATCTCACGCTGCTGTTGCTACATTTGGAGTTAGTTTAACTGCTACATCTAACCATGGGTGCATAAGTAAGGACTCTGTCATTAATATGATAACTTCCTATCCTAAACCTTTAGCTAGCTTTACTTACAGCCCTACCAATGCAGATATTTATGATAGTGAAATTACTTTTACCGACAATTCTATCATTCCAAATCAATGGTTGTGGGATTTAGGTGATGGAGCAACATCAACATTACAAAATCCTGTACACGAATATGCAGATTCTGGGTTGTATTATGTTACACTTTATATTGAAAATGTTTACGGCTGTAAAGACACTACTCAAAAACCACTAAAAATTAAACCCACTTTTGCTATTTGGATACCGAATGCGTTTACTCCTGACGGTGATAATGTAAACGATTATTTTACCATAAAAGGCTATGGAATTATTCAGCTGGAAACTTTAATCTTTGACAGATGGGGAGAAATTGTTTTTAACAGCATTGAATTAGAGCCTAAATGGAATGGTTTTTATAAAGGTAGTTTAGTTAAAAATGATGTGTATGTTTATAAAGTAAAAGCGAGAGACATCTTTGGAGAGTGGCATGACTTTACAGGTAGAGTTTCTGTAATTAGATAATTATTTTGATAGTGTTTAAAAATGTATTTAATTTGCAACCATTATCTATTTTTTTAAGTCTTATCTGAATAATATAATAACTACCCTATTATTTCTAAACTTTTAAATTGCAACTTTATGAAAATAAAAATCACTTTAAATTTATTAACCTTAATTGCCATATTATTTTTCATAAACTCAAGTATGGCTCAAACTGCTAGATCTTCTGCTGCTGTACCTAATGGAGAATCTTGGCTACCAGTAAATAAATTTAAACCAGCAGAAGCAAAGAAACAAAACGGCAATACGGTTGAAGCAATTCCACCTTTAAATAATGTATTAAAAGGTGTTTCTTTTTATACAAAGAAAGTTACTTGTGATTCTAACAACGTAACTTTTGTTAAACTCATTAATACTAATCATTATGCAGTAACTATTGAATGGCAACTTAACTCAAATGACAACAAAATTGTTATAGGTATCCCTGCCAATACAAGTTACCAAGGAGAATGCTCTTCTAGTGATAATATTGTTTCAAAATTAACTTTTATAAATAGTAATGAACCAGAGAACTCAAATGAAATAAACTATTTATTCAATACTGTAAATGTTTTGAAATCAAATTAATATAACTACAAAAAACATTATATAAAAAAATATAAAATGAAAAAATTAAGTTTAACCTTACTAATTTTCATCCTATTTACTTTTTTAAATCTTTTTCAAGGAAATAAAGTAAATGCTCAAACGGTAACAACCACCATCACCTATGGTGGTTTCCAAGCTTGTGGAGGTTGTACAGTTTGTGGAGCCGATTATTGGTGTTTTAATACCCCTGGTAGTTGGTGTGGAAATACTGGGCCATGTGGAACACAAAGCTTTATGGATCCCGTTCCGCCTGGTAATATTGTAACTAACATTGCAATTAGTTATTTTTCGGCTCAATGTAATGGTAATAGTTTAACCGCAACCATTAACGGAAACACTTTTCCTACTGTAAACGAAGGAAGTACAGGATGCCTTTGCTCAAACCAACCTTGTGGAGTTTCTGCTACAACAGGACAAACTTTTAATTGTGGTGTTCCTAATTATAATTACGGATCATTAAATAATTTTCAAATTTGTACTGGTTCGGATGTTTGTATCAATAGAATAGTACTTACATTTACATACGTTCCTGCTAACCAAGCAACCCCAGCAACTCAGCCTGGAACAATAACTGGAAATCCGAACGTCTGTACTGGTGTTGCCTCCACTTTTTCTATACCACCAGTAGCTAATGCTGCTGGCTATACATGGACTGTTCCTGCCGGATGGACAATAAATTCTGGTCAAGGAACAACTTCTATTACTGCCACACCGGGAAGTACTGGAAATATTTGTGTAACTGCAAATAACCTTTGTGGAACAAGTGCTCCCAGATGTTTTGCTGTTACTGTAAGTAATCCTTCTGTTGCACCAACTAATGCAACAGCAACACCCAACCCAATATGTGTTGGATCAACTACTAATTTAACAGTAAATGGTGGCTCTTTAGGTTCTGGTGCTGGTTGGCAATGGTATTCTGGAAGTTGTGGAGGTACCTCAGTAGGTTCTGGATCTACCATAACTGTTTCACCAGGTACAACAACAACTTATTATGTTAGAGCAGAAGGAACTTGTAACAACACTACTTGCCAATCGGTTACAGTTACAGTAAATCCTGTTGTAAATCCGGCTTGGACTAACCCATCGCCTATTTGTGCTGCTGCTGGTAATATAAATTTAAACACTTTAATTACAGGAACAACAGGTGGTACTTGGTCGGGAACTGGTGTTTCAGGAACAAGTTTTAATCCTGCATCTGGAACACAAAGTGTTACCTATACCGTTGGTTCAGCTCCTTGTGTTCAAACACTTACTCAAACCATTACAGTAGTTCCAGATGTTAATCCTGCATGGACAAATCCATCACCTATTTGTGCAGCTGCTGGTAATATAAATTTAAATAGTTTAATAACTGGTACTACAGGTGGTACTTGGTCAGGAACAGGAGTTACAGGTACTTCTTTTAATCCTTCTTCTGGAACACAAAGTGTAACTTATACAGTTGGTACAGCTCCATGTCAAGAAACTCAAACACATACCATAAATGTACTACCTGATGTTGACCCCACTTGGACGAACCCATCCCCTGTTTGTGCAGCTTCAGGAAATATCAATTTAGATAATTTAGTAACAGGTGCCACAGGAGGAACTTGGAGTGGAACAGGCGTTACAGGCAATATGTTCGACCCTAATTCAGGAACTCAATCTGTAACTTATACAGTTGGAACAGCTCCTTGTCAAGAAACTCAAACTCACACCATAAATGTTTCTGCATTTGATGCTTCATGGACTAATCCAGGGCCAATTTGCGAAGGAGCTACTCCTATAGATTTATCAACATTAATAACTGGTTCTGGTGGTGGAACTTTCTCAGGAACAGGCGTAACAGGAAATAATTTTGACCCATCAGGCTTAGGAGGTACTAATGTTAGTATAACTTATACTGTTGGAGCTGCTCCTTGTACAGAAACACTAACTCATTCAGTTACTATTAATAACGATGATGATGCTTCGTTTAACTATGCAACAACCACCTTTTGTGAAGCGGATAACAACCCTACTCCTACTATTACAGGAACAAACGGTGGTACATTTACCATATCTCCTACTGGAACCATTAATGCTTCAACAGGAGAAATTGATATTGCTTTAACTGGAGTTGGAACTTACACCATTTACTACAACACAACTTCTGCTGGGAACCCATGTCCTTCTACAGATTCTGTACAAATAACAATTAATCCTCAAAATACAATTAGTATAAATCCTATTAACCCTATTTGCTTAAATGACACCTTAAATCTTTTTGCAAATACAACAGGTACAGGAACTGTCACATGGTATGCTGATGCTGCTGGCACTATAATTATTGGAACTGGAAATCCTCTTACTTATGTTCCTACAAGCGGAGGAAGTTTTACCATCTATGCGAATAATGTTGGTTCTTGTTCTAGTGAAATAGATTCTGTAACTATAACCGTCAATTTTGTAGATGCAGTAATTAATGCTACACCTGTAACAGGCTCTTCACCATTAGATGTATTTTTTGGAAATGGAAGTACTGGTGCTACCAACTATTTTTGGGATTTTGGAAACGGTTCTACAGACACCATCTTTGAACCAACCTATACTTATACCAACCCAGGTTCATTTACCGCAACTCTTGTTGTAACAGATGGTTTATGTTGGGATACAGCCACAGTTATAATAGAAGTTTTTGATGAATCAAGCATTTTAATACCAACTATTTTCACCCCTAATGGTGATGGTAGCAATGACTTCTTTAGAGTTGATGGTGTGAACCTAAAACATGTTGAAGGAGAAATTTACAACAGATGGGGACAAAAAATGTTTGCTTGGGATAATGTAAACGGTATGTGGGATGGAAAAACGCTCTCTGGTACAGATGCTGCTGATGGAACTTATTATTTCATTATTAGAGCAGAAGGCATAGATGGGAAAGAATATTTTCAAAAAGGAACACTAACATTAATTAGATAAATATTACCCCAAATAAAAGAGGAACTGTATGTTCCTCTTTTATTTAATTTTAAAACATAAAGCTTAATCAATAAATTAAATACTAGTTACAAGCAATCACTTATTGAAAGCATTTATAAAACATATTACCGAATATTATCCGCAACAAAAAATCTCAAATAACGATTTTTTTAAAAAATTTCCTAAATTAAAAGTTAAAGAAGATACCCTCTTAAAAGTAGGTGTTTCTAATAGACATATTGTTAATGAGGACATTACTGCTTCTGACCTATCTTTTTTCGCTGCAAATAAATTATTTGAAGAAACTAATTTTGACAGAAACGACATTGATACGCTTGTTTTTTGTTCCACAGAATTTGACCATTACACGCCAACAACATCTGCCATTTTACAACATCGATTAAATCTTTCTACAAATATAGCTGCAATAGATATCGTCTCAAGTTGTACTGGATTTATTCACTCATTATCACTAGCTAAAGGGATGGTAGAAGCTAATGATAATAAAAATGTGCTTTTACTATGTGTTTCTACTTTAACAAAAACATTTCATGAGAAAGATGCTAACTCCCACTTTCTATTTGGTGATGCAGCCACAGCAATACTAATTAGTAATAGAAAAGAAAATGGAATTGGAAAAATTGTTTTAGGTACTGATGGAAGTAAAAATGATTATATTATTGTTAAAGATGGAGGAGCAAGAAACAAGCTAACAGATAAGTCTTATAATATGGTAACCAATGAATATGGAAATACTACTTGTAATGCTAATTTTTATATGAATGGAACTGGGGTGTTTCTTTTTGGATTAAAAACAGTTCCTAAATTAATTACAGATATCTTAATTAAAAATAATACTACTTTTGAGGAAATAGATTTTTTTGTTTTTCATCAAGCTAATGAATTTTTACTTAAAACACTTCAAAAAAAACTCGGAATTCCTAATGAAAAATTTGTTATTCACATGGAAGAAACAGGAAATACTGTTGCTGCTACAATTCCAATTGCATTAAATAGTTTAATGAAAAAGAAAAAGCTAATAAAAGGCAATAAAATACTTATTGCCGCTTTCGGAACAGGCTTAACTTGGGGAGGAACAATTATTAATTATTAAGATTTAATTATGATAACACTAGATGAGTTTATAAATAATTTAGAACAAGAATTAGAAGATATTGAACCTGGAACACTAACTCCTGAGGTAAATTATCGTGACATTGACACTTGGAGTTCTATGTATGCTTTAATTATTATTGCTTATGTAAATTTAGAGTTTGATGTTACCCTTACAGGTGATGACTTAAGAAATTGTAATACTGTAAAAGACCTTTACACATTAATCAAATCAAGAATTTAATGGCTGTTTTTAAGGTTGAAAACATATTAATAAAAGGCATTAGTGCTTGTGTTCCTAAACAAGAAGAAAGTAATTGGGACTATAATGCTTTAACTGACCAAGAAAAAAAACTCTTAATAAAAACAACTGGTGTTGTAAAAAAAAGAATTGCAGATAATAAAACTACAACATCAGATTTATGCTATACGGCTGCACAAGAACTTTTAAAAAAAACACATTGTAAGGCAGAACAAATTGAATTATTAGTTTTTGTTTCACAATCACCTGATTACTTCTTACCTGCTACAAGTGTTATTTTACAAAACAAATTAGGGCTACCTAAAACAACTATAGCTTTTGATATTAACTTAGGTTGCTCTGGTTATGTTTATGGTTTATCAATTATTTCGAGTTTAATTTCTACTACTAAAATAAAGAAAGCACTATTATTAACTGGAGATGTTTCTTCCTTTTCTATTGACAAAAAAGATAAAAGTACCTACCCATTATTTGGTGATGCTGGCTCTGCTACTTTAATTGAATACAATGAATCTTCTTTACCAATATATTTTAACGCTCAAAGCGATGGTGCTGGATATGAATCTATCATCATACCTGATGGCGGCATAAGAAACCCACTTACTGCTCAATCTTTTAATGATTTTGAAGTAAGTAAAGGAATTGTTAGGTCAAAAAGAAGTTTAACATTAAATGGGGAAAATATTTTTAACTTTTCATTAAGAGAAGTGCCTCCAAATGTAAAGGAACTAATTGATTTTGCTCAATTTGACATAGAAAATGTAGATTTCTTCATTATGCATCAAGCAAATAAATTGATGAATGAAGCTATTCGTAAAAAATTAGGAATTCCTCCCGAAAAAGTCCCCTATTCACTTGAAAAATATGGAAACACTAGTTCTGCTTCTATTCCACTTACAATTATTGATAAATTAAATCAACCTTTATCTAAAGGAAAAAAACATCTTATTCTAAGTGGGTTTGGAGTTGGTTTATCATGGGCATCCGCCCTAATTAGCACAGAAAACTTAATTTGTACTGAAGTTATTAATTATGAATAATACAGCTTTTCATTTACACAATAAAACAATTCTTATTACAGGAGCCTCTTCAGGCATAGGGCGAGAAATTGCAATAACCTTAGCAAAAATGGGTGGCCAACTAGTTATCACAGGTAGAAATGAAAATAGATTAAAAGAAACTTTTTCTATATTAGAAGGTGATGGACATAAAATGTTAGTAGCAGATTTAACTGATGAAAATCAAATAGAAACTATTTCCTCTGAAATTCCTAAACTAGATGGTGTTGTTCTAAATGCTGGTGTTTCAGATCCTTTTCCTATAAAATACATTACTAGCAAAAAAATAGAACAAACATTTAGTACTAACTTTAATGCTACAGTGCTGTTAATTGCTTCACTTCTTCGTAAAAAAACCATTAAAAATGAAGCTTCAATTGTGTTTACATCCTCTATTTCCGCTAACTTCCCCTCAAAAGGTGGTGCTATGTACGGAAGTTCAAAAGCTGCAATAGAAAACTTTAGCAAAGTACTTGCACTAGAACTTTCTCACCAAAGAATCAGGTCGAACTGCATTGCTCCAGGCATGGTAAAAACTAAGATTTATGATGATGTTGAAAAGGTAATTTCTAAAGAAGCTATGGATAAACATATTGAACAATATCCACTTGGGGTAGGTTTCCCTGAAGATGTAGCGAATAGTGTAGTTTTTCTGCTTTCTAATGCCTCTCGTTGGATTACTGGGACGAGCATAGTAATAGATGGTGGTTACACATTAAAAGGAACTTAAACCTTAAGTATAGTGATAATTACCAAATATGGTATAAGTTTAATTAGATTAAAACGAGAGCATATAGAGCTTGTTCGTCAGAAACGTAATTTGCCTCACATCCAAGAAAAAATGATCTATAAAAAAAGAATTTCAATGTGGAGGCAAAAAAGATGGTTTAAGAGCATTAATAATATGTACAACTATTATTTTTTAATTCAATACAATGGAGATTTTATTGGTTTAGTAAATGGAAAAGATGCTGATTTTGAAAATAAAACTATGGAGGGTGGTATTTTTATTTGGGACAGTAATTATTGGGATACACATATCCCTATGTTAGCAACTATAATAATGCACGATTGTAGTTTTTTTATTTCTAACTTTAAAACACTTAGTGCCAAAATAGTTAACAAAAACAAAAATGCTATTAATTTTAATTTAAGCTTAGGATACAAAATTATAACACAACAAACTGACATTTCATTAATGAAATTAACCAAAGAGGATTTTGTTTTAACATCTCAAAAAATCAGAAAATCTATAATTCAACTAACTAAAGATTCCGAAAAATTGAATTCAACCAACATTTCGTTTAAGGATGAAGATGAAAAAAGCATGAAATTACTTTATAGCAATTTGCCAGTTGATGTTTACAATAATTTTTTTAATCGCTAAACGTTTGCCAATTTATGCAGTTTAATACTCCAATAATATTTTTTATTTACAAACGTCCAAACACTACACAATTAGTATTTAATAAAATTAGAGAAATTAAGCCAACTATACTCTATATTTTTGCTGATGGAGCTAAAGATAAAAGCGAAGTAACTTTAGTAAATCAATCCCGAGAAATAATTAAACAAATTGATTGGGATTGTGAACTCCACATAAATTTTTCTAAAAAAAACTTAGGCTGTTCCGATAGAATTGTTTCTGGATTAAACATTGCCTTTAAAAGAGTTGAAACTGCAATTATTTTAGAAGATGATTGTTTACCAGACTTATCTTTCTTTTACTATTGCGAGGAACTACTTCATTACTACACTAATAATGAGGAAATCATGCACATTTCAGGCTTTAATATTTTAGGAGAGGTTAAAATAAATGAAAGTTATTTCTTCTCTAAATATACACTCCCACCTTGGGGTTGGGCAACATGGAAAAGAGCTTGGGAGCTACAAAACAATAATTTTGATACTTGGCAACAAATAAAAACATGGGCATACAAAAATATTAGTCAAGAAAATTTTACTGATTGGACAGACTTATTTGAAGGTGCTCGAACACTAAGAAAAACTTGGGATGTTTCGTGGAATGTAGATTTATGGAAGAACAATGCTTTAGGTATTATTCCTAAAAAAAACTTAATACAAAATATTGGTTTTGGAGATGATGCTACATTTACAAAAAATGACTCCACTAAGGTAGCAGCTAATAAAGCCATAGAAATGAATTTCCCTCTAAATCACCCTAAAACAAAAAAATGTGATTTTGACACGTTAATTGAAAAAGAAATTATAGAAGCTGTTAGAATTAATAGAAATTAAAAACCCATTTATACTTTTTGAAAAATATATTCAACTAAAACATGCACATTAATACCCGGGTTAGGATATTCTTCTTTCACAATATTATTATTTAAACTTTCTAAAAATGGAGCAATATTTAATCTTTCATCTGTTATTAAATCTTTAAAATAAAGCAGTTTAAATCCATTTTTGTAGCCTACATTTATCATTTTTTGCACTTCATATGGGTAATATTTCCAGTAGTTTTTCCAATAATTAATATTCTCTTTTTCTTTTAATGTTGGATTAGAAATTGTTGAAACATCTTTAATAAAAAAAACACCATTTTGCATTAATGAAGTATGTACATTTTTAAAAGTCTTTTCAATATTAGCATATCCAATGGTTTCTAACGATACAAAGTGAGAAACATTATTAATCTTAAAATCTTCCATGTTTCCAATTTCAAATTTATTTTGAGGGTAATTTATTTGTGCTTGTTTTATACATGCCTTGCTATTGGAAATACCTATTGATTCACAAATATTGCTAATTTTATTAACCAAAAAGCCACTTCCACAACCTAAATCAACTACTTTATCATTTTCTTTTAAATTTAATTTGTTTAAGATATAATTGGCATTTTCTTCAAAATCTTTCCCTATCATACCCACTTGATAAAACGTATCTTTTTTAAAAACCCTTTGTGTATGTATTTTATAAAATTCATTTTCAGTTTTCCAAGGCAATTCATTAGGGTTATTCATTTTCATTATTTTTGTATAAAAATATAAACTATTTTGGAACTACTCAAAGAAATATTTAGTCAAACTACAACTCAACAATTTATCAAAATTTGCGAGGAAATTAGTAAAACAAAAACATCTGGAACCATTAATGGTATTGGAATTAATTTTTCTGAAAATGAAATAGAAAGTGTAAAATTATACTATGGTTTTCATGAACCATTAACGGATAACGAAATAAATCAATTACATATATTTGGTGAGCCAACTACTTATTATCAAATTAAAAAAAAACTATCTAATACAGATTATGCTTGGGCAGATTATTATCCGACAGGCGTTTCGTTTGCATTAAAAATAGATAAATACATGAATTTTTCGTTCGGACATTTTATGATGCCCAAAATAGAAAAGAATGATTTGTTTTTTACTTTATCCCCAATTATAGAACATTATCAAACAACCAATTTGTTACCAATCTATCATAGAAAAGGAATTTTTACTTTAATTAATAAAGACGGAATTGAACATCAAAAAGATTATTTTTATATTACACATCCTGATTTAAAAAGAAAAATAGGAAAAAGTTTTAATGTAGATACTTCTATTGTTCCAAGTATTGAATGGGTGTTGGGTATAGGTTTTTATGCTGGTTCATCTCCAAACGATGAAAAAATTGTTTTGCAATCTAATTATAACGATGTTTATCACCATATCATCAGAAAAGAACAAAATCAATTTATTAAAGAATTTAATAATACAATGCATAAAAAATACAAAATGCACTGTGTTTGTCCTGGTTATTATAAAAAGAAAGACATAAAAAGTTACTATTATCTCAATAGCAAAATAACCAACCCCAATAATATTGAGAGTATTTCCTTATTCAACAAACTTTTGCAACAATAACTATTTTTTGGTTTCCCGTTTCTTTTGTTCTTTAACAAAAAATTGAGGCTCTTTATTCAACACTCTAAACATTTTGCCAATATAAGTCCCTAAATAACCCAACCCCCATAAAATACTTCCGGTAGAAAATAATGCCACAATAATTAAAGAAGTGTATCCTGGAACAGGACTTCCATATATTTTTTTTAGTAAAAAGTAGATAATTAATATAAATGAGACTAAAAAAACGGTAACACCAAAATTTCTCAGAAACTTTAAAACATGCGTATTATAATGCATACCTAAATCGTGGTTTAAATTATATAATTGTGAAACTGTATAATTAGAAGTGCCATATTTTCTTTTCCCAAATGGAATAGTTATTTGACCAATATTATTGGTGTACCATAAAACGATAGCTTCTATATAAACAAATGGCTCTTGGTGTAATGCTATATTTTTTGCTAAATTTTTGTTCATTATTCTAAACGAAGAAGCATCACTAAGTCCTTTTTTGGAAAGCTTTAATAGGTAATTCCAAAAGTTGCCTAAAAAATTTCTTAAAAACCGCTTTTGTCGTTTATTAGGACAAGCATATAAAATATCGTATTGTTTATCTATAAAATTTTGATATATAGTAGGTATTGATTCGGGTAAATGTTCTAAATCATCATCCATAGTAATTATTACATTGCCCACAGCATGTTTTATTCCGCAAATGGTAGCATTGTGTTGTCCATAATTTTTTGATAACCTAAAAATAGAAATGTTGTCATTTTTATCCTGAAGTTCTTTTAAAATCTCCCATGAATTATCTAAAGAAAAATCATCAACTAGTAGTATTTCATAAGAATTACTAATTTGATCTACTACTTGATTAATCCTAGAAATAAGTTCTGGAATAGCCTTTTCACTGTTAAATACAGGAATTACAATTGATATGTCAACAATAGCATTCATAAATTATATATCATTTGTTTTTGCTTTTAATTCTACCCTATTAAATTTTGTTGCAATTTTTAAGCTTTTGTATAAAAATTCAGCTATTAATCTTATAGTATCCCTAATATTGAAAGGCAGTAAATAATAGCTCTTAATAATAAATTGAAATTGGTAATATCGAAATTTATACCACATTAATTTTAAAATATATAGATTTTTTTCGTTTTTTGATGAAGCATTATAATCATATTTTTTAGCAAGATCTCCACAAATAAAATCTATTAATTCTAATTCATTTTTTGTAAGTACATCTTTATACTTGCCAACCTGACTATTATTAATAGGTTTTGTTAAATTCTTATGGTTATTTGGAAGCTCTATCGGTAATGCTTCAATTTTAGTACTAAAATTGAGCATTTTTTCATTAAATTCTAGATTTAAAAACCTACAAATTTCTATGGTTTTTTCTTTTGGAAAAGTTACCAAATCTTCATACCTCAAGGTGTAAAATTTATTAGGATATATTTTTTTAGCTACTTCAATTTTTTTATTAAACACTAACCAACCATAAGATAAATATCCAAAAGATTTTTCTCCAAAAGCCTTACTATTAGATACTACATTATCTCTATAATCTCTAATAATATGTATAAATTTTGCATCTGGAAAAACCTCTAGCAATTCAGGAATGAAAACTGCGTATGCTGGATTTTTATCACCAATTAACTTAATTTCTTTTTTATCAAAGAAAGATGTAAAATGAAGATATATTATTTTACAAATAACAGGGAAATTAAGTTGTTGCGAAGGATATGATTTTAAATCTTTAATTAAATTAGTAGGATTAACTTGCCAAAACAACTCAAAAAAACGGTCTTTGTAAAGGTCTGAAATTAATTCATCAATAATAATAGCGTTAAAATCTTTAACACCAAAATACTTGTTTTTTAAATGAATGATAATTTTTGATTCTCTTGCTAAAATAGCATTTTCATTAGCATCAATTATATTTTGAAGCAAGGTAGTACCTGAACGGCCTCTACCAACAATAAAAACAAAAGGAATTTTATTTATTTCCTCAATGGTCATTTATTAAATCTTTAAATAATCAAGTAAAGTTAACATATTTAATCTATTATAAACTAACTTCATTGTGATTATGTATTTTTACAATTGATTTATTGAATATGAAAATAAACCTTTCAAAAATTACTAATAAAAAAGTTTATCTGTTAATAACAGTAATATGCTTTTTAATTTACGGGAATAGCATTAATAACGAATATTCGTTAGATGATGACATGGTGGCAGATGGCATACTTGTTTCTCATGGTGTAAAAGCCATACCTCAAATTTTCAAATCGAGGTATGCCGTTGGAAAACAAGAATACGAATACCGACCAATAGTAACTTCGTCTTTTGCCATAGAGAAACAACTTTTTGGAAAGTTACCTGCCAGCCAAACTAAACAAGAAAAAGAAAAAAGTGACTTATTAACCCAAGCTAACATTAGTCATTTTATTAACTTATTACTATATATACTTACTTGCATATTACTCTTTTCGTTACTCCAAAGTATTTTTAAAGAATACAATGTTTTACTTCCTCTATTAATAACTATTTTATTTCTAATTCACCCACTACATACCGAACCGGTAGCTAACATTAAAAGTAGAGACGAACTTTTTGTGTTGTTGGGCATTATCGTTTCATTAAAACTATACCTTAAATATACAGTTACTAATCAGCTAAAATATGTGGCTTTTGCTATGCTTGCTGTTTTGTTTGCTATTTTATCTAAAAAAAATGCATTAGCAGCTTTAGGCTTAGTTCCTGTGGTTTTGTATTTTGTAAAATCAGATTATAAAAAAATACTAATTAGTACTTTTTCCGTTATTTTAATGGTAATAAGTTTTATTTTAATGAAAAAAGGCCTGTTAACTGGAAAAGCTACCCGAGAAATGCTCTTTTTTGAAAACCCTTTAGTTTATCAAGGTGATTTTTTTGACAGAATACTTGTGGCACTTTATTCAGCATGGTTTTATTTAGAAATGTTAATTTACCCTATTAACCTTTCTTTTTATTATGGTTACAACCAAATTCCTATGGCAACTTTCTCCAATTGGCAAGTTTGGGCAGCCATTATCTTTTTTATTCCTGTTGGTATTTATGGGTTTATTCAGTTTTTAAAAAGAAAAGTGATTGGGTTTGGAATAGTTATTTGGTTTGGAGTGATGTTAGGAGTAATTAATCTATTTTTCCCTATTGTAGGAATTGTGGCAGATCGATTTACTTATATTTTTTCAATCGGTTTTTGTATAGTCCTTGGGTTTCTATTACTCAAAATATTTAAAATTGATATTGCTTCTGAAACGGTTAGTGTGAAACTACCTGCTACTTTTTTGCTTGTTTTTAGCATTATTTCTATAGCTTATTCTGCTCGAACAATTGCCAGAAACCCAGATTGGCATGATAAACTAACACTTTACGAAAATGACATTGAACATCTTACCGAGTCTGCAAAAGCCCATGCGTTAATTGCTAATACCTTATATCCTAAAACAGCTAATAAATTAAGAAACAATCCAAACAACCCTCAAATACCAACCGATATTAAAAAAATTATTCATCATTATAATGAAGCTTTAAGAATAGACTCAACTTACTTAACATCTATAAACAATTTAGGATCGGTATATGTTAACTTTTTACAAGACTATGAAAAAGCAATTAACTATTGTTCTAAAGCTGTAGCAATAGATTCTAGCTATGTAGAAGCACACACTAATTTAGCATTTTCTTATAATAAACTCGGCAAGCACGATTTAGCTTTAAAACATTACGCTAAAGTAATAGAACTGACCCCTGAAAACTTAATGACTTATGAAAAGTTCATGAACATAGCTAGAGACTCCGAAAATGCTCTACTTGGAGTGAATTTATTGAAAAACTTAGAAGGGAAAATACCTGATTCTAAAGTGCTTTTTGTAAGTTTAGCCAACCTTTACTCACTTTTACCTGATGGAACCCAATTTACCATTTATTATTTTGAAAAAGCTTTTCAGCTTGATGCGAACGACAAACAACTTTGTGCCCACATTCATTCTTTGTTAGTAAATTCAGGCAATTTAGAAAGAGCCCAGCAATATTTTGAGGTATGTAAATAAAAAAATAGCCACTAAAATTTAGTGGCTATTTACTTTTTTATAAAAATCTATTTCTTAATGAATCTCTATTTCATAAGGCATTCTTGCTAATATTCCTTGCTGAGTAGATAATCTTTCAACAGCTCGGTAATATTTATACCCTTCACCCATTTGTTTTTTCATGTAATAAGCTTCCATATCACCCGTTAAAGTAATTAACAATTCATTAAACGGATTTTTCTCTGCTTTTGGATATGCTGTTAAAGTATAATCTTCCATTTTTGCTAAATCCTGAGCTATTTCAATTGCTTTATTTATACCTCCTATTTCATCTACTAAACCAATCTTTTTAGCATCAATTCCTGTCCACACTCTTCCTTGTCCAATAGAATCAACTTGTTCTTTAGTCATTCCTCTACCTTCGGCTACTTTAGTAATAAAATCATCATAAATATTTTCTACACCAATTTGTATAATGTCTTTTTCTTCCTGAGTTAATGGTCTGAATATGGTTAACATATCAGCATGAGTATTGGTTTTTACTGTATCGAAAGTAATACCCAATTTATTATTGAAAAATCCTTGAGCATTAGGGATTAAACCAAAAACACCTATTGAACCTGTTATTGTTTTTTCATCGGCAACAATTTTATCAGCAGCACAAGAAATATAATATCCACCAGATGCAGCTACATTACCCATGGAAACCACAACTGGTTTTACTTTTTTAGCTAAAATCACTTCTCTCCACATCACATCAGAAGCCATAGCACTTCCACCAGGAGAATTAACTCTTAATACAATTGCCTTAACATTACTATCTAAACGAGCTGCTCTAATTGCTTTAGAAATGGTTTCAGAACCCATTTCCCCTTTTTCTCCTTTACCGCTAACAATATCGCCACTAGCATACACAATTGCTATTTGATTAGTACTTGGTTCTGCTGTTTTTTCTTGTAATTCTTTTAATGGATCTTTACTTGCAGATAAATACTTAGATAATTCAATAAAATTAAGATCTTCGTAAGATGCAACCTCTAATTTTTCTTTAAACATATCTAACAACTCATCTTTGTACATTATTTCATCAACAAAACCTTCATTTTTAGCATCTATAGCTTTCTGAATTTTAATTCCATTAGCCAATTCATTAATTTTTTCAATGCTAATGTTTCTTGATGCAGCAACCTTTTCTAACATACTTCCCCAAGTAGTATTTAAAATTAATTGCATTTGATTTCTGTTAGATGCACTCATTTTTTCTAACATAAAAGGTTCTACTGCACTTTTAAATTTACCATGACGAATAACTTGCATATCAACATCTAACTTAGCTAAAGCGTTTTTAAAGAACATTAACTCTGAAGACAGACCTCTTAGTTCCATTATTCCTGCAGGGTTTAAATAAATTTTATCTGCAACTGATGCTAAATAATATGCTTTCTGAGTATAAATTTCTGAATAACTTACTATCCATTTTCCGGTAGATTTAAAATCTTCTAAGGCATTTCTAATCTCTTCAACTGTTGCCATTCCACCATTTACAACGTTTAAGTCTAAATAAATTCCTTTAATTCTATCATCGGCTTTAGCTTTTTCAATAGTTTTAAGAATTTTATCTAACCCTAATTGACTAGATAACTGCATTTTACCAAAATCAAAATTTTCAAACGGATTGTCTGAAGTTCTGTCCGGAATTGGTTCAGTAAATTTAATTTGCATTACTGAATTATTTTTAACTTTTACTTCCTTATCAGATGAGGAGGAAATTAAACTTCCTATAATTCCAAATGTAATAAAGAAAAACAAAGCACCCATTACTATCATTGCTGCAATGGAGGCTAACATAATTTTAAAAAACTGTTTCATCGATTTATTTTTTATATGGGTTAGGTTATAAATTAATTGATGTTGATTTAATTACCTTTGTCAACATAAATACAAATGTATATTCCTTTTAACTAAAAAAAGATATAAAATACATTAGTGGTAAGAAAAAATGATGAGCGGAAAAAATAATAATTATAATCAATTAATATTATCTTTAGGTGGAAACCAGGGAGATATAAAAAAAACATTTATATCGGCTAAAAATAACATTGCTCAAGAAATTGGAACAATTATAAAAGAGTCATCAATATACCAAACACAAGCTTGGGGAGTAGAAAATCAGGCTGATTTTTTAAACCAAGTTATTATTGTTGAAACAAAACATACTGCTACAACTATATTAGAAAAATGTTTAGCAATTGAAACGGAATTAGGGCGAAAAAGAATGCAAAGATGGGGAGAACGAACAATAGATATCGATTTACTTTTTTTTAACTCCGAAATTATCCAAACAGAAAATCTGCAAATACCACATCCAAGAATATCTGAAAGAAATTTTATATTATATCCTTTAGAAGAAGTTCTCCCAAATTTTATACATCCTGTTCTAAATAAAAGTATTAATCAACTTAAAATTAATTGTATTGATGATTTAAAAGTCTTTAAATATTAGCTTATCTAACAATATTTATAAGTAATAGTTTTTTTTTTGTGAAAAACATTAGTTAATATTGCATCACGAAAACTAAATAAATTAAACTTAAATAATTAAAAATGAGAACTAACAATTTAAGACTATTTTCTCTATTTGTGGCTACATCAACAGTATTTGTTGCATGTAATCCATTAGCAAAAATGGTAAAAAGACAGGGTGAAGTAAACTACGAAGTAACTCCTAATCCTATGGAAATGCACGGAGATAGTATTCAAATCTCTGTTAATGGAAGCTTCCCTACAAAATATTTTCACAAAAAAGTGGCTGCCACTATTACTCCTGTAATTGTATATGATGGAGGAACTGAAGAATTTAAAGCTTTTAAACTAAAAGGTGAAGATTCTGAAGCAGAAGGAACAGTGATTAACTACGAAAAAGGTGGAAGTTTTTCTCATACTGCTAAAATTCCTTATAAAGATGGAATGCATAAAGCTACTTTAGAATTAAGAGCTAGCGGTGAATACAAAACAAAAACTAAAGATTTAGACCCAAGAAAAGCTGCTGACGGAACTATTATTACTCCAAAATTAGTTATGGCTGCCGACAAAGCTATTATTGGTGCTGATAAATTTGAAAAATTCAACTTAGAAAACAATAATGTTGAAATTCACTATTTAGTAAATAATTCTATTGTTAGAGCTTCTGAAATGAATGATAAAGACATCAAAGACTTAAAATCTAAATTAAAAGGATGGAAAGAAGATGTTAAAATGGAATTCAATAGCTTAGTTGTTGATGCTTATGCTTCTCCTGAGGGTGAAATTAGCAAAAACGAAAACTTAGCTAACGAAAGAGCTGCTTCTGCTGCTAAAAGCATTATTGCTTTATTGAAACAACACAAAATTGAAGTGCCAGAAGGTTTTGCTAAAGAAACTGGTAAAGGTGAAGACTGGGATGGTTTCAAAAAACTAATGCAAGCATCTGACATTAAAGACAAAGAACTTATTATTAGAGTTCTTGAGCAATACTCAGATGTTACTAAAAGAGAAGAAGAAATTAAAAACCTAGCGGCTACTTACCAAGAAGTTGCTAAAAAAGTTCTTCCTGTTTTAAGAAGATCTCAAGTTAACTTAGTGATGAAACACCATAACTTAACTGATGATGAAATTAAAACATTAGTAGATACTAAAATTGATTCTTTAGATGCTGAGCAAATGCTATACGCTGCTACTCTTTATGATGATATGGCTAAAAAAGAATCTATCTACAAAAGTTTTGTAACTAAATTCTCTAACGATTGGAGAGGACCAAACAACATAGGGTATTTATATGTTTCTCAAAACAAATTAGCTGACGCTAAAACTGAGTTTGAAAAAGCAAATGCTATTGAAAGTACTCCAGTTGTAAATAATAACTTAGGTGTTATAGCAAGATTAAATGGAGATAACGCTACTGCAAAAGAATACTACGACAAAGCTAACGGTGCAGGAAAAGAAGTAGCAGAAAACAAAGGGATAATTAACATTATAGAAGGAGATTATGCTGCTGCAGTTTCTAATTACTCTGGTGTTAATTCATTCAATGCTGCATTAGCTAAATTACTTAACGGAGATAATAACTTAGGTCAAACTATAGATAACTCTGCTGATAAAGACGAAGCGTTAGCTTACTACTTAAAAGCTATTGCAGGTGCAAGATCTGGAGATAAAGGAATGATGGTTAATAACCTTAAATCAGCTACAGCTAAAGATGCTTCATTAAAAGCAAAAGCTAAAGATGATGCTGAATTTATAAAATACAGAGATGATGCTGAATTTCAAGCAGCAGTAAACTAATATAGTTACAACTCTCAATAAATCAAAAAAGCTTTCTAACACTAAAACGTTAGAAAGCTTTTTTTTTTTCAATTATTATTTATACTTTAGCCAAAATATTTTATTAACTTTTAACTAATTATTATGAAAAAATTATTCTTAACCCTTTTAGTAGTTGGTGGCGTTGCTTTTACAACTACATCATGCTCTAAAGATGAGTGTAAATGTACAGGTGCTGAATCTTTTGATGAAGATGATTGTGACTGCGATGTAAAAAAAACTTGTGATAGCTTAAAAGCTTTAGGTGCTGACTGTAAAGTTGAGTAATCTTATACTTTTAAATTATTATTAAATTTTATCCTACTATTAATAATGGTAGGATATTTTTTTACCTAAGAAATGAGGATTTTATTTTTTATACTACAATTTTTAACTGCAGGAGTTTTTATTCTCTCTGGAATAAGTAAACTATTCCCTATAGAACCATTTGAGGTAGTTTTTATAGACTTAGGAATATCAAATTGGATATTAGCTCCATTTATAGCTAGAACTATAATAGCCTTTGAAATTTTTATTGGAGTTTCTATTTTAATTAATCTTTGGGCAAATAAACTAATATACTATTTAGCTCAATCAATGTTAGTAGTATTTAGTCTTTACCTTATTTTTTTACTATTTACCGAAGGAAACACTTCCGATTGCGGTTGTTTTGGTCAACTTATAGCTCTTTCGCCTCTTAGCTCATTAATGAAAAACATTGTTTTAATGTTGGTTTTATTCGCCTTACCTAAAAAAGATTGGCTTCCTAAAATATGGCTTTTTGTAATTGGTCTTTTAATTACTTCTTTTATTACTACCTTCTTGCTTAATAGAGTTGGGTTACAAAATACACCTTCCAAATCGTTAAATAAAGTTGTAGATTGGTCAGGTTTACCTCAAACTTTTTATCAATCTAATACAGCAATCAATTTTACGTCTGGAAAAAAAATTTTAGTCTTTTTTAGTGCTAGTTGTCCTCATTGTGAAAATGCTGCTCACAAACTCTCTTTTCTAAATAAAGAAAATAACATTACTAATGTATTTATTGTTATCGCCTCAAAAAAAGAAGATAACCTAAAAGAGTTTATAACATCTACAGCTTTAAATTATCCCATATTATGGATGACTGATGATACTTTTTTTAAATACAGTGGAGGAACTTTGCCATCAATTTATTATGTTGAAGAAAGTATTGTTAAAAAAAAATGGACAGGCGAGTTTTTTGATGTTGAAGAATTAAAAGAGTTTATTACATATAATTAAGCTCTCTACTCTAAAGTTATTCAACATTCAAAATAAATTAGGTATTTTTGACTTTCATTTTTAAAATTAATTCAATTGAATACTAAAAATTCGACATCCTTTCTAAACAACCAGAACTTAATAATTTTAATGTTTAGATGGAAAAAACCACTAATTATTGTTAGTACTATTGCATTTATTGTTTCTGTAATTGTTTCACTATTTATAACAGATATGTATAAATCTACAGTTACAATGTTTCCTAAAGCTATTAGCTCTATTTCTAGACCACTAATTGGTAGCACGCCTTATAAAGATGATATTTTAAAGTTTGGAGAAAAAGAAGAAGCAGAAACCTTAATGCAAATTTTAAAGTCAGACAAAATTCGAAATCAAACAGTAAAAAATCTTAATTTAATTTCATATTACGAAATTGATACACTTCAACCTAAATGGAAAGCAAAACTGATAGAAGTGTTTCAAGGTAACATTACTTTTAATATTACTAAATTTTCAGCCGTAGAAATCGAAGTATTAGACAAATCACCCGAAATGGCTGCAAAAATTGCTAACGAAATTGCCAAACTAGTAGATGTTACCATAATTGAAATGCAAAAAGAAACTAGCCAACAAGCTTTTTTTCTTGTTCAAAAAAAACATGATGACCAAGTTAACTATGTTAACTCATTACAAGATTCTCTTAAAACATATATGGAATTGGGCATTATAGAATATGAATCCCAAGTAGAAAGATATACTGAGCAACTTTCTATCGCAATTTTACAAGGTAAAACTTCTGCAATTGAGTCGCTAGAAAAAAAGCTAAGTGTATTTGCAAAATACGGTTCTAGGTTTACAAAATTTAGAGATTTACTAGCTTACGAAAACAAACAGCTTGCTTTTCTTAAATCTAAATTAGAAGAGGTACAGCTAGACGCTAACAACTTACTGTCTTACAAATTTGTATTAGATTACGCCACTCCTGCTGACAAAAAACACACCCCAAAAAGAATGTTAATAGTACTAATTTCAGTGATGTCTGCATTCCTTTTAACCTTTGTATTTTTATTGATAAAAGATAGTATTTCTAATTTAACAAACCTCAATCAAGATTAAAAGATTTAATTTGATTAAATTACTTTATTCATATTGGATTTACCTAGCTAGTTTTTTATTTATATTATTAAACAGCTATCTTTTTTACCTCAACTTTCCTTATTTAGCACTTCTACCTCTTGCCATAGCATTAATCTTTATGGCTTTTTTTCACTTAGATAAACTCATGTGGTTCATTGTTTTTGCTACTCCTCTATCCTTTAATCTCGAAATTGGTGGTCACGGTGGCATAGGTATGTATTTACCCACCGACCCTCTAATGTTTGGTGTAATGCTCCTATTTTTTTTCAAACTTTTTTACCACAAGTCGTTTGATGCTAAAATATTCAGACACCCCGTTTCCATAGCCATTATAATTAATTTGATATGGATTTTTATCACTTCCATTACCAGTACTATGCCTATAGTATCATTTAAATTTTTATTAGCCCGAATGTGGTTTGTTGTTTGTTTTTATTTTATCGCTACTCAACTTTTTAAAAATTATAAAAACTATAAAGTTTACTTTTGGGCTTACATCATCCCTTTAATTATAGTTATAATATACAGTGTTGTAAGATTGTCCATTTATAGTTTCGATGAAAAAGCTTCGCATTGGGTAATGTGGCCTTTTTATAAAGACCACACCTCTTACGGTGCTGCTTTAGCTATGTATTTACCTATTTTATTCATTTTCCTTTTCAAGAAAAATAGTCCAATTTTTAAAACAATAACCTTATCCCTTATTACCATTTTTATAATTGGAATTATATTGTCCTACACTCGTGCTGCATGGTTAAGTTTAATAGCTGCTGCTGTTCTTTTTATCATTTACAAACTTAAAATTCGATTTAGCTCCCTAATTTTAGTAGGTTTATTTGCAGGAATTATGCTAGCCAGTAGTTGGACAACCATTATGCACAGCTTAGAAAAAAATGATCAAGATTCATCAGGAGAGCTTACAGAACACGTTCAATCTATGTCTAATGTTTCTACAGATGCTTCTAACTTAGAGCGATTAAACCGTTGGAGTTGTGCTTGGCGGATGTTTTTAGAAAGACCTATTGTTGGCTGGGGACCTGGAACTTATATTTTTCAGTATGCTCCCTTTCAACTTTCTAATGAAATGACCATCATAAGCACAAATACAAGCTCCAATGGAAATGCCCACAGCGAATACATTGGTCCACTAGCAGAATCTGGTGTTTTAGGAACATTAACTTTTTTACTTATTGTTATTACTGTTTTTTACAGAGGCTCCCTACTCTATCACAAACTAGAAGGCGAAAAGAAAACAGTTATCCTTTTTACACTTTTAGGCTTGTTTACCTATGTACTTCACGGGTTTATGAATAATTATTTAGATACTGATAAATTATCCGTTCCTTTTTGGGGATTTATAGCCTTAATTGTAGCTATGGATGTGAATTATAAGAAAAACCCCCTAAACCCCAAAAAAAAAGGACTTATCCAACACACTAGTCGACATTAATAACAATAAAAACTAAATTTATAAACATTTAAACTAATCAACTAACAAATGAATTTTCAGAACTCATTAACGTTTGCTCAAGAATTAGACGAGCAAGATGAATTAAGAAGTTACAGAAGTAAGTTCCATATCCCCATTATTAATGGTAAGGAAACCATTTACTTTACAGGAAACTCTTTGGGCTTACAACCAAAGTCAACAGCAGCTTACATTAATCAGGAATTAGAAGATTGGGCAAAATGGGGTGTTGAAGGTCATTTTCATGCTAAAAATCCTTGGTTTTCTTACCATGAACAATTTGCTAAACCAATTTCAAAAATTGTAGGTGCTTTACCCAAAGAGGTAGTGGTTATGAATAATCTTACCGTAAACCTAAATTTATTAATGGTTTCATTTTACCGCCCAACCAACCAAAGATATAAAATTGTTTGTGAAGCCAAAGCTTTCCCTTCCGACCAATACGCATTAGAAATGCAAGTTAGAAATGCAGGTTTTAATCCTGATGAAGCCATTATTGAAGTAGCTCCTAGAGAGGGCGAGAGAACTATTAGAAACGAAGATATTATTACGGCTATTGAAAATGCTGGAAACAGTTTAGCGTGTGTAATGATAGGCGGAGTAAATTATTTTACAGGACAAGTTTTTGATATGAAAGCCATTACCGAAGCAGGACATAAAGTTGGTGCTAATGTTGGTTTTGATTTAGCTCACGGAGCAGGAAATATTGAATTAAAACTCCACGAATGGAAGGTGGATTTTGCTTGTTGGTGTTCTTATAAATATTTAAACTCAGGACCTGGTGGGGTTTCAGGCGTTTTTATACACGAGCGTCATTGCGAGAATACAGATTTACCAAGATTTGCAGGTTGGTGGGGACAAGAAAAAGAAACCCGTTTTTTAATGGAAAAAGGTTTTCAGCCTATGAAGTCTGCTGAAGCATGGCAAATGAGTAACGCTCCGGTATTAACTATGGCTGCACATAAGGCCGCAGTTGATATTTTTGATGAAGTAGGTATGGAGAAATTACTCAAAAAACAAAAAATGCTTTCAGGGTATTTAGAATTTATTATTGATGACATCAACGAAAAGCACTTAGATAAATCTTCAGGAAAATCGTTAGAAATTATTACACCAAGAAATTGGAAAGAAAGAGGCTGTCAGGTTTCTGTTATAGCTCACGGATTTGGTAAGAATCTATTTAACCAACTTACTAACGAAGGAGTAATTTCAGATTGGAGAGAACCAAACGCGATTAGAATGGCACCAGTTCCTCTTTACAATTCTTTTGTAGATGTGTATCGTTTTGGAGAGATTTTGAAGAATAATGTGTAGATGTGTAGATTTGTAAATGTGAGGATGAGTGAACTAATTAGTCATTTTATAAAATGAGAGGAAATCCAGCTGTATTTGCCATATTATTCCTGATAATTGCAGGTTATTTAATGTGGAATAATTTTGAGTTACCAACTATATTTTTTGGCAAAACAGCAAAAACAAAAGGATATGTTGAGAAAATAGATATTGTTAGAGGAATTAAAGGGATTGGATACTATCAAAAAGCATATTATTTTTATACTGTAGAAGATTCAATTTATAAAGATGATTTTACAACAGGTAAAAGACATGGTAATCAACAAATTGGAGATAGTTTACTAATAAAGTATTCTGTTAGTAAACCTTCGAAAAATGAAATAATTGGTTTTTACAACAAATAACTATTAACAACTTTCCTAACTTCCCCCTTTGGGGGATTGAGGGGGCTAAACTTTTAAACTAAAATGAAAACAGCAACAATAGTAGGAGCAGGATTAGTAGGCTCTTTGTGGGCAGTATATCTTTCAAAAGCAGGATATAAAGTAACTATAGTAGAAAGACGACCAGACATCAGAAAGGCAGAAATTTCAGCAGGAAAATCTATTAACTTGGCTTTATCTACAAGAGGCTGGAAAGCTTTAGACACCGTGGGTGTGGGTGATGAAATAAGAGAAATTGCTATTCCTATGCCAGGCAGAATGATGCATGATTTAAAAGGAAACCTAACTTTTCAACCTTACGGTAAGGAAGGTCAGGCAATTTACTCTGTTTCTCGTGGTGGTGTAAATGCTAAAATGATGGACATTGCCGAAAAACAAGGTAATGCTCAAATTTTTTATAACGAACGCTGCTACAAAGCAGATTTAGAAAATGGTATCGTTTATACAGAAACTGCTTCAGGCGAGAAAAAACAATACCAATCGGATGTGGTTTTTGCAGCCGATGGAGCTTTCTCTGCTGTAAGATACAATTCTTTTCAAGTGCTAGATAAATTTAATTTTAGTCAGAATTATATTGAAGACGGTTACCGTGAAATCTTACTTCCAGCCAATGCAGACGGTTCTTACAAATTAGAAAAAAATGCCTTACACATTTGGCCAAGAGGAAGATTTATGTTAATAGCTCTTCCTAATGAAGATGGTTCTTTTACCTGTACCTTATTCATGCCTTTTAAAGGCGAAAATTCTTTTGAAACATTGACTACCAAAGAAGCGGTAAATACTTTTTTTAAAACCACTTTTCCCGATTTTTATGAGATGATGCCCAACATTGCTGATGCTTGGCAAGATCATCCACTTTCTTCATTAGCCATTATTCGTTGCTACCCGTGGACCCATGGCAAAACTGCTCTTATGGGAGATGCCTCACACGCAACAGTGCCTTTTTACGGACAAGGAATGAATGCTGGTTTTGAAGATTGTACTGTTTTGTGGGAATTAATGCAGAAACATAAAGAAGACTGGAAAAAAGTTTTTGAAGAATACCAACTAATGAGAAAGCCCGATGGTGATGGCGTTCAGGATTTATCGCTACATAATTATTACGTAATGCGTGATTATGTTGCTGATCCAAAATTTTTATTGCAAAAGAAAATTGAAGCTCACTTCTCAGAAAAACATCCCGACAAGTGGATGCCTTTATATAGCCAAGTAACTTTTAGCCATATCCGTTATTCCGAAGCATGGAAAAAAGGTCAAATTCAGGATGCTATTATGAAAAAAGTAATGGCAGCATTTAATAATATTGAAGAAAAATGGAATAGCCAAGAAGTAGAAAATGCTATTTTGAAAGAATTATCTTAATACATTTTCAGAAAATTTGTTAATAAAATTTTTTACCCTAATTGATTAAAGTAATTTAGTAAAAAATAAATTATCTAACTAAAAATTAAATGATTATGAAAAAAACAATTTTATTAACTTTAATAGCCGCAGCTGTTAGTTTAAACATTAAAGCCCAAGTTGCCGAAGCAGCAACCGATATTTCTCCTTTATTAATTGGTGAAAATGCCCCAGATGTTGAGCTTAAAGACATCAATGGAAAATCAGTTGCTTTAAAAACAATTTTAACAGAAAAACCAACAGTATTAATGTTTTATAGAGGAGGTTGGTGTCCGTTTTGTAATGCCCATTTAGCTGAGTTACAAGAAGCAGAAAAAGAAATTAATGCGTTAGGTTACCAAATGGTTGCTATTAGTCCTGATTCTCCTGAAAAACTAAAAGAATCTTTAGGAAAACATAAATTAAGCTATAAATTATATTCTGATGCCGATTTAAAAGTAGCACAAGCATTTGGCATTGCTTTTAAAGCTCCCGACAAATATAAACCCATGTTGTTAGAAGCTTCTGGAAATGCAAATGAAGGAATCCTACCTGTTCCTTCCGTTTTTGTAATAAATACAACTGGCGTTATTGATTTTGAATATATCAATCCTAATGTAAAAGCACGTTTAAGTGCTGCTATGCTATTGGCGGTTTTAAAAACCTTAAAATAAAAAACTTAAAGTTTTTCAAAAAAAAAAAACCATACATTAATTTGTATGGTTTTTTTTAGTTAAAATTTAATGTGAAAAAATTGAAAAAAAGTTATCTGTTCTCTTAAAATGAATTACTAATTTAAAATTCTTCTATCCTTATAGTTGATTAATTAAGAATTTAAAAATATTAGGAATTTCAAATGTTGGCATTTTAACATTTGTAAATGACTTGTCCTCACTTTTGGTTTCTGAAGGAGTATTTTCTTCTAAAGCCTCTTTTTCTTCTTTCCAATCTTTTACTTTATATTGGTCAGCAACTTTTTCAATTGCAGTAATAATTTCTTTTTCAGAAATAATTGATTCATCAAATTCAAAATGACCTTTTTCAGCATCAAAATCAACTTTACTAGCTGCCACACCATTTAAACCTGCAATAGTTTTTTCAATAGTTTTAGCACAACCCATTTTGCAGGTCATTCCGTCAATTTTAAAATCAACAGCAACAACTTTTGTTGGGTCAATAACAGACTTTTCGGTTACAGTTTCAGAAGTGCTACTTTCATTACTACAAGCTATAAAAAAGCTCATTGAAGCAAATGTTAAAGCTAAAAAAATGTTCGTGTTTTTCATAATTAAAGGGCTTTATAGATTTCAGAATCGTTTATAGTTTGTTTTATTTTTTCAATGTTGATGGTATTTTCATCAAACTCAACAGTAGCTGTATCAGGCAAACTAACAGTATATTGCTTCACTCCTTCTAAATCACCAAGAATGTTTTCTACTGCTTTCACACAGTGTCCGCAACTCAATCCTTCTAATTTTAATTCTACATTCATCTTAAATAATTTAATACTTCAAAGGTAAGATTTTTTTTAATGCTTATATTATTTTAAGATTATTTAACTTCACTAGGTAATCTTCTATAAAAAAAAGATATTTTTGCAATCCTTAATTTATAATATAAACAGAGGGGTGGCCGAGTGGCTTAAGGCGCACGCTTGGAAAGCGTGTAAACAGCAATGTTTCGGGGGTTCGAATCCCTTCCCCTCTGCTTTTTCTGTGTTATTTAGCCATTTTTGTTTTTCTAGTTTACAACCACACATCAGGTTAACAAATTTTAAATCAAATAAATATTTTTATTAACCACATCGGTTTAGTATCTCCTCTTAAAAAAATTGCATAGAAATAAATTTTAATATAGAAGTTGTTTAAAGTCCTTTGTTAATAAAACACCAATAGTACAATATATTG
>JAVVER010000005.1:0-63230 GCA_032251145.1 Vicingaceae bacterium | reverse complement strand
CTAGCCAAAACCAAGATTTAACACGACCTAACCAAAACAACCCTTTAATAGGATTAATACGAGCATTAATAAGAATACATAACATAGTTAAAAAAATTAAATGAACCCTTGGCAATACGCCAAGTTAAGCGTTTCAAAATGGTTTTGAGTGAGGAAAATGCAAGGAGTAAAGCGGTTTACGGTGCGGTAGCACAGCGTGTTAGCTAAATAGCTTTACTACATTTTATCCTTGCAATTTCCCGAACCAATAACCATAACTTTGCTGCAACTTGTGTGTAGAAAACTAAAATCATCAAGCTAATAACTATTAAAACATAGAATTATGTTAAATAGAAAGGCGTGTTGGCAGGAAAGAAATGCGGGCAAGCGTTTGGAGTGAATGGATAAATGCGTAAAAACAAACAAAAGGGGCTTGTCCTTTTGTTGCGTAGCAAACAATTACTTTTGTATTGTTTTAGCATTTATACAGAGAGCGTTGAAGCATATTTACTCATGTCATTTTTATTGTTTTTTATCGGTATTCGTGATTGCTACGCAATTCTTTCTTGATTTTTGCAAATCTTTTTATCAAGAAAAAGATTTGCAAGCCTTCACACAAAGCTCGCTCAAATGTCCACTGGACATTTCCGTAGTTCTTTTTTATCAAGACCACGAAGTAGCATCAATACCTTAGTTTAAAATAAAAAACATTGATAAAAAAGAATAAATCAAACCAATCCAGTGAACGCAGCATAGAAAAATGCGAAAAAAAGCCTTATTAAGGCAACCGAGTTTTTACGAGCTCATGAATACCTATAAAAAACAATAAAAAAGAATGAATAAACGCATTTTTTTTATGCAAGTGAACTACCACATATTTTTTTTGAGCTTGCCCAGTGAAATAAATTCAAATCTTTATCTTTGAAGTATGTTTTATACTTATGTTTTACATAGCGAAAAAGATGGCAATTTGTATGTTGGATATACAAAAGATTTGAATTTAAGATTTGAGCAGCACCAAAATGGTTATGTTGAATCAACAAAAAACAGAATACCATTAAAGTTAATTTATTTCGAAGCCTGTTTAGAACAAGCGGATGCCTTAAAACGTGAGAAATATTTAAAAACACATTACGGCAAAATGTTTCTAAGGAACAGGCTCAAATCTTATTTCACAGGGTGAAGCAAAAGAATAAATTTTTTAAAAAAGAAAGGCATGTGCGGCTATTTAATATAATGGCTAATTATAGGACAAAATGATATACCGCTTAAAATCTAAACTTCTTGAGAATCGAATATTTTTAAATTTACGGAGAATTACTTTGAATACGAGAATTTAAAGAAGCGTTGGCTTGTGTGTTCTATTTACTTTGCTGCCATAAGCAAAGCAAGTGAGGTACGAACGCAGACATAATATCCATTATAGTTGACAAACGCGTTAAAGACTTAAATAAATAAGAATAGCGTTTTGTCCTATAATGAATATTATGTTAAATAGAGTTTTGTAAACTTTATTTTAAGCTAAAGTTTTTTTGATACCATTATTATTATCATTCTCTGGTTTCACCAGTAGAAATTAAATGTAATGAATGTATTATAAAATAATAACTACACACTATTTAGGTGCAATTTTTAATAAATACAAGGCTAATAATCCGTACAAAACATTGGGTGTCCATACAGCTATCAAAACAGAAGCTCCGGAGGTAAGTGCAAACGAAGTAAATATTTGCATAAATAAAATATAGGAGGCACTTATCAATAAACCCAACCCTATGTGTAAGCCTATTCCTCCCCTAACCTTTCTGCTCGACATAGAAACCCCTATTACTGTTAAAATAAATGTTGCAAACGGATAGGCAAAACGTGTTTGTCGCTCCACCAAATAGCGGGTAATTTTTTCTGATCCTTTAAAAACAGCTTCATCTATAAAATCGTTTAATTCTTGATACCCCATTGTTTGAACAAAACTTTTTCTTCGTTTAAACTCTTCTGGTTTTAGGTTAAGTGTTGTATCTTTAAACGCACCTGTATTTACCACTTCATCTAATCCATTTATATATCTTTCGTAGTAATTGCCAATGTGCCATTTATGAGTAATAGTATCCCAAATTACATTGTCTGCAATTAGTTTGTAGGTTAATTCTCCTTCTTCATTAAAATTTTCAATAGAAAAATCTATTCCCATATCTATATCGGCATTATAGCTCGACATATAAATAAAGGTTTCTTTACCTATCTGCATGTGGATATCTCTATCTACATTTCTAAACTTATTTTTTCTATACACTTCTTCAAAAGCAATTCTTTCTTTGTTTGCTTCAGGAATAACAAAATTGTTAAGATAAAAAGAAATGATGGTTAATATAGTTGCCGATATTAAATAAGGTCTTAACAATCTTCTAAAACTTACTCCGCCAGCAAGTATAGCAACAATTTCTGAGTTACTTGCCATTTTAGAAGTAAAGAAAATAACGGTAATAAATATAAAAATAGGACTTAACTGGTTAATTAAAAACGGCACAAAATTGAGGTAGTAATCTAAGAATATTGCCGAAACAGATGCTTTTCGCTCAATAAAAGTTTGCAGGTTTTCCGATAAATCAAATATGATTATAATAGGAATAATAAGAAGTATGGTAAAAGCAAACGTTCCTAAAAACTTTTTAATTATATATGCGTCAATAATCTTCATTTAAACTATAACCTAGTTGCCAATTGTTTTACCATTTTATTTTTCCATGTTGTAAAATCTCCTAACAAAATATGTTCCCTTGCTTCATTTACTAACCAAAGATAAAAACTTAAATTATGTAAAGTAGCAATTTGAGCTCCTAATATTTCTTTAGAAATAATTAAATGACGAAGATACGCTTTTGAATAAAAAGTATCTACATAACTTGTTCCATCAGCATCTATTGGCGAGAAATCTGCTTCCCACTTTTTATTTTTGATGTTGATAAAACCATTTTGCGTAAATAACATTCCATTACGAGCATTTCTGGTAGGCATCACACAGTCAAACATATCTATGCCTAAGGCAATATTTTCCAGCAAATTTATTGGTGTGCCAACGCCCATTAAATAACGAGGTTTATCTTCTGGAAGAATATTCGTTACAATTTCACACATTTCGTACATTTCATCATCGGGCTCTCCTACCGAAAGTCCACCAATAGCATTTCCTTCTCTTTCAAAAGAAGCTATTTTTTCAGCAGATTGTTTTCTTAAATCTTTGTAAACACTCCCCTGAACTATTGGAAAAAGTGTTTGACTATATCCATACAAACCTTCCGTAGCATCAAACCTTTCACAACAACGTTTTAGCCAACGGTGTGTCATGTGCATAGAGTTTTTGGCATATTTATAATCGCACGGATAAGGTGTACATTCATCAAAAGCCATAATAATATCCGCTCCAATAGTTCGTTGTATGTCCATTACATTTTCTGGCGTAAATAAATGCTTGGAACCATCTATATGAGAAGAAAAGGTTGCTCCTTCTTCTTTTATTTTTCTTCTTCCTGATAAAGAATATACTTGATATCCGCCACTATCGGTAAGAATTGGTTTTTCCCAATTCATAAATTTATGTAAGCCTCCTGCTTTACCAATAACATCTAATTTGGGTCTTAAATATAAATGATACGTATTTCCTAAAATTATTTGTGCATTGGTATCGTTTTTTAACTCGTGTTGATGAACACCTTTTACTGTTGCGGCTGTTCCCACAGGCATAAAAATAGGTGTTTTAATAATTCCGTGGTCGGTAGTAATCTCTCCTGCTCTCGCTTTTGATTGCGGATCTTTCTTTTCTAATTTAAATTTCATTTATAGTTGCTATTATCTTTTAATTGTTGTTCATCATTAAGAAAATTTGTGTTCAACTCACCCAGTAAACTTCTCTATTTTAAGAGAATATTCCAAGCAAATGCTTGAAATAGACGTTATCGTAAGATAACTTGGGGGTGAGTTGATATAACCCGAAAATAAAAACTTTACTTATTTTCAAAAAATATCAAATCAAACTTTTCATAAATACACCTTCAAAACTTATTAACGATGCATGTCTAAAAACTTCGCCAAAGATAATTATTTAGTACGGACATCGCTCTTTATTTTTGACATTGAAATTATATTTAAAATGCAAGACTTGCTAAAAGACATTTTTTCTTTCTTCCCTCCTTACTCTATTTGGGATGGGTTGGTTATTTTGTTTATACTCCTGTTTCTTGTTCAAGTATTTTATTACCTGTACTTTTTTACAAAAATTGCTTTTTACAAACCAACTACTGTCCAACCAAAAACTACCCCTGTTTCGGTAATTGTATGTGCTAAAAACGAAAGAGAAAATCTGTTAGCATTTCTTCCACTTATTTTAGCTCAAGATTATCCTGATTTTGAAGTTATTGTTGTTAATGATAACTCTGTAGATGATACGCAAGATGTATTAAAAGCATTTTCGTTGCAACACAGCAACCTTAAAATTGTTACAGTTCCTGATAATGATCGTTTTTATGGGAATAAAAAGTTTGCCTTAACTTTAGGAATAAAAGCAGCAAAAAATGAAATAGTATTACTTACCGATGCCGATTGCCAACCTACTTCAAATCAATGGATAAGCTTAATGACTGCTTACGAAAATCCTCAAAAGAAAATAATTTTAGGCATTGGCAATTACGATCAACAACCGAGCTTTCTAAACAAATTGATACGGTTCGAAACTTTTTATACGGCAATTCAATATACTTCTTTTGCTTTACGTAAGCTGCCATATATGGGCGTTGGAAGAAATTTAAGTTATCATACCGATGTGTTTTTTAACAATAAAGGATTTGCTTCTCACCACCATATTATTTCTGGTGATGATGATTTGTTTGTAAATGAAGTTGCCAACCACAACAATACGCAAGTTGTTTTGAATGCTGCTGCCCATACTATTTCTAAACCAAAAACTACTTTTGATAAGTGGATACGCCAAAAACAACGACATTTTTTAAGTGGAACACACTATAAATTAAAACACCAATTGCTGTTGGGAACTTTTATGTTTTCCAATTTAATTTTTGTAGGCTTATTTTTTTTATTGGTCTTTAAAATCCCCCATATTCATCTAATAGTTGGGTTATTTCTATTGAAATATATTATTCAAATGCTTATCTTTAGGTTTTCTTCTAAGCAATTGGGAAATAAAGACGTTATCATTTACACACCAATTTTTGAATTATTTTTTATGTTTTTTAATCCAATTTTAGTAATTTCAAACTTTATAAAAAAGAGAACCCAATGGAATTAGGTAAAAATTTATCTCCCAAAGCTCAAATAGATTACGAATTAGTTGTGAAAGCAAGAGATCTTCAGGATGAAAAAGCTTATGCAATTCTATTAGAAAAATACAAGGATTCTATTTTTTATATGATGCTTAAAATGGTTAAAAACCAAGATGATGCTGACGATTTAACCATAGAAGCTTTTGGTAAAGCATTTAATCGTTTGCATCAATATACTCCCGATTATGCGTTTAGCACTTGGCTTTTTAAAATTGCTACCAATAATTGTATCGATTTTATCCGTAAGAAAAAGATGATTACTTTTTCTATAGACAAAGGTTTTGAAGATAGTGAAGGCAATAATTCTACTTTCGATATTAAGGAAAACAACTTAAACCCAGAAGAAAAATTTATGCGTAAGCAAAAGATTAGAATTATGCGTGAAATGGTAGATCATTTAAAGCCACGCTACAAACAATTGATTGTTTTACGTTATTTTAGAGAGCTGTCTTACGATGAAATAGCCGAAGCCACAGAACTTCCTTTAGGAACAGTAAAAGCCCAATTATTCAGAGCTAGAGAAATGCTTTACAATTTACTGCTAAATAAGAAAGATAGGTTTTGAGGTGGTTATCAATGAACTCAACCAATATACATATCTGTCTTTATTTTAAATGCTTTTTTCTCTGTTTTTTGTAAAAAAGTTAAACTACTATCCGCACTTATTTCTGATTCATAAATTCCAACGACTAAAGCAATAGTTTTTTTCTCCCCAGTCGCTCGGCTGTGCCGAGTGAATAATATAACTGTTGTTTTTAACAATTTTAAAATTACTTTCAGGATTTGCTTTTCTTTTTCCGACATAACACTACCAGAGGAAGTAAAAATATTTCTCACTCAACACAACCTAGTGGCACCGAACAAATATAATGATTTAATTCAGGGAGTCAGCATTAAAATAATCGTACACTACTTTTGCTCTTTTTTTGCTGATAACTTGCTCTAGTTCTTGCAAAGAAGCCTTTTTTATGTTAGCTACCGATTTAAATTTCCACAACAATTGCTGAGTGGTTTTGTAACCAATACTTTCTATTTCCGCTAATTCCGATTTAATGGCTGCTTTAGAGCGTTTGTTACGATGGTGAGTTATTCCAAAGCGGTGAGCTTCATCTCTTAAATACTGTATCAGTTTCAACGATTCTGAAGTTTTATTTAAATACAAAGGAACCGAATCATTGGGAAAATAAATTTCTTCCAATCGTTTGGCAATGCCTATAATGGTTATCTTTCCTCTTAACCCCAATTGGTCTAAACTTTTTAATGCTGCTCCCAACTGACCTTTACCTCCATCAATAACTATCAGTTGTGGTAAAGGTTGTTTATCTTCCATTAATCTTTTATACCTTCTATAAACCACTTCTGTCATAGAAGCAAAATCATCCGGACCTTCAACTGTTTTTATGTTGAAATGTCGGTAATCTTTTTTGCTGGGTTTGGCATCTTTAAAAACCACACAAGCTGCCACAGGGTTCGTTCCTTGAATATTAGAATTATCAAAACACTCGATATGCACAGGTTTTTCATTCATCCTCAAATCTTTTTGCAACTTTTCTAAAATTCTATCTGCATGTTTGGTAGGATTTACATTGGCTTGTTGCTTTTTTCGCTCTAATCTGTAATACTTTGCATTGCGTTCAGAAAGTTCTAATAATTGTTTTTTATCACCTCTTTGAGGAACTAAAAACCTCATGTTTTCATCTTGCAATTCTGGTTTAAAAGGTACAATTACTTCTTTAGATTCACTGTTAAATCTGCTTCTCAACTCAGCTATACCTATTTGCAACAATTCATCATCTGTTTCTTCCAATTTCTTTTTCAACTCTATGGTATGTCCCTGTATAATTGCTCCATTAATTACTTTTAGATAATTGACAAAGGCATATTTTTCATCGGAAATAATAGAGAAAACATCTACATCATTAATAGTTGGGCTAACCACAACAGATTTACTTTGGTAATTTTCCAGCAACTGAATTTTTTCCTTTATCAACTGAGCTTTTTCAAAAGACAATTCATCAGCATATTGCTTCATGAGTTGTTTTAGGTACTTAATTACCCCATGTATATTTCCTTTAATAATGGCTTTTATATTCTGTATAGCTTCTGTGTAATCCTGTTCTGTTTGCTTTCCCACACAAGGAGCTTTACAATTGCCTATATGGTATTCTAAACAAACCTTAAACTTATCGTTATTAATATTTTCTTGCGACAAATTATAATTACATGTTCTTAATGGATATAACTTTCGGATAAGCTCCAAAATGGTATTCATCATTCTTACAGAAGCGTAAGGGCCAAAGTATTCAGAACCATCTTTTATTATATTTCTTGTAGAAAAAATTCTAGGAAAACGTTCGTTTTTAATACAAATCCATGGGTAGGTTTTATCATCCTTAAGCATTACATTGTACTTAGGTTGATATTTTTTAATGAGATTGTTTTCAAGTAACAAGGCCTCAATTTCTGTCTCAACAATTATGGTTTTAATATCTGCAATTTGTTTTACTAATACAGCAGTTTTACTATTCTCATGTATTTTATTGAAATAAGAACTAACTCTATTCTTTAAACTTTTGGCTTTACCAACATATATAATCTTTCCATTTTTATCGTAAAACTGATAAACTCCTGGTTTTTTTGAAATTGTTGATATAAGCTGTTTCATAATTATTGATAGGGTAAAATTAATAAAATAAAGCCCTTAATTTATTTCCAAAATGTCATAAGCTAAATGCTATATATTCCCGTACTAAGTATTTTTATTTTTGAATTTTAAGTATAATTACTTAGATTTGGGGTTTCAAAAACACTACTACAATGAAAACCAAACACCTAACTATTCTATTGCTTTTCATTAACGTTCAAGTATTTGCCGCTTGTGTGAGTGTTGGTTCTGGCGAATGGGATGATCCCAACACATGGATTTGTAATGGTGTTCCTGGAATACCAGGTTGTGGTGATACTATTACTATTACCGCAGGACATACTGTTTCTATTAGAAATCAACAAAATTATTCTGAACCAAACTGTGGCACACCCATTTTTGTTGTTGTAGATGGCACTCTAGACTTTCCAGTAAATGGCCCTAAATTACAACTTCCTTGCAATTCTGGCTTTACTATTAATAGTGGTGGTGCTATAACTGCATCAGCTCCTGCAGGAGGAGGAAGTTCTAATTTTCTTGAAATATGTGGTACTGTTTATTGGAGAAAAGCAGATGGTACACAAACGGGACCTTTAAATTATGGAGCACCTCTCCCAATAAATCTTATCTATTTCAATGCTTTGGCTTTTGAAAATTTTGTTGTTGTGTCATGGACTACACTTTCCGAAATAAATAACGATTATTATACTATAGAAAGAAGTACTGACACTAAAAATTGGGAAGAAATTTTAACAGTAAATGGTGCTGGTAATAGTAATATAATGATTGAATATACAGAAACAGATTTTTATCCCTTAGAGGGTATTTCTTATTACCGCTTAAAACAAACGGATTTTGATGGTAAGTATGAGTATTTTAATGTTGTACCTGTAAGAAATAGTCCTTTCGGTGAAGAATATGAATTTAGTATATTTCCTAATCCAATAAACTCTGGAGAAGTTCTCTTTATTAATCATAACTTTAGTTCAACCGATGAAATTTTAGTTGTGCTTAGAGATTTGCAAGGCAAAGAATTTTACTCTAAAATTCATATTCACACCAATAAAAATGAACTAATTGGATTTCCTATCGATTATGAAATTCCTAAAGGGATTTATTTTATTGTGGCTACTTCCGAAAATAAAATCCACAGCAAAAAATTGATTGTTAAGTAGATTTTTATCTCAAATATACTTCTGTTGCTCCGGTGCTGTATTCTCTGTAATCAGCATCAGAAAATTGAAGTTCGTAGGTAGTGCTCAACATGTTTCTTAATTCTGTTTTTAACACCCCAGTTCCTTTACCATGAATAAATACAACGCGTGGAATATTTTCTGATTGAGCTGCTTCAACACATTTTTTGGCATGATTAATTTGCGTGTAGAGTTTTTGCCAATCTTCTAATCGATTTGGAAATTCTACCAATTCTTCTAAATGCAAATCAATTTCTAAGGTATTTTCGTATTTATATTTATTGAGTTTTTTGTACTTGTCTAAAAGTTTAGATTTCGATTTTAATTTTTCTTTTCTTAAATCTGTTTGATTAATATATTCGGTATTATCTATAGTGTAAACAATATCTTCATTGTCATCAATAACAATCACTTCATTTATAGAAACCTGCATGGTAAATCCGTGATTATCCTCTATCTCTAATTCTTTTTCGGAAATAACTTTAGTGATAATCCCTGTAGCATCATCATTTATAAATTTAACTTTATTTCCTATTTTAGCTTGCATAATTCTAATTCTATATTTTTCGCAAAGACGCAAAGACACAAAGTTTTTTATTCAAAAATTCTCCAATCTCTACTAAATTGCCATTAATGCACAAATGACTATCAGCCCCCTAAATCCCCCGAAGGGGGATTTTTCTATCACACAAAGCCATTGTTAGTCGTAAATTTATAATCTCTGATTCCTAACCCCTATTACCTAATTTTAAATAAAAACAAAGTGTAAACTGTTGCCGCTAACAAAAAGAATGCTCCTACTTGATGCACTACTCCTAACCAAAGTGGCACAGCATAAATAAGTGTGAAAATGCCTAATAAAAACTGGACAAACACTATTAACAATAATATTTTTAACCCATTTTGTTGAGCGATATTTACTTGTTGCTTGGCTGCTTTTATCCATAAAAAGACAATAATTCCCACTAAAACTAACGCTAAATACCTGTGAATAAATTGAACTCCTGCCAATCCTTCGGTAAAATTTTTCCACAAAGGTTTTATAGCGAAAACAGCATCATTTATCCATTGATTGCCCATTTTTGGCCAAGTATTCATTATAAACCCAGCATTTAAACCTGCTACAAATGCTCCGTAAATTATTTGTATTATGAGTAAAATAAGTAAAGTGTTTAACCACTTTTTCATGCCAGTAAATTTAGTAGAAAAATCTATTTTAGGCTCTAATAACCCTAATGCAACCCAAAAGGTATAAGCAAAAGTAAGAAAAGCTGTAATTAAATGGGTTGCTAATCTAAAATGGCTAACATCTGGGTCTTTAACCAACCCGCTTTTAACCATCCACCAACCTATAAAACCTTGTAAGCCTCCCATTCCTAACAATATGGTGGTTTGAATAATTAATTTTTTAGAAAATCTCTTTTTAAGGAGAAAATAAAAGTAAGGAATAATAAATACCATTCCGATAAACCTTCCTAATAGTCTGTGTAACCATTCCCAAAAGAAGATAGCTTTAAATTCTTCTAAGGTAAAATGATAATTTACAATCTGATATTCAGGAAACAATTTATAGGCTTCAAATTTTTCGTGCCATTGATCTTCGTTTAAAGGTGGAATGGCATCCATCAACAAATGCCAGTCAACCATAGATAATCCGGAGCCAGTTAACCTAGTAATTCCTCCCACAATTACCATTACAAAAACTAACAAACAACCTAAAAGTAACCAGTAAAATATGGATTTATCTTTTTGCTGAAGCGTAAAATAACTACTATAATTAAACAACTTATTCTATTTTAACAATGGTAAATAATAATTGTCAAAATTAGTCCTTTTAAAAATTTAAAGCTAAAAAATTATACTTAAATAAGAATCTTATAAAGTGAATTAATGTATTCTTACCAATTCTAAATTTTGGTAGTGAATTAAAAAAGATGATTGGTTTTCAAAACCACTTTCTATACCAGTTTTTTTAAAGTTAAAATTAATAGAAATTCCTTTATGGTTGAAAGAGTTAGTAATTACAGGGTTAATTATAGATCCATAATTTTTTAAACATGTTCCAAAATAATAAGCCATATCAAAAGCTAACAAGCTTACAATAGAAGGATGAAATTCTTTAGCTTTTATAAATTTATTAATTACCTCTATAGTAGTTGAATCTTTATAATCTGTGTAATTATGTACAGGTAAATAAACATTCAATAAGTCAAATGAGCTTAATTCAATATTTTCATAAGTTAACCACTCTTCTAATCCAATTAGGGTAATTGTATAATCTTTATACTCTCGCTTGTTTAATGTAGTAGTTAAATAAGTAAATAATTCTGTTATATAAGCTTGTTTTGAGCTAGGTATGAAAATTACATTGTTTTTTGTAGGAGAAAATTTAGCAACTAAATCAGCAAAATTTTTGTCGATTTTTAATTTATTAATGGGCGTAAATGCTAAGGTATCATCAATGTTTAATAACATTTTGTTTTTATATGCTTTGTGTAACGATTCTATCAATGATTTTTCTGGAGAACTAGCATGTTCTAAAGCAATAATGTTAGCCGTTTTAAAACTATCTACCAAAAGCGTAGAAATACATTCAACTACATTTGCTTGCGATGGAATTGCTTTAAAAGCCATTTCATTACCTAAAAGTAGTTTGTTGGGTTGTTTTACAGGGCTAACAACAGGAGTGTACTTACGTTTTCCGTATTGAGCAATTACCTCGTAATTAGATCGATATAAAGGACCTACAATTAAATCTAATGGTTTATCTTCTATTTGTTTCAATATTTTTTGAATACGTAAAGAATCATCTCCATTAGTATCGTAAACAAGCACTTCGAAAGATTTTTCAGGAGTAGAAATAGAATCTAATGCAAATAAAAATCCGTTGTAAAACTCAATAGCAAATCTAGATTTTGGATAAATAGTTTTATCTTCTAAAGCATTTAGGTTCTCTGTAATTTCTTTATTTTGTTCAACATAGAAAGGAAGCATTAAAGCAATGGTGAAATGATTTTTTTCAGTTGAATCGAAAGCTTGTTGAAGGATTTCTTTCAAATTAGCACTCAAGGTATCTTTATGCATCTGAAACTGACCTATTCTATTTTGTTTTATAGGAATAAATATTTTTTCATTTTCTTTTAATCCTTCAGTTAATCCATTATTTACAATTTTAATAGAATCTATGCTTACCTCATATAATTTACTTAGCGAATACAACGTTTCCCCTTTTTTAACCTGATGCACTTTCCAGCCAGAAGGCTTAATAAGCGTATTCGTATCTTTCTTGTCTTTTTCTTGTTTAATCTGTTTTACAGGAATATTTATCAGCTGATCTTCCTCAATTTTTTCACTCATATTAGGATTTGCAGCTATAATTTCTTTCACACTAACGTTGTAAATTTTTGCAATAGAATAAAGTGTTTGTTTTGCTAATACTTTGTGCTGAATAAGGTTTCCATTAGGGTAACTTGGCTCTTCTTGATGTTTATTTACAGGAATAAATATTTTTTCGCCTATGCTTAAACCATCATTAACACTTGGGTTTTCTGATTTAATAACATCAATAGGAACTTCGTATTTTTTGTGGATAGCATACAAAGATTCTCCTTTACTCACCACATGGATATAGTATTCTTTTCCTTTAATTTTATGGATTTCTAAAGAATCTGATTGTTGTGCAACTAAGCTAGTTGTTAGCAACAAAAGTATTCCGAGTGATATGATGATGATTTTTTTCATTATTATTATCATTTAAAGCTACTGCCCTCCCTTTGGGAGGGGTGGGTGGGATTTATTCCCATTCAATTGTGGCAGGCGGTTTAGAACTAATGTCATAAACCACTCTGTTTACTCCTTTTACTTTATTAATAATGTCGTTGGAAACTTTTGCTAAAAACTCATACGGCAGGTGACACCAATCTGCTGTCATTCCATCAGTAGATTCTACAGCACGTAAAGCAACCGCTTTTTCGTAAGTTCTCTCATCGCCCATTACTCCTACCGATTGTACAGGAAGCAAAATTGCTCCAGCTTGCCAAACATCATTATATAAATTCGCTTTTTTCAAACTTTCTATAAAAATAAAATCCACCTCTTGCAATAGTTGTACCTTTTCTGGGGTAATATCTCCTAAAATACGAATTGCCAATCCTGGTCCTGGAAAAGGATGTCTGCCCAACAAATCATCATTTAACCCTAATGTTTTCCCTACTCTTCTTACTTCGTCTTTAAACAATAAACGCAAGGGTTCAACAATTTTTAATTTCATGTAATCCGGCAATCCACCAACATTATGATGCGATTTAATAGTCTGAGAAGCTCCACCGTTTACCGATACTGATTCAATTACATCTGGATAAATTGTTCCTTGAGCCAACCAACTTACATCTGTTATTGCATGAGCTTCCTCATCAAAAACATCAATAAACACTTTACCAATGGCTTTTCTTTTTAATTCTGGGTCGGAAATGTTTGCCAACGCACTATAAAATTTTTGCTTAGCATCTACTCCTTTCACATTCAATCCTAAGTGTTTGTATTGTTCTAATACACTGTTAAATTCATTTTTACGAAGTAAGCCGTTATCAACAAAAATACAATATAAGTTTTTACCAATGGCTTGATGCAGCAATACTGCTGCAACTGTAGAATCTACTCCTCCCGACAAACCAAGTACCACTTTGTCGTTACCAATTTTATTTTTTAAGTCTGCTACGGTTGTATCTACAAAAACATCTGGTGTCCAATCTTGCGAAAACCCGCTAATAGTAACCAAGAAATTCTTTAATAGTTTTGAACCTTCAGTGGTATGGTAAACCTCAGGGTGAAACTGAATAGCAAAAGTATCTTCATCATTAAACTCAAAACCTGCATTTTCTACATCAGAAGTGCTTGCTATAATGGTTGTATTTTGTGGTAATTTTTTTATGGTATCTCCATGACTCATCCAAACCTGAGAGTTTGGTGTAATTCCTTTGGTCAACCTACTTTCGTTGCTTGTAAAATCTAACTTTGCTCTACCATATTCTCTGGTGTCAGAAGGCAACACCTCTCCTCCATTGCTTTGAGCTAAAAATTGAGCACCAAAACAAACGCCCAACAACGGTTTTTTCTTTCTAATGTTAGATAAATCTGGTTTTGGAGCATTTTCATCTCTTACCGAAAACGGGCTTCCTGATAAGATAACCGCTTTGTATTCATCCACATTAGGTAAGTTATTAAACGGATGAATTTCACAATAAACATTTAATTCTCTAACTCTACGAGCAATTAGCTGCGTATATTGAGAGCCAAAATCAATAATCAATAATTTTTCCATAAGTGGTGCAAAGATAATTGATGAAATTGGTTGAACAATTATTTTTTTTAGATTTTAGGTAAATTATGTGATAAGTATTATTCTTGATTTTTTATTCACACATTGCTTTTTTCCTCAATCTGCTCCAATTATTCATTATTTTTGCGAGCTAACAAAATCTTTCAATACCATGAAACACCTAGCTATATTGTGTTTAGTAGTAACACTTTTTTGTTATTCTGTAAAAACACAAACAGATTCCACGCACTATGATAAAGCATTAGCAGATAGCTTAAAAGCTGATGATTATGGTATGAGAATGTATTATTTTGTAATCCTGAAAACAGGCACAAATACTTCTGAAAATAAAGAAGAAATAAGTACTGCCTTTAGAGGACATCTTGACAATATTAATAAATTGGTAAACGAAGGTAAGTTAATTGTTGCAGGACCTTTCGGAAAAAATGAGAAACAATACAGAGGTTTGTATATTTTTATTGCAGAAAATAAAGAAGAAGTTGAACAGTTTTTGAGTACCGATCCTGCTGTTTCTCAATCATTTTTAGAAGCAGAAATTTACGACTGGTATGGCTCGGCAGCTTTACCAACTTATTTACCTTATGCCGAAAAAATTAGTAAGAAAAAACCTTAAGTTGATGAATAAAGATTTGCGTATTGTTTTTATGGGAACGCCCGATTTTGCTGTAGCTTCATTAAAAAGCATAGTAGAAGCTGGTTTTAATGTGGTGGGGGTAATTACTGCTCCCGATAAACCTGCAGGAAGAGGTCAGCAACTCTCTAAATCTGCTGTTAAAATTTATGCCGAAGAGCAACAACTAACCTTGCTTCAACCTAGCAATCTTAAAGATGAACAATTTCTTAAAGAATTAAAAGCCTTAAATGCCAATCTTCAGGTAGTTGTAGCTTTCAGAATGCTTCCTGAAGTAGTTTGGAACATGCCTGAACTAGGAACTTTTAATTTACATGCTTCTCTCCTACCTCAATACAGAGGTGCTGCTCCAATAAATTGGGCGATTATTAACGGAGAAAAAGAAACTGGCGTAAGCACTTTTTTCTTACAACATGAAATTGATACTGGAGAGATTATATTTCAAGAAAAAGTAACTATTGGAAATGATGAAACTGCTGGAGAACTTCATGATAAATTAATGAAGATTGGTGCTAACTTAGTGGTAAAAACTTTAACTTCTATAGCAGAAAATAACATTCAAACCACTCCACAAGAGAATAGCAAAGAACTAAAACTTGCTTATAAAATCTTTAAACCTTTTTGTAAAATTAATTGGACAAAGCCTCTAAATGAAATCCATAACCATATAAGAGGATTAAGTCCTTACCCAACTGCTTTTACACAATTTATCCACCAACCAACAGGTAAGGTAATTAATTGTAAGATTTTTAAATCTAAAGTTGTAACAGAAAATCACAACTATACAATTGGTGAGCTTATTTTCACTAAAACTGAATTGAAAATTGCTGTAAAAGATGGTCTTATTGCCATTTTAGAACTACAACCAGAAGGTAAAAAAAGAATGTCAGTTGCTGCTTTTCTTAATGGTGTTGATATGAATGAATATAAGCTAATCGTTCAATAAATGTTCTCATTTGTAAAACATTATAAACAACTGGAAAAACACATTATTCAGTTTATTGTTGCTGGATTTTTCCTTCAACTTATTAATAGTGCTTTTATGGCTATTATGTTGATTTACATGGAAAAAGTGGGCTACGAAGATCATGAAAGTGCCTCTTTTGTATCTTTTAGGTTTTTAGGTGTTTTATTATTTGCATTTCCTTTAGGACTATTTATTAAAGGACGGAAATTAAAACCCATATTTTACATTTCTTCTTTTTTAACCCCAGCCCTTGCTTTACTTATTGTTTTTGCTATTTCACAACAAGCCTCTTTATTATTGTATGTTGTATTGTTTTTTTGGGGAGTGAGTTTTATTGGAATACAAATTTCTGCCATACCTTATATTTTAAGAAATGCCAAAAAAGAAACACATACCGCAGCTATTACGTTGAGTTATTCCACATGGAGTCTGGCAAATATTTTTAGTGGAGCGTTAATCTTCAGCTTAAAAAACATTAATCCTGAACTGTTTGATGAAAAATTAATCTTACAAGTTATCTGTACACTTGGTTTTATAGGTACATTCTTCATTTTTAAAATAAAATTTAGCGAAAACATTCCTCAGCTCAAGAAAAAACGAACCAACCTTAAAGAATTTGATTGGGGAATTATTTTTAAAGCATTAATTCCAACTATTGTTATTGCTGTTGGTGCTGGACTAACCATCCCTTTTATTGGCTTGTTTTTCTTTAAAATTCATGGATTAGATTCTGATGAGTTTGCAATTATTAGTGCTTTTGCTACCTTAATTGTTTTTAGTATGGTGCTTTATGTTCCCATAATAAAAGACAAATTAGGCTATAAATTAGCTGTTCCGCTTACTCAAACCATTGCCATAATTGCTTTAATTGTATTGGCTTTCACAGAAATAATGTCGTTTGAATGGGCGGTTTACATTGCCATTGCTGCCTATATTATCAGGCAACCTTTAATGAACATGGCAGGACCAATGACATCTGACATTGTAATGGATTATGTTGGCGAAAGAAACCAAGAAATGATGAGTGCATTAACCTCTGCGGTTTGGTCGGGCAGTTGGTTTATTAGTTCTATAATTTTTCAGGTTTTACGTCAAATAGGATTGCAATATGTTTATGTTTTCCTTATAACTGCTGCTCTTTATTTTTTTGGAGTGTTTCTTTATTATCTTTTAATTTTAGATTACGAGAAAAAAATAAAGCTTAGAGAGCTTGTAAATTAACTATTTTTTTATACCTTAGCAGTTTAATCATTACTGCATTGTTTTGAAAAACAGTTTAATATATCTTATTTTTTCTATTTTACTTTTGTTATTTGCTTGCAACAAAGAAGCGAATACTATTACTCCAACTCCAGAACCTACTCCTACTCCCGATGTTTTTTCTTCCATTTATCAAACATCAAATTCAGGAATTTCTGATAACTTTATTAATGACATTGAAATACTTGGGAACATCGTAAAAATAGCTACTAATAATGGTCTTTCTATTTTTGATGGAAACAATTGGTCGGTACTGAATACAACAAATGCAGGTTTACCAAGTAATAAAATTAACTGTGTACAAACCAATGGTTCAACTATTTGGATAGGTACAGACAATGGCTTAGTGAATTATACCAACGGAACAACAACTATTTACAATACAGGAAACTCTCCTTTACCTATTAATAAAATAAGAGCTTTAGCACTAAGTATTAGCGGCAAATTATGGATAGGTACTTTTTCAGGTGGCGGATTAGCTTCTTTTGATGGAAGTAATTGGCAAATTTTCACTCCCTCCAACTCTGATTTACCAAATAATTCTGTTTCTGTAATTAAAGAAAATACCAACGGTGATTTATGGATAGGAACAGGCTCGGGTATTTCTGTTTTTGACGGAAGTAATTTTACCAACTACAATCCTGGGAACTCAGATTTGCCCAATCCTTTTGTTTTTGATATTACTTTCGACAATACAATTACTTGGATAGCTACTAATGGCGGACTAACAAAAATTGATGGTAGCTCGTGGCAAACTTTTAACATGCAAAACTCAGACTTACCTTTAAATTTACTACGTTCTGTTGTTATCAAATCTTCTACCGAATTAGTTGTGGGGATGTCGGGACAAGGAATTGCTAGTTTTAATCCAACAACAAATAATTGGACACATTTCAATTTTTCTAATTCAAACATACCTAATAATTTTATAAATACAGTTGTAAAAGATAATTTAAATAAAATTTGGATAGGTACCGAAAATGGCATAGCTATAAAAGACAATTAATCTTTTACACATAAATCATCTTGCTGAACCAATCAAACATTTGTTATTTTCCCACTTACCAATTAAGGTTTCTTTTGGAATGATATCTCCTTCACAAGTTAAAAATTCGCCTTGTTTGTTCATTTTTATAACTTTACACTCTCCATTCAAAACAGCATTTATTACAGCTGTTTTAGTTGCCTCTACCGAAGTGTTTTTACCAATTTCAATTCCTACATCATTATTAAAAAAATCCATATCTGAACTAATTTTATCAGGTACAGCTCCATCTTCATACCCCCCTTTTTTAAAGGCTTTATAATTACCTTTTTCGTGGGCATTTCCTAATCTTTTAGCTCTTCTGTATCCTATTTCTTGTGTTAAACGTGCCATCCAATAAGCATGTCTAAACGCATCAATTTGACCTCCATTCCCATTGCCTTTCAAAATAGTATCTTTTTTTAATTGATTCACTATGTTTTTAGTTTCTATGGTTACTTTTTTAGCTTTTTTTAATGCAAAAGGATGTTTAACTGCCCACCACTTTTCAGGGCAACTCACCTCTTTAGTATTTATTTTATCATTTTGAGCGACTGAAAATGAAGCGAATAAATAAATTATTAAAAAAAATAAAATTTTCATATTATTAAAACTAACAAATTGTGTAAAAGTTTAGAGCCAAAATACTTAAAATTTAGCTTAAAAAAATAGATTTTTTACGCTACATTTGTGCTTCATAAAATTTAAACAGTTAATAAAAATGGCTCAAGTTGAATTGATTATGCCTAAAATGGGCGAAAGTGTTGCAGAAGCAACAATTACAAATTGGTTAAAAGAAGAAGGTGACACCATAGAATTGGATGAAGCGGTAGTTGAAATTGCAACAGATAAAGTAGATTCTGAAGTTCCTTCTACCACTGAAGGTGTATTGATAAAAAAGCTTTTTAATGAAGGCGATGTAGTTCAGGTTGGTCAGGCAATAGCCATTATTGGCAGCGAAGGAGAAGCTGCTGCTCCAACTCCTACAGCAGCCCCCGAAACAAAAACAGCTGAACCAGCAGTTGCAGCTCCTGTAGCTTCCGCACCTGTAAGTTTGTCAATAGAAAAAATTGGAAAAACTTCTGATTCAGGTAGGTTTTACTCTCCATTAGTTAGAAGCATTGCCGAAACCGAAGGAATTGCTCTTAATGAATTAGAACAAATTGAAGGAACAGGCAATGGCGGTAGAGTTACTAAAACCGATATTTTAAATTATATTCCTAACAGAGGACAACAAACTGCAGCAGCTGTTAAAGCCGAACCTGCAAAAGCAACAAATGGTGCTGAAACACCAAAACAAACTCCTACTACAACATCTACTCCAGCTCCTGCTAAAAAACCAGTAATGCTTATGGAAGGTGATGAGATTGTAGAAATGGACAGAATGAGGAAAATTATTGCTCACCACATGGTAGAGTCTAAACATACTTCGCCTCACGTTACTTCTTATGTTGAAGCAGATGTTACCAATATTGTAATGTGGAGAAATAAAGTAAAGAATGAATTTGAGAAGAAAGAAAATGAAAAGATTACCTTCACTCCTATTTTTATCGAAGCCATTGTAAAAGCCATAAAAGACTTTCCAGATATTAATATTAGTGTTGATGGTGAAAATATCATTAAAAGAAAACACATTAATATTGGAATGGCAGCAGCACTTCCATCAGGTAACTTAATTGTTCCTGTTATTAAAGATGCTGATAGGTATAATTTAGTTGGATTAACAAAAGCTGTGAATGATTTAGCCAACAGAGCAAGAACTAATCAGCTTAAACCAGATGAAATTTCTGGAGGAACATACACTTTAACCAATGTAGGTTCTTTTGGGAATGTAATGGGAACACCTATTATTAACCAACCACAAGTAGCTATAATGGCGGTTGGAGCAATACAAAAGAAACCAGCAGTTATTGAAACACCAAACGGAGATGCTATTGCAATAAGACACAAAATGTTTTTATCGCACGCATACGACCATAGAGTTGTTGATGGTGCTTTAGGAGGTAGATTTGTAAGACGTGTTGCCGATTATTTAGAACAATTTGATATGAATAGAAGTTTGTATTAATTCTATTACTATCAATAATTTAAACGATTATATATTTTGTATGTTTAAACAAATAAAATATATTTGCACTATGTTTATACACTTTTACTTAAAGTAACTTATCTATATAACTAAAACATAGACAATTCATTATATTTAGAAATAATATCACAAACAACATCTTATCAAGATATATAATATACATATGAAAAAAATAGTTTTACTATCTGTTCTAATTTGCATAGCATCATTAAGCTTTTCTCAAGATAATTTCCGACAAAGATTTCTTGAAGCTAATACGCTTATGGAAGAAAGTTCTTATAACGTTGCTCTTCCTATTTGGTTAAAATTAAACATTGAAGACCCAGATAATTTTAATATCAATTACAAAATTGGTATCTGCTATATGAATTCTCCTAACGAAAAAGCTAAGGCTCTAGATTTTTTAATAAAAGCTTCACAATCCACATCATCCAATTATGATCCTTTTTCTCATACAGAAAAAAACGCCCCAGTTGAAGCGCTCTTTTATGTAGGAAAAGCTTATCATCTAAACTATCAATTTGATGCAGCAATAATGAATTATAATACATTTAAAAGTAAAATATCTAAAAAGCATTATTTGTTTAATGACATAGACCGATATATAGCACAATCTCATTTTGCCAAAGAAGCAGTAGCTAATCCTGTAAATATAATACTAGAAAATATTGGAAACCAAATTAATTCTGAATTTGCAGATTATAGCCCTGTTATTTCTATTGATGAATCTAGCATTTATTTTACCTCTAGAAGATTAAGAGCAGATAGCTCAAATTACTATATTACTGATGAATTTGATGGTAAACATTTTGAAGATATTTATGTTTCTCATAATTATAATGGCACTTGGTCAACACCTGAATTACTTACAATTAATACTGATGGACATTTAGCCACTATTAATATATCTGCTGATGGACAAACACTTTTTGTATATAGAGATGATAATGGAGATGGGAATATTTACACAACAACTAAAAATGAAAACGAACAATGGAGTGAATTAACAAAATTAGGTTCTGATATTAACACAGAATACAAAGAATCTCATGCTCACATTACTCCTGACGGAAATACATTGTATTTTATTAGTGATAGAAAAAAAAGTGGTTTAGGCGGACAAGACATTTATTTCTGTAAGAAACTACCTACTGGAGATTGGGGCTTAGCTCAAAATGCAGGAAGCATCCTTAACACTCCTTATGATGAAGATGGTGTTTTCTTGCACCCTGATGGAAAAACACTTTATTTCTCCTCAAAAGGACATAATAGCATAGGTGGTCTCGATATTTTTTATTCAGAATTAGATGAAACCGGTAATTGGGGAACCCCAATAAACATGGGGTATCCTGTAAACTCTACTGATGACGATGTGTTTTTTGTTACTTCTACAGATGGAAAAAGAGCGTATTACTCTTCTTTTAAAAAAGATGGTTTTGGCGAAAAAGACATTTATGTAATTACACTTGTTGATGCTCAAGAAAAACCACTTACCTTATTAACAGGTTTCCTAAAAGTTGTCGGTTTTGATGAAACTCCTGAAAGTGCTATAATTACTGTTACTGATAATGAAACAGGAAACCTTGTAGGAAGATATGTGCCTAGAAAAAAAGATGGTAAATTTAGTATTATCTTAAACCCAGGAGGCGATTACCACATTGAATATGCTGCCGAAAGCTACACCATGGAAGAGGATATTTATATTCCTCCGGTATCTGCTTACAACGAAATTAATAGAGGCATAGATTTAAAAGATGTAGTTTTTGGTGATGTACAAAACACAGATACTAAAGACGACATTAAAACAGACGTTAAGACTGATACAAAAGCAGATAACAAAGAAGATGTTGTTGTCTTGAAAAATGAAATTAAAAACTTAAAGAAACAAATTAAAGAATTAGAAAACGAATTAGCAAAAAAACCTACTCCAACAACTACCACGAACAATGAAAATGAAAAAGTTAAAGACCTACAAAGTGAAGTAAAAGCTTTAAAAAATGAAATTGCTGAGTTGAAAAAACAAGGTAATAACAACGATTTTACCCCTACTCCAACAGAAGTTAAAGATGCTATTGCTCATTACCTAGAATTTTTTAACTACAATGTTTCTAAAGTAAACACTGCTAGTGCTAAATACATAGATATGATTAACAAAGCTGTTTCTCATGCAAAAGCGAATAATGGAAAAATTACTATTGATATTGAATCAAGTGCATCTAAAGTACCAACAAAAACTCATGGCTCTAATGCTAAACTAGCATACAAAAGAGCTATGGATGCTCAAGCAATAGTTGTAAATTCGCTTGTGAATAAAGGTATTGTATTAGAGAATATTATAATTAATGATGTTAGCACAGGGGTTAAGGGACCAGAATATAACGGAGATTTTTCAAACAAAAAAATGTACGAACAATATCAGTTTGTTATTATAAAGATTAGATAATTTACACTACTACAAATGAAAAACAGTAATTCCTCTTTACTTTATATTTCTTTAATTCTTACATTTTTATTTATTTTTGAGACTGATTGTTTTGCTCAATCTGAAAGAAAATTACTAAATCAAGCCAGAAAATATTTAGATGAAGAAAAATTTGATCTAGCTCAAGAGAAATACAATAAATTACTAACTATAAATCCAAAAAATGATGTCTATAATTTTGAAGCAGGAATTGCATATTTCTTCTCATTAAAACAAAGAACATTATCAATACCTTATTTTGAAAAAGCATTAATTAATAGCTCAGAAGATACCATCCCTGAATTATACTATTATTTAGCAAGAGCCTATCATTATAATGGAAATTATGATAAATCTTATAAAGCTTTTCAAAATTTCAAACCTTTTATTAATGAAAAATCTACTGCAGGAAGAAATCTCGTAAAAGAAACCGATTATTTTATTGAAAGAAATCAAAATGGCGAGTTTTTCTTAACTAATATTAATGAATACGTTGAGATTACCAACCTCGGAAATGTTATTAATTCGGAATATGGTGAGTACGCTCCTGTTTTCAAGCCTAATGAAAACGTTTTAATTTTTACTTCAAGAAGAAAAACCGATAACAATAAAATTGCTCCCGATACAAAACCATACGAAAATATTTATGCTGCCAAGCTCAACAACAATAATTGGGAAATAATTACCGATATAAATGAACTATCAAAACATTTACCTGAAAATTACAACTCTAAAAAACATAATGCTGGCATTATTTATTCTTCTGACGGCAAACGTTTATACCTCTACAAAGAAGATAAAATTTGGCAATCCAACCTAGAGGACAATAATTGGACAGAGCTTAAAAAATTAGAAAAATCGATTAACTCTAGTATTTACAACATACCAAGTATTAGTATATCTGCCGACAATAAACAGTTATTTTTTGTAGCCTTAAGAAAAGATGGATATGGTGGTAAAGATATTTATAAAGCCACCCTTAACAATCAAGGCGAATGGAGTAATGTAGTTAATTTAGGAGATAAAATAAACACTAAATATGATGAAGATTCTCCTTACCTATCTGAAGATGGAAAAACCCTTTTTTTCTCTTCTCGTGGACATAAAGGCATGGGAGGTTTTGATATTTTTAAAAGTGAATTAATAAATGGTGAATGGTCTGAACCAAAAAATTTAGGTATTCCTTACAACTCTCCTGCTGACGATATTTTCTTCGTTCCTCAAAGTGAAACGGAAGGCTTTTTTGCTTCCTCTCGTAAACATGGTTTTGGCGAAATGGACATTTACGGCTACGCACCTAAAAAAACCGAGCAAGAATTTATTGTTGAAGGTATCCTAACCGATAATAATAATTCTCCTATTAATAAAGGCACATTATCATTAACTAATTCTGGAGAAACTATTACAGCAAAATTAGATGAAAATGGAAACTATTCGCTTACGCAACAAAATGCTGGAGAAACAAAACTGACCATAGAAAATGATGCTTATAAAACGCAAAGTATATCGTTTAACATTCCTGATGATGCTAACAAATCGAACATCAACACAAAACTTTACCAAGAAAAAATTGACACTAAAACGTATCAATATTTAACACTTAGATCGAACGAATTAAATCTAAATATTACAGATACTTTGGTTATTGATGATGCTTTAGCTCAAAATAATGAGAACACAAATGCTGATGATGAAAACAACACTAGCAATACAATCGAGGACATTAATAACAAACCTGTTTTAAAATCTTATAAAGAGTTGTTTACCTACAAAAATACTGGTGTCAACACCAATAAAAATGAATTTATAGCCTTAATAAATACTGCAACAGAACAACTTAAAACAAATGATAAAATTTACATTAATATAGAAGCAAGTGCATCAACTGTTCCTGTTTCTACCTACTCTTCTAACAAAGCATTGGCAACTGCTCGTTTAAACGAAACAAAAAAATTACTATTAAACGCACTTGCTGCTAAAGGAATTGATAAATCAAAAATTATATTTAATAAAACCAGCAGTTTAGTTCAAGGACCTGCTTATGCAAACGACTCTAAAAGCATTTCCAAATATGAGCCTTATCAATATGTAATAATTGAATTAAAATAGTTTTTACATTTGGTATTAAGTTTGTATCTTTCCAAAAAAATTGAACAACTTAAAATACATATTAACCCTATTATTTACTAGCTTAGTATTTACAAGCTTTTCTCAGCGTGTTGACCCTGATGAAGCTGCTGAACATTTTAAGTATGGTAATTTTATTGATGCCCTCGTAGTTTATGAAAAATTAATGATTAAAGACCCTAAAAATCCCGAATATCCATATAAAGCTGGTTTTTGTGTTTTACACATTAATAACGATAAATCTAAAGCTATTAAATATTTAGAGTTAGCTTCAGAAAGAAAATCAGACCCCGATGTAGATTTTTACCTAGCTAAAGCTTATCACTACAACCTTAAATTAGATCAAGCCATTGAAACAATGGAAAAATATAAAAAATCTGGAGAGGGAAAATTGCAAGATCAAGTTGATAGGGAGATAGAAATGATGAAAAACGCTAAAAAACTAGTTGTTAGCCCCATCGACATTAGTTTTGAAAATGTTGGAGACTTAATTAACTCTGAATATCCAGATTATTACCCTTTTGTTACTCCTAATGAATCTACCATTTATTTTACTACCAGAAGAAAAGGGGTGGTTGGTGGTATGAGAGAGTTTGATGGCTATTACTCTTCCGATATATTTTATTCTGTAGTTGAAAATGGTGAATTTGTTAAAGCCAAAGGTGCTGGAATGATGGTAAATTCTGCTTATGACGAGCAAATTGTTGGTCTTTCATATAATGCAGATTTACTCTTTGTTTATCTCGATCATATTAAAGATTACGGAGATATCTACACTTCTAAAATTGTAAAAGGTAGAGCTAGAAAAATTGAAAAAATGGACAAAAGTGTCAACTCTAAAGAATTTGAAAGTGCTGCTACTATTTCTGCCGATGGAAATACGCTTTTCTTTGCAAGTAAAAGAGATGGTGGTTTAGGTGGTAAAGATATTTGGATGACTAGAAAATCACCTACAGGCGAATGGGCTGAACCTCAAAATCTAGGTCCAAACATCAATACGCCTTTTGATGAAGATTTTCCTAATTTATTTTATGACGGATCTACCCTATATTTTTCCTCTAAAGGACACAACAGTATGGGAGGTTTTGATTATTTTAAATCGACTTGGAATGCAGAAACCAACGAATGGTCATTAGCAGAAAATATTGGTTTTCCACTAAACACCCCAGAAGATAACGTTTGTATTTCTTTTACAGAAGATAAACGACATGCTTATATTTCGGCTTGGAGAAAAGATTCTTATGGTGATTTAGACATTTATAAAGTTAAATTTAATGAGTATGATGACAGACAAACCATCATTAAATCTAAAATTGTAAAAGAAGGAACTGACGAAGTGATTACTGATGCCTTTGTAATTGTTACCGACAATAGAACGCAAGAGGAAATAGGAAACTACACTCCAAACTCTAAAAACGGAAGTTTTATTATTACGCTAATACCAGGAAGCTATAATGTTATGATAGATGCTCCCGGTTTCGCACCAAAAAGTGAAGATATACATGTTAAAGGAAAAAGCGATTTTGAACAGTTTATCAATAAAGATTTTACTGTAACTCCTTAAAAAAATATTATGCCATTAAACCTTACAAAGCCTCTTGCCTTTATTGATTTAGAAACAACCGGATTAAATATTGCTTCCGACAGAATTGTAGAAATTTCTATTGTCAAAGTTCTTCCTAACGGAAATAAAGACATCGTAACCAGAAGAATAAACCCAACGATACCTATCTCTACAGAATCTACTTCCATACATGGAATTAGTAACGATGACGTGAAAAACGAACCTTCGTTTAAACAAATGGCTAAAGAATTAGCCAATTTTATTGATGGATGCGATTTGGCAGGCTACAACTCCAATAAGTTTGATATTCCCATGTTGGCAGAAGAATTTTTAAGAGCTGAAGTTGACTTTGACATTACCAAAAGAAACCTTGTTGATGTTCAGAATATTTTCCATAAAATGGAACAAAGAACTTTAGTTGCTGCTTATAAATTCTACTGCAATAAAGATTTAGTTGATGCCCACAGTGCAGAAGCAGATACTATTGCCACAATGGAAATTCTTCTTGCACAAGTTGAAAAATACGATAGCTTAGAAAATAATGTAGCTTTTCTTTCTGAATTCTCTAAAGCTACCAATAACGTTGATTTATTAGGCCGTATCGTTTATGATAAAAACAATGTTGAAGTATTTAATTTTGGCAAACACAAAGGAAAAGCTGTTTTAGAAGTATTAGAAAAAGAACCGGGTTACTACCATTGGATGATGAACGGAGACTTCCCGCTCTACACTAAAAAAGTACTTACTCAAATTAGACTTAAAGCTCTTAATGAAAAATAAAAGCACTAAGTTTTTGTTCAGGTTTAACTACTGAAAAATAATCTTAATTTTACGAATCGGTAAAAACTAAAACTTGTGCTAACAGCTATAAACATTACAACAGACTATCCTATTTGGATGATTCTTCTTTGTTTCCTTTTAGGAGCTGTTTATGCTGGTGTTTTATATTACAAAGAATCCAAACTCGATGCTATAGTTAAGTGGCTAAAAAACAGTTTGCTAGTTTTTCGTTTTTTGGCAGTAAGCATCATTGCTTTTTTATTACTTTCTCCATTTATTAAAACCATATTTAATAAAACGGAAAAGCCCATCATCATCTTTGCTCAGGATAATTCCAGTTCTTTACTTATTCATCAAGATTCAGCTTTTTATGCGAATAACTACCTTAAAGAACTAAACGTATTAAAAGAAAAGTTGGAGAAAGATTATGAGGTGAAGTCTTTCACTTTTGGAGAAAAGGTAAAAGAAGAAGGTGTTATCGATTTTTCTGAAAAAACCACCAACATTGCCCAATTATTTGAAGCAGTTGAAACTAAATTTTACAACCGAAATATTGGAGCGTTAATTTTAAGTTCTGATGGCGTTTACAACGAAGGTTTTAATCCCGTTTATTCTACCGAAAACACCAACTACCCTATTTATACTATTGCGTTGGGAGATACTACCATTCAGCCTGATATTGTGTTGAAAGAAGCCATTGCTAACAAAATTACTTTCCTAAACAATAAATTTCCTATTGAAATTCTTGGTCTTGCCCAATCTTGTAAAGGAGAAAAAACTACCCTTACCGTTGCTCATAAAAACAAAGTGGTGTTCACCAAAACTTATGACATTACCAAAAACAATCAATTAATTGAAGAAACCATTATATTGGAAGCCAAAGAAAAAGGCGTGCAACATTATACCATTTCTTTTTCTGCTTTAGCAAACGAGGTAAGTACAAAAAATAACAGCAAAGATGCTTATATTGATGTATTGGATGGCAGACAACATATTTTGCTTTTAGCCCATGCTCCACACCCAGATTTAAAAGCATTAAAAACCAGTATTGAAACTAATGAAAATTATGAAGTCAGTACTACTTATTTTGATGATTTTGATGGCAATTTTGAACCTTACAACCTTGTTGTGCTACACCAATTCCCTACCTATTCTCCTGTTTGGTTGAGAAAAATTAGCGAGAAAAACTTGTCTGTACTTTATATTTTAGGGAATCAATCCAACACCAATGCTTTTAACCAGTTTCAAACACACATAAAAGTATTACAATCGAACCAACGCTCTAATACTACAACTCCGGCATTAACAGAGAATTTTCCGTTATTTAATTTGTCAGAAGCTACCTTAAAACAAGTGCCTAATTTTCCTCCTATAGAAAGTATTTTTGGGACTTACCTACCCCACGAAAAAGCCTATGTATTATTTAACCAAAAAATAGGAAATGTAGCTACCGAACAACCCTTAATGGTCTTTTTTCAGGAAGGAAAAAACAAAGCTGCTTTTATAAGTGGCGAAGGGTTGTGGAGATGGCGATTAAATGAATTTGCTAAAAACAATAACCATCAAGCTTTTGATGAAATCATCAACAAAACTGTTCAGTTTTTATCTGTAAAAGATAATAAAGATAAGTTCCGAGTAATTGTTGACAATCAGTTTAATGAAAATCAGGAAATTATTTTTAATGCAGAATTGTACAACAATAGTTATGAGTTGGTTAATACTCCTGAAGTGAAATTAGAGCTTAAAAATGAAGCAGGTGTTGATTATCAATTTGTTTTCAATAAAAGCGGAAATGCGTACGTGTTAAATGCAGGAATTTTACCTGTTGGTAGTTATTCTTATATAGCTTCAACTACTTTTTCAGGAGAACAATATGCCGTTAAAGGACAATTACAAATTAACCCTCTGTTGGTGGAATTGAACAATACGGTTGCCAACCACCAATTACTTCAAAACATTGCTAATAAATACAATGGTAAAATGGTGTTGCCTCCTAAAATGAATGAATTAGAACAACTTATAAAAGAAAACACAGCCATTTCTTCTGTTATTTATGAAGAAACCGATATCAAAGAAATCATTCACATCAAATGGATTTTCTTTTTAATTTTAGCCCTTATCTCCACCGAATGGTTCATTAGAAAAAGAAATGGAGCTTATTAAAATACTTTAATCTTTTCAAAAAAGTTTAATAAAAAAGCGTGTTAAGAATATATCAACACGCTTATGCTAATTTTTCGGATAATTAATTTAGCACAAAAGAAACTGTTTCTAAATGATTTGAATCTCTAACACTTAATGCTTTTGAATAGTTCAAAATGTTATTGATAGTAGATTTTTTTGGAGAATTTCTTTTGACTGGTTTTTTATCGTTAAACAAAAGCAATTTTAGTTGCTCTTCTTCTTTTGATAATGCTAAATAATTAAAAATAGTAATTTGATTCATAGGCGCAAAATGCTTGTTTTAATTGATTTTTAAAAATTAATTATTTACTTAACGCAGCTAAAAATTAAATATTGTGTAATAATAAATTTTAAACCTGAGTTCGATTATTCTTTTGAATTCAGACCACTTGTAAATATTGAGTTTCAACTAAAAATGATGAAATAATAGCGAACTATTATAAAGTATTTTTAGGCAGAAAATTGCTGTTTAGAAGTGGATTAACAAAAATGTTTTTCCCTAAAAATAAATCTACTGCGTTATATTCTCTCGCTTTAGCCCGCTAAAGATTTGAGAATATGCCTTGTATATTAACTTTTATGAAAATCTGAATTTTAAAATAATAATCGAACTCAGGTTTTAAGTTTAAAACAACGCTAATTAATAAAAGTAAGAAGCCCAACAGCTAACCCATGATAAACCATTTTTTCATTACCAATTTTAAAAAAACTTACTAATTAAAATAATAATTATACTTTTCACTCAATATAAATCTCGTACAGCTCTAGAGTTTACTCTGTTTCATCAAATAAAATCACTTTTTCCACTATACTTTATTAATCACTCTAAAAAATATGCTCAAAATAAAACTATGCTTTTTTTCATTTTTCAATTAACGAAAAAAGTCTAATTTCGTGGGGTAATAATTTTTAGCGAACTAATAAAATATAGAATCATGAAAGAAGTTTATATCGTATCTGCAGTAAGAACACCCATAGGAAGTTTTTTAGGAAGTTTATCAAGCGTACCTGCTACCAAATTAGGTGCAGCAGCTATTAGCGGAGCAATGAAGAAAATTAATTTAGCTCCACAAAATATTGATGAAGTGTTTATGGGTAACGTAATGCAAGCCAACTTGGGTCAGGCTCCTGCTCGTCAGGCAGCAATTTTTGCAGGTTTAGACAAAAAAACCCCATCAACTACTATAAACAAAGTATGCGCCTCAGGTATGAAAGCCATTTCTTTAGCTGCTCAATCTATTATGACAGGAGATAACGATTGTGTGGTTGCAGGTGGAATGGAAAACATGAGCATGGTACCTCATTATTATGATGCTCGTTCTTCAGTAAAATTAGGTAATGTAACCATGGTAGATGGAATGATTAGAGATGGTTTGTGGGATGTTTATACCAACAAACACATGGGAAATTGTGCCGAAACGTGTGCAACAGAAAAAAATATATCGAGAGAAGAGCAAGATAATTTTGCAATTACTTCTTACAATCGCTCTAAAGCTGCTTGGGATGCAGGAAAATTCGATAATGAAGTAGTTCCTGTAGAAGTTCCTCAACGTAAAGGCGACCCAATTATAGTTAGTAAAGATGAAGAATATACCAACGTAATGATGGATAAAATTCCAAACTTACGTCCTGCTTTCGATAAAGAAGGAACAGTAACCGCTGCCAATGCTTCAACATTAAATGATGGCGCTTCTGCCTTAATTTTAATGAGCAAAGAAAAAATGGAAAATTTAGGGTTAAAACCTCTAGCTAAAATTGTTAGTTATGCCGATGCAGCTCAAGATTCAGAATGGTTTACTACCTCACCTTCGTTGGCAATTCCAAAAGCATTAAAAAAAGCTAACTTGTCTATCGCTGATATCGATTACTGGGAATTAAACCAAGCTTTTGCTGTAGTTGGTTTGGCAAATATGAAAGAATTAGGATTAAATCCGGAAAAAGTAGATGTAAACGGTGGAGCAGTTTCTTTAGGTCATCCTTTAGGAAACTCAGGATCTAGAATTGTGGTAACCTTAATTAATGTGTTAAAACAAAACAACGGTAAATTAGGAGCCGCAGGAATTTGTAATGGTGGTGGCGGAGCTTCTGCTATTGTTATTGAAAATGTATAATAGATTAAAACGCTAATTATTTTATAGTGAAATACGGCATTTGTAGTTTAAGTATTGTCCCAGGAAGAGCTGAACCATCCGATAAAAGTGAGATGGTAACCCAGCTCCTTTTTGGTGAAGTTTTTTCTATTTATGAAGAAAAGCGTAAAGGTTGGAAAAAAATTAAAACTGCTTACGATAATTACGAATGCTGGATTGACGAGAAACAAGTTACTGAAATTTCTGAAAAAGAATATGAAGCTTTAAATGAAGCTGAATCAATTGTTTCTGGAGATTTATTAAGCATCGTAAAAAACAAAATCACCAACCAACTAACTCCTATAGTTATTGGTAGTACGCTACCTAATTTCAACAATAAAAACGTTTATTTTTCAGATATAGAATTTGAGTATGACGGCAATGAAATATTACCATCAGCACCAAAAAAAGAACTAATTGCCGACCATGTATTACTATTTTTAAATGCTCCTTATTTATGGGGAGGTCGTTCGCCTTTTGGTATAGATTGTTCTGGTTTTACTCAAATAATTTATAAAAGCATAGGTTTTAAATTACCTAGAGATGCCTACCAACAAGCAAACATAGGACAAACACTTAGTTTTATTGAAGAATCGGAAAGTGGCGATTTAGCTTTTTTCGATAACGAAGAAGGAAAAATTATTCACGTTGGCATTATGCTTAGCGATAACAAAATTATACATGCCTCAGGAAAAGTAAGAATTGACAGTATAGATCATCAAGGAATTTTTAATGCAGAGACCAACAGGTACTCGCATAAACTTAGAATTATTAAACGAATTATATAAATTGCAAATTAGAAATTTGAAATTAAACAAATGATTGTAAAACTATTAACCCATAAATCTCTAATATCTAATTTTTAATCTCTAATTAAATGAAACCTCAAACTTCAAACGAGCTTGCGAGTTCAAAAAAGTTAAACACCCAACCTAAAACTGTACTAATTACCGGAGCAGCAGGTTTTTTAGGCTCTCATTTATGTGATAGATTTATCAATGAAGGTTTTCATGTAATTGGCATGGACAACCTGATAACTGGAGACCTCAAAAACATTGAGCATCTTTTTCCCTTAGAAAATTTTGAGTTTTATCATCATGATGTTTCCAACTATGTTTATATTCCAGGTAAGTTAGATTATATCCTTCATTTTGCATCACCCGCCTCTCCTATCGATTATTTAAAAATTCCTATACAAACCTTAAAAGTAGGTTCTTTAGGAACACATAATTTATTAGGTTTAGCCAAAAACAAAAATGCGCGAATGCTTATTGCATCTACTTCAGAAGTATATGGCGACCCATTAGTTCATCCACAAACGGAGGAATATTACGGAAACGTAAATCCTATAGGACCGAGAGGTGTTTATGATGAAGCAAAAAGATTTCAGGAAGCGATAACCATGGCTTACCACAGATACCACGGTGTAGAAACCAGAATTGTACGAATTTTTAATACTTATGGCCCCAGAATGCGATTAAATGATGGTAGAGTATTACCCGCTTTTGTTGGGCAAGCTTTGCGTGGTGAGGATTTAACCGTTTTCGGTAAAGGTAATCAAACACGTTCTTTCTGTTATGTAGATGATTTAATTGAAGGAATTTACAGATTGCTTTTTAGCGATTATGCTGAACCTGTAAACATTGGAAATCCTGATGAAATAACGATTTTAGAGTTTGCCGAAGAAATTATAAAACTTACAGGAACTTCTCAAAAAATTATTTTCAAAGACTTACCAAAAGACGACCCAATGCAACGTCAGCCTAATATCGATAAAGCTAGAAAGTTATTAAATTGGGAACCAAAAATAAGCCGAGCCGAAGGATTAAAAATAACTTATGAATACTTTAAAAACCTTTCAAAAGAGGAATTAACAAAAGTAGAGCACAAAGATTTTAAGAAATTTATAAAATGATTCAAGGTTTGATGTTTGAAGTTCGAGGTTAATCCCAACTACTTAAACATCAAATCCTAAACCTTAAACACAAAACATGAAACCTGAATCCTACTTCGCCCACGAAACCGCTGTTATTGATGAAGGCTGTAAAATTGGTAACGATACCAAGATTTGGCACTTTTCTCACATCATGCCTAATTGTATAATTGGTGAGCGATGTAACATTGGTCAGAATGTAGTAATTTCTCCAGAGGTAGTTTTAGGTAACAATGTTAAAGTACAAAACAACGTTTCTATCTATACAGGTGTTACTTGCGATGATGATGTTTTTTTAGGACCATCTATGGTTTTTACCAATGTAATTAACCCAAGAAGTGCTGTAAACAGAAGAAATGATTACCTAAAAACACATGTTGGCAAAGGAGCTTCCATTGGTGCTAATGCTACCATAGTTTGCGGACATGATATTGGTGCGTATGCCTTTATTGGTGCAGGTGCAGTTGTTACTAAAAATATTCCTGCTTACTCGTTATGGGTGGGAAATCCAGCAAAACAATTAGGTTGGGTTAGCGAATACGGACATAGACTAAGTTTTGATGAAAATGGTTTGGCTACTTGTCCAGAAAGTAATGAAAAATATAAATTGGAAAACAATCAGGTGATTAAAATACAATAAGATGACTGAGAATAAAAAAATAAAATTTGCTGTTGTAGGTTGCGGACATATTGGTAAGCGACATGCAGAAATGATAATTGGCAACTCTGAAGCTGAATTAGTAGCACTTTGTGATGCCGCTCCGAAAGAAAACTTAGGTATTGAAAAATATGACGTACCTTTTTTCAATTCATTAGAAGATTTTTTAAAATCAGGTATTGAAGTAGATGTGGTAAATATTTGTACACCAAATGGTTTACATTCTGACCAAGCTTCATTAGCATTAGATTATAACCTACACGTAGTAGTTGAAAAACCTATTGGCTTATCAAAAGCAAAATGCGAAAAAGTAATTTATAAAGCACTTAGAAACCACAAACACGTATTTGCTGTAATGCAAAACCGCTACTCCCCTCCTTCTGTTTGGATAAAAGACTTGGTGGAAAGAAAAGTATTAGGAAAAATATTTATGGTTCAGTTAAACTGCTACTGGAATAGAGATGAACGCTACTACAAAAAAGGTGGTTGGAAAGGAACGCAAGATTTAGATGGAGGAACTTTGTTTACACAATTTTCTCACTTTATAGATATTATGTATTGGCTGTTTGGCGACATTACCAATATTCAAGGAAAATTTAAAGATTTTACGCACAAAGATTCAACAGATTTTGAAGACTCTGGTTTTGTAAGCTTTGATTTTATTGAAGGTGGAATGGGCTGTTTAAACTACTCAACAGCAGTTGCTACGCAAAATTTAGAAAGTAGCATCACCATTATTGGAGAAAAAGGAAGTGTGAAAATTGGTGGTCAGTACATGAATGAGGTGGAAGTTTGCAATATTGATGGTTATGAAATGCCTCAACTTGAAGCAGCAAATCCTCCTAATGATTATGGTCCTTACAAAGGTTCTGCAGCTAATCATCATTATATAATTGAAAATGTTGTAGATACTTTAAGAGGTAGAACTACTGCAACAACCAATGCCTTGGAAGGATTGAAGGTAGTAGAAATTATAGAAAGAATTTACGAACTTAGAGATAGTTCAGTTTTAAAATAATATATTTGAATTTTGAAATTAAGAAGGCGAAGAAGTTGGTAGAAATTATTAGAACTTCAAACCTCAAACATTTAACTTTAAACACAAAACATGAGTATTTACAGTAAATTAATAAACAAAGAAACTAAAATAGCTGTTATTGGATTGGGCTATGTAGGCTTACCTATAGCTCTTGAGTTTGCTAGAAAAATGAAAGTGGTTGGTTTTGATATCAACCAAAAAAGAGTGGATATGATGCGTAACAACATTGACCCTAGTGAAGAATTGGAAGCATCTGCTTTTGAGGGTTGTGACATTCATTTTACAGCAGATTTAAACGATTTAAAGGATGTTACTTTTTTTGTGGTTGCTGTTCCTACTCCAATCAATACTCATAAATTACCAGATTTATCTCCACTTTTAGGAGCATCTAAAACAGTTGGACAAGTATTGAAAAAAGGTGATTATGTTGTGTATGAATCTACTGTTTATCCAGGTTGTACCGAAGAAGATTGCATCCCCGTATTGGAAGAAGTATCAGGATTAAAATTTAGAGACGACTTTATGATAGGCTACTCTCCTGAAAGAATAAACCCGGGAGATACCACACATACATTAACTAATGTTACTAAAGTAGTTTCTGGTTGTTGTACTGAATCATTAGAAGAAATTGCTAAAGTTTACGAAAGTGTTGTTACAGCTGGAGTTCACAGAGCTGCATCTATAAAAGTTGCCGAAGCTGCTAAAATTATAGAAAACACTCAAAGAGATTTGAACATTGCCTTGGTAAATGAACTTTCTATCATCTTTAATAAAATGGGGATTAATACTTATGATGTTTTAGAAGCGGCAGGAACTAAATGGAATTTCTTGAAATTTTTCCCTGGCTTAGTTGGCGGACACTGTATTGGTGTTGATCCATACTATTTAACTTATAAAGCCAAAGAATTAGGTTATCACGCCCAAATTATTAATGCAGGACGATTTGTAAACGATTCTATGGGTGCCTATACAGCTAAACAAACAGTTAAAAAGATTATAGCTCAAGGTAAACACATTAGCGAATCAAAAGTATTGGTAATGGGAGCAACTTTTAAAGAAGATGTAAGTGATATTAGAAATTCTAAAGTATGTGATGTAATCAATGAATTAATTTCATTTGGTGCAAAAGTAGAAGTGGTTGACCCTCATGCAGATTCTGAATCATTAAAAGAAGAATATGGTTTTGGCTTAGTTGATAAGATTAGTAATGATTATGATGCCGTTTATATCGCTGTTAACCACAAAGAATATTTGAATTTAGATGAAGCTTATTTTAAATCAATTACAAAAGAAAAACCTGTAATTGTTGATATTAAAGGAGTCTACAGAGGAAAAATTAATGAATTAAGTTATTGGAGTCTGTAAAATTTAGGGGCTAGGAGTTAGTAATTAGGCGTTAGGAAAGAAATGTTAAATTTTAAACTTACTAAACTCCTAAATACTCAAGGCACTTATAAATACTCCTAAGTAATTTAATCTAATAAACTTTATGAAACAAAAAAACATACTTATAACAGGAGGAGCTGGATTTATAGGTTCACATCTAGTCAGATTATTTGTAAATAAATATCCTGATTACAACATAGTGAACCTAGATAAATTAACCTATGCAGGCAATTTAGCTAATCTTACAGATATTGAAAATGCTCCTAATTACAAATTCATTAAAGGTGATATTGTTGATGCTGATTTTATCCATCAATTATTTCAAAACTATCAATTTGATGCTGTAATTCATTTAGCAGCAGAATCGCATGTTGACCGTTCTATTGCCAGTCCGATGGACTTTATTATGACCAATATTGTTGGAACAGCTAATTTACTGAATGCAGCTCGTAGTATTTGGCAAACTTCCAACCTCAAACCTCAAACCTCAAACCTTTTCTACCACGTTTCAACTGATGAAGTTTATGGAAGTTTAGGTGAATTAGGAATGTTTGAGGAAACCACCTCTTACGATCCTCGTAGCCCTTACTCTGCTTCAAAAGCAAGCTCCGACCACTTAGTAAGAGCTTATTATCATACTTACGGATTGCCAATGGTTATTTCTAATTGTTCTAACAATTATGGCTCTCATCAATTTCCCGAAAAATTAATACCACTTTTTATTCACAATATTAAAAATAATAAACCGCTACCCGTTTACGGAAAAGGAGAAAACATTAGAGATTGGCTTTGGGTAGAAGATCATGCCAGAGCGATTGATGTAATTTTTCATCAAGCAAAAATTGGAGAAACGTATAACATTGGCGGGCATAACGAATGGAAAAATATCGATTTGATTAAAGTGATTTGTAAGGTAATGGACAAAAAACTAAATCGTGAAGCAGGAACTTCGGAAAAATTAATTACTAACGTAAAAGACAGGGCTGGACATGATATGCGTTATGCCATAGATGCTTCTAAATTACAAAACGAATTAGGCTGGAAACCTTCACTTCAGTTTGAAGAAGGGATAGAGAAAACTGTAGATTGGTATTTAAACAACGAAGATTGGTTAAACAATATAACTTCAGGTGCTTATCAAAATTATTACGAACAGCAGTACGAAAAACGCTAACCTGAAAACATGTATCAAAACGCTTTTCATAACATAGACATTTCCAAACTTAGTTTTTTAGTTACAGGTGGTGCAGGATTTATTGGTTCTAACCTAGTGGAGTATTTAATAAAATACAACGCAGGCAAAGTAGTCGTGTTGGACAACCTTTCTAACGGCTACAAAAAAAATATAGCTCAATTTATTGGTTTACCCAATTTTGAATTTATTGAAGGAGATATTACCAACTTTGAGACTTGTCAAAAAGTAGTTCAAGGAATTGATTACATCTCTCACCAAGCTGCTTTAGGGTCGGTACCAAGAAGTATTGAAAACCCTTTAGCAACTCATGAAGCTAATGCTACTGGTTTTTTAAACATTCTTACTGCAGCAAAAGATAGCAAGGTTAAACGTATTGTTTTTGCAAGCTCTTCTTCTGTTTATGGAGATAGTAAAGAGTTACCCAAGGTGGAAGAAAGAATAGGCACACAGCTTTCTCCTTATGCCGTAAGTAAAAGAACCAAAGAATTATATGCCAATGTTTTTGCATTAACATACAATTTAGATGTGGTGGGACTACGTTATTTTAATGTTTTTGGTCCTAACCAAAGTCCAAACGGGCCTTATGCCGCTGCTATCCCTCTGTTTATGGATGCTGTTTTAAAAAATGAATCTCCTTTTATTAATGGAAATGGAGAACAAAGCAGAGATTTTACTTTTGTAGAAAATGTGGTACATGCAAACATAAAAGCCTTTTTTACCGAAAAAGAAGTGAAAGGAAAAGTGATGAACATTGCTTTTGGAGGCAGAACAACCATTAACGATTTGTTTTTTAAAATACGTAACATTGTTGGTAATAAAGTTGACCCTATTTACCGTGAAGCTCGTTTAGGAGATGTAAAAGATTCTTTGGCAGACATTTCATTGGCACAAGAACTAATCGATTACCATCCTTCTTTTTCTATTGATGAAGGCTTAAAAATAACCATAGATTGGTTTAAGGATAATGTGTTGGTGGATTAATGTGTGAATTTGATAATTTATGAAGTATTTTCTATTTAGTATTGTTTTTTTCTTATTTATATCTTGTAATCAAAGTGATAACAACGATGAAATTATAGCTATAAATAATGAATTTATAGAAAGTAATTTCCATCAAAGAATTGCTGTTACAATGATGGATTTACGTTCTTTTAAAAATATAGATACAACTTATACTTTATTAAACGATATTGAGAAGGAGTTGAAAGAAGGTAACGATATTACAGATAAACTAGATAGTTTAATACCAAAGTGGAAATCAAACTTTGATGCTACATATAGTCTTGACTATTTTGAAAGAGTAGATAGAAATTTTGCTTTATTTAAGAAATTGAATAATAATAAAGATTCAAATCAGGTAAAGAATCTTTTTTATATGATTAAATATGAAATGATAAATAGGTATTTAGTTGATATAGATGGTCCCTGCACTTCTCCTTATAATCATAAAGTGATTACTGTTGTTGAGCCTTCTAATATAGCAAGAGTTGGTGAGGAGCTTAATTTAAATATTTTTTATGCTGCTCAGGACTCATTAATGTCTTATAAAGTATTTATTGGAGGATATTTTAAAGGCAATTTCAGAAGTGATTTAATTACTGATACTGTTGAAGTAGAAAATGGTTTAGGTAATTATAAATTAACACCAAAGAATGCAGGAGATACTTTAATAGAAGGTGTTATTGAAATAATGACTAAGAATGGCCCCGTATATTATCCTTTCTCAAAAAAACTCACTATTTTCGAATAATGAATATACCTTAAAAAAATAATTTATAAAATTTGTTTAACAAATTATTTTGTAATAACTTTGTAATTACATAATCAAGCTTTTATTTATGGAACTATCAGTCATATCAATAGGAAATTCAAAAGGCATTCGTTTAACAAAAACATTGCTCGAAAAATACAATATTAAAGATACTGTTGAATTAATTTTAGAGAAAGGCTACATTATCTTAAAAGCAAAATCGACACCAAGAAAAGGTTGGGAGAAAGCATTTGAAAAAATGCACAAAAATAGTGATGATGAATTGCTGTTTAATGATGTTTTTGATGATGAAAATTTTGAGGAATGGAATTAGTTCAATATCAAATTGTGTTAGTTAATCTAGACCCTACTATAGGAAGTGAAATAAAAAAAACACGCCCCTGTTTAATTATTTCACCAAAAGAATTAAATAAATACCTTAAAACCATTGTTATTGCACCACTAACAAGTAATTTAAAATCCTATCCCACCAGAGTTTTAATTCACCACAACAACCAAAAAGGAACAGTTGTGCTCGATCAAATTAGAACTATAGATAGAAAAAGGATAGTAAAAATACTTGGTGAGATTAGTCATAAAGAAATAACACAAGTAAAAAACATACTCCGTGAAACCTATGTCGATTAAATGAATTTCTTCAAAAAAATATTCCATAAAGAACAATTTACAGCCATTGATTTTTCGGTGTTTAAAACCGATATGCACTCGCATTTAATTCCAGGTATTGATGATGGTTCTCAATCTTTAGAGCAATCTATTGAAATTATTAGAGCTTTTAAAAGCATGGGGTATCAAAAAATTATCACCACGCCACACATCATGTGCGATTATTATAAAAATACTCCCGAAATTATTTTGGGTGGATTGGAAAAATTAAGAGTTGAACTAACTCGTTTAAATATTTCTATTGAAATTGAAGCTGCTGCTGAATATAATTTAGATGATGGTTTAGAAAAAATAATTGACGATAAACAACTGCTTACTTTTGGCAACAACCATGTTTTGTTTGAGCTGCCTTTTATGCAGGAGCCTCAGAACTTTCAAGAGATCGTTTTTAAATTTCAAACTCAGGGGTACAAACCTATTTTAGCTCATCCAGAAAGATACAGTTATTGGTACAAAGACTTTGAAAAATATGAAGAGCTAAAAGCTAAAGGGATATTACTTCAGTTAAACCTACTATCGTTAACTGGGCATTACTCTCCGGAAACTAAAAAAATAGCAGAAAGAATGGTAGATGCCGGTTTGGTTGACCTTGTTGGAACAGATTGTCATAAAATTGAACACCTGGCTATTTTAGAAAAACACGCTAATTCAAAATATTTCAATCTACTAGCCAACAATAACCAATTAATGAATAGAGATATTTAAATTATTCTCTTCTATCATTTTTCTTAAGTTAATTAAAGCGTAACGCATTCTCCCTAAAGCAGTATTAATACTCACATTGGTAGATTCAGAAATCTCTTTAAAACTCATATCAAAATACAAACGCATCATCAACACTTCTTTTTGGTCGTCTGGCAAATACTTAATCAACCCTTTAACATCTTCTAAGGTTTGTTTCTTTTCCATTTGTTGCTCTACATTTTTATCTGTATTCTGAATTATATCAAAAATATCAAAATTCTCACCGCCTGTAGTGGTGATCATTCTGTTGCTTTTTCTGTAGTGATCAACAATTAAATTATGTGCAATACGCATTACCCAAGGTAAAAATTTACCTTCATCGTTATATTTCTTACGCTTAATGGTATTAATTACTTTAATAAAAGTATCTTGAAAAATATCTTCTGCGAGTGCTTCATTTCTAACTTTGCAAATGATGTATGTAAATACAGCACTTTTATGCCTTTTGATTAATTCTTCAATAGAAGATTCGTTACCTTTTAGGTAAGATTGAACCAATTGTTTTTCTGTAAAGCTGGATAATTGCATAATATCTCTCCTTTTCTTTGGTTAATAATTTACTTTTAAATGAATAAAAGATTCAAAAAAGTATTTATAAAAAAGAGTAGATATTACTTATAGGCGATATATTTTTTTAATTACAAACTTCCTTAACGGAAATAATTTAATAAAGTTACAAGGGATACGAAATTACAATTTTATTTTAAAAATCAAAAATTTATTGAGGATTATTGTTTTAATTAACATTTTTATCATCTCCACCTTTGTATAAAACAGAGAAAATAAACAGCATTACTGTTGCTGAAATAAAAATAAGGAACAAAGAGCTAAGACTCTTTCTAATAATGTGTTCCACTTCTATAATGTCCCAAATTGCTAATAGCGACATAATGGTGAAAAACACTACCAAAATGGCTAATAAAATTGATATTCCTTTTCTAAACATGTAACCAAAGTTAATAATTTATTTTTTAAATTGTTTATTTTGATTTTAGAAATGAACTAAAGTGATGATTTTTAACATTAAAAACAACATGTTTAATGTTTTAACACAAATTATCTCGAATTACACAAAAAATTAACACCAAAAACATCTTTGATGTTTTAAATCTTTGCTAATCAGTGAAATTTAATCCTTAATCTGTGTAAAAATAAGAAGCATCAAAGTTCTCTCATTTTATATTAATGAAGTTCCGCCAATGCTTCTTCAATTAAATCAAACATAGCATCAATCTCATCATAATCTGCAGTTCCAACAGAAAGTCTATACCATGGTGATGATGTTGATGTTCCGAAAGCATAAAAAGGCACAATAGCAATATGGGCTTTATTTAATAAATAAGCTGTAACATCTGCAATATTTTCCAAAACATCACCATTTGAAGTAGTTTTACCAACCAAATCAAACTTAACGGTTAAATAAATTGCAGCCTGTGGCGGAATTGCATCAACATGGTAGCCTTTAGCTTTTAATTTTGTCATTCCTATATAAAAAGCATCTAACCTTTTGTGGATGTTTTTCTTAAAAACATGGAGATATTCATCTACTTCAGCTTTATTAGCTAAGAAATTAGCTGTAGCTACTTGCTCTGCTTTTGGCGACCATGCTCCAACATGACTTAAAATCGCTCTCATTTTATCCATCACTTTTTGTGGACCGAAAGCCCAACCAACTCTAACGCCTGTTGCTGCAAAAGCTTTTGAAATCCCATCAATGTAAATGGTGTAATCTCTCATTTCTGGAAATAAAGAAACTGGATCAAAATGTTGAGTTTCTCCATACGTTAATACCCAATAAATTTGATCAAAAAGTAAGTACAATGGTTTTTCGTCAGCTCCTCTTCTTTGGTTTTCTTCCAACACTAATTGGCAAATTTCTACCAAGCCTTCTTTTGTAAAAGTAGTTCCTGTTGGATTTAAAGGAGAACACAACGCAAGCATTGTAGCTTCTTTTATATATGGTTTTAACTCAGCAGCGGTGGGCATAAAATCATTTTCAGGTTTGGTTTCAATAATTTGTTGTTTAGCTCCCGAAAGGTGCGAGTAATGGTTATTATTCCATGATGGAACAGGAAACAATACTGTATCATTTTTATCTATAACGGTTTGGTATAAAGCATAAATTAGTGGTCTTGCCCCTCCAGAAATTAAAATACTGTTTGGAGAATAATCTAAGCCTTGCCTAGTTTTTAAAAAATCTGCTACTTGAACTCTCAACTCTTCCACTCCATTAGCAGCAGGATAATTCGTCTCATTATTTACATAGGCTTCAACAATTTCATTTTTTAAAGCTGTAGGGATAGGAAAAAGCGAAGGATTAAAATCTCCAATAGTAAGGTTATAAATCTTTTCACCTTGAGCAATTTTTGCTTTTACTTCTCCGGCTAATTTAATAATCTCTGAACCAACAAGGTTTTCAGCCATTACAGATACTTTATTGTCCACCATATTTTGAGTTTGTTCCATAGTTTTTATTTATAAAAACGAAATTAGAAAAACAATCAGTTGAAATTCAGACAAAACTCAAAAAATAATAGGACAATTTATTAACACTATGTTAAGAACCTTATTTCTTGTAAAGGCTAATTTAAATAATGCCAAAAATAATGCTCCAAGCAAAAAAATGTTGATACTTTCGCACTCACAATTAATATGAATTTCTAAACCATGCCAACTCAAGAAATATACGACATTACCATTGTAGGTGGAGGAATTGTTGGAGCTGCAACTGCTTATAAAATTCAATTAAAATATCCTTCACTTAAAGTTTTACTAATAGAAAAAGAAGCTAAATTAGCTGATCATCAAACGGGAAATAATTCAGGTGTAATCCATTCTGGATTGTATTACAAACCTGGCTCTGCTAAAGCAAAAACTTGCGTTGATGGAAGAAAACAATTAGTAGCTTTTGCTCAAAAATATAATATCAGCCATGATGTTTGCGGAAAAGTGGTGGTTGCTGTTGATGAAAGTGAGTTGGATTATATGGACAAAATTTTTGAAAATGGATTGGCAAATAACACTGAAGGAATAGAAAAAATTGATGCCAAACGATTAAAAGAAATTGAACCTCATGTTGAGGGAATTGCAGGAATTTGGGTGCCTTGTACTGGAATTATAGATTTTAGAGCTGCTACCGAAAAAATGGCTGAATTAGTTACTGAAATTCAACCCGAAAGTAAAATTGTATTGGGCGAAGAAGTGCTTTCTTATGATAAAAATGATGCAGCAACTACTAAAGTAATTACTTCAAAAAATAGCTACATAACCAAGTACATGATATTTTGTGGTGGCTTACAAGCCGATAGACTGGCTAAAAAAGACGGTGTTGACTTAAAAGAAAAAGTAGTTGGTTTTAGAGGCGATTATTACGAACTTACCGAACAAGCCAAACACAAAGTTAAGAACTTAATCTACCCTATTCCTAATCCTAAATTTCCGTTTTTGGGTGTGCATTTTACCAGAATGGTAAACGGAGAAATTGAATGTGGTCCTAATGCTGTAATGACTTTTAAACGTGAAGGCTATGGAAAAACGGATTTTAGTTTAAGAGATACTTGGGATGCCCTAACATATAGTGGAACGTGGAGATTATTATTTAAAAACCCCATGTTTGCCTTGGATGAATACCGAAGAGCTTTTTCTAAAAAGTTATTTTTAAAAACCTTACAACGTATGATTCCATCGCTTACCATGGACGATATAAAACCAGGAAGAGCAGGTGTTAGAGCCATGTTATTAAGTCAGGATGGTGATACCAGAGATGATTTTAGAATTGAATATAAAAATAAAAGCATACATGTTTTAAACGCTCCTTCTCCAGCAGCAACAGCTTGCTTATCAATTGGAGATGAAATTTGCAATATGGCAACAACACATTTTAAACTCTCATAAATTATGGAAAATTTAGGTATGAATGCAACCGAATTTATTGGTTATTTGGCTTCTTTTTTAGTGCTTTTCTCTTTCTTAATGAAAAAAATGAGAAGTCTTAGAATTATTAACACACTTGGTTGTACCCTGTTTGTTGCTTATGGCTTTTTACTAGATTTTTCGTGGCCCATTATTATTACCAATGTAGCCATCATCATTATCAATATTTATTATTTGAGTAAAAAAACGGTTGTTTAGCCTTCATTATGAGTATTTAAAAATAAGCTTTATAATACTTTATTATAAGTCTTTCTACTTTTCTTAAAAAAAATTTCTACTTTTATAACATTGATTTTGAACAACAAATGTTATGGAAATAATCAACTCTGTTTTTTCATGGTTTATAAAAAAACGCATCCATCAAATGGAGTTGTTTATGAAATATCCCATTAATGTTCAGCACGAATTACTTTACAGATTACTAATAGATGCGAAAAATACCAAATGGGGCAAACAATACGATTATCAAAACATTAAAAATTACCAAGATTTTATAAATAAAGTTCCCCTCCAATCTTATGAAGATATTGAACCTTATGTTGAAAGAATTAAACTAGGCGAGCAAAATATTTTGTGGCATTCCGAAATTAAATGGTTTGCAAAATCATCTGGTACAGCAACTGGCAAAAGCAAATTTATTCCTGTTAGTAAAGAGTCTTTAGAGAACTGTCATTATAAAGGCGGCAAAGATTTATTGGCTATTTATCATCACAACCATCCAAATTCTAAATTAATATTAGGTAAAACCCTAGTAGTTGGTGGAAGCAGTAAACTCAATCAATTTAATGGCGATTCTTATTTTGGAGATTTATCTGCCATCATCATGAAAAACTTCCCGTTTTGGGTAGAAATTAGAAGAGTTCCCGAATTGGCAATTGCATTAATGGAAGAATGGGAAGAAAAAATTGAAAAAATGGCAATCAGCACCTCTAAAGAAGATGTTTCCAATATTTCTGGTGTTCCTTCTTGGACCTTAATTCTATTAAAAAGAATACTGGAACTCAACAAAACAGATAATTTATTAGACATTTGGCCCAATTTAGAACTATATATGCATGGCGGAATAAATTTTTCTCCTTACCAAGCACAATTCGAAAAAATTATTCCTTCAAAAAACATGAATTATTACGAAAATTATAATGCTTCGGAAGGTTATTTTGGTATTCAAGACCAAGCTAAGGTTAAAGAAATGCTGCTGATGTTAGATTATGGCATTTTTTACGAGTTTATTCCTGTTGAGCATAGTGATGAAAGTAATCCCAAAACGTATCCATTAGAAGAAGTTGAGCTAAATAAAATTTACGAAATGGTTATCAGCACCAATGCTGGTTTGTGGAGATATAGATTAGGCGATACTATTCAGTTTACATCTATTGCTCCTTTTAGAATTAAAGTAGCAGGAAGAACCAAACATTTTATAAATGCTTTTGGCGAAGAATTAATGATACATAATGCCGAAAAAGCTATTGCTGTTGCTTGCGAAAAAACTGAAGCTATAATAAATGAATTTACCGCTGCTCCTGTATATTTTGAATCTAAAAAATCGGGGAAACACCAATGGTTAATAGAGTTTGAAAAAACTCCTGATAGTTTAACCCAATTTGCTGCAATTTTAGATGAAGAACTTAAAAACCTCAATTCTGATTATGAAGCCAAACGACATAAAGACATGATTTTATCTCCACCTGAGCTTATTCCTATTGCTAAAGGAACTTTTTACCAGTGGTTAAAATCTAATAACAAACTAGGCGGACAACATAAAATACCTCGCTTATCAAACAACAGAAACTTTGTTGAAGAAATGTTGCAGCTATTGCCAATAAGACAATAATATTATCAGTTAATTTAAATGAGTTTATTAAAAATTGCAAGTTGAAGTTTAAATTAAATGAAAAAAAATGAAATTTTACTTTCAATTTGGTTTAACTAACCCAAAAGTTATCTTACGATAACTATTCCCCCTCTCATTAAAGAGAGGTGGTGCAGAGGGGTGAGTTAACAAAACTTAATTTAATAAAATTTGCATGATAATAAGCTTCTAAATTCATTCGTTTTAATATTCCAAAAAATGGTATAATTTTAGAGCTTCATAAACCAACTTATTTCTACATAAAATAATTATGCAAAAACAACTAACAATACTAATCGTTCTGGCATTTTCAACACTTGTATTGTTTAGTCAACCTAAAAAATTACCGCTAAAAGGTACCACTTTTACCACCGATCAATTTGGAAATTACTACGATATTAATGATGTTGAAATTAAAAAATTCAATATAAAAGGCGAACTTCAATATACTTATAGCAACAATTTATTAGGTAAAATTTCTAGTGTAGATGCAAGTAGTCCCATGAAAATTATCGTTTATTTCAGAGATTTTACCAAAATATTAATTCTAGATAATACCCTATCTCCTACTTCAGCCATTATAGATTTAACGCAGCTCAATTTAGAAGAAACCTCTTTAGTTTGTCGGTCATACAACAACGGAATGTGGTATTACAATCCACTAAAATTTGAACTTACCCGAAAAAATCAAGACTTAACCACTTCCAACACGTCTGCTAATTTGAGTAACTTATTGAATAAAAACATCCAACCTAACTTTTTAGTAGAACACAATAACCAAGTTTACCTAAACGACCCTAAAAATGGTATTCTAGTATTCGATAATTTCGGAACTTATATAAAAACCATTCCTATTTATGGCTTAAGCACTTTTCAGGTAAAAGAGAAATTTATCATTTACATATCAGAAAATAATTCAGTTATGTCTTATGATTTTTTTACTTTAGAGATTCAGCAATATGAACTAACTACCCAAGAGCCTATAAAATCTGTTAGATTGGAAGGGAAATACATTTACCTTCAAACCAAAAAAAATGAACTTCTTATTGATAAAATCAAATAAAGAATATAAATAGCTTATAAAAACTTCTATTTTTGTACTTTTAACCGCAATAACAGAAACTAAATTTTATGTTAATATCAATAGCAGGGAACATAGGTTCCGGTAAAACTACTTTAACAACTCAATTAGCAAAACATTATAAATGGGAACCACATTTTGAAGATGTGGATGACAACCCTTATTTGAACGATTTTTATAACGATATGCAACGTTGGTCTTTCAACCTACAGGTATATTACATGACTAGTCGTATCAGCAAAATTCAAGAAATTAGAAAAGGTAAAAAAACAGTTATTCAAGATAGAACAACTTATGAAGATGCCTACATTTTCGCTCCCAACCTACACTCTATGGGGTTAATGACCACCAGAGATTTTGAAACTTACTTTTCTCTCTTTAAGCTACAAGAAAGTTTTATCACCCCTCCAGATTTATTAATTTACCTTAGAGCATCTGTGCCAACTTTAGTTAATCAAATACAAAAAAGAGGAAGAGATTACGAAGAAAGCATTAGATTAGATTATCTTAAACGCTTGAATGAAAGATATGAAGCATGGGTTTCTACTTACGACCAAGGCAAACTTTTAATTATAGATGTTGATAACAATAATTTTTCTGAAAAAGCCGAAGATTTAGGAAAAATCATCAATTCTATAGATGCTGAATTACACGGATTATTTGAAACTAAATAATACTTAATTATCAATATTTCTAAAACAACATTTAATTTTTTTAATCATGGGAAGAGCTTTTGAATTTAGAAAAGCAAGAAAGTTTAAAAGATGGGGACAAATGGCCCGTACTTTTTCTAGAATTGGTAAAGACATTGTAATAGCTATTAAAGATGGTGGTCCCGACCCAGAATCTAATTCCCGATTAAGAGCTGTTATCCAAAATGCTAAAGCAGCTAACATGCCTAAAGAAAACGTTGAAAGAGCTATTAAAAAAGCTACTTCAAAAGACGTTTCTGATTATAAAGAAGTTATTTTAGAAGGTTATGGTCCACACGGAATTGCTGTATTGGTAGAAACAGCTACAGACAATAATAACAGAACTGTTGCCAACATTAGAAGTTATTTTAATAAATGCGATGGAAGCCTTGGTGTTTCTGGTTCTGTAATTTTTATGTTCGACCATACTTGCAACTTTAGAGTAGAAAAATCGGGGCTTGATGTGGAAGAATTAGAACTAGAATTAATAGATTATGGAGCTGAAGAAGTTTTTGAAGACGAAGATGGCATAATTATATATGCTCCTTTTGAAAGTTTTGGCTCTATCCAAAAATATTTTGAAGAAAAAAATATAGAAATTTTATCTTCAGGTTTTGAAAGAATTCCTCAGGTTACAAAAAAATTAACCGCTGAACAAAAGGCAGATATAGAAAAATTACTTGAGAAAATTGAAGAAGATGATGACGTTCAAAATGTATATCATACCATGGATGAATCTGAAGATTGATAATTTGATTAAAGATTTCGTATTTTTGCACTTCAATTTTTACAATATTACATGCATACCGAAGGAGTAAAATTCAACCCAAACAACCAATCGGAATTTATTAAAGAACTAAGAAAGAGAGTAAATTTCTATTTCAAGTCCAATAACATTTCACGATTTGGAAATAGCAACATGGTTATTAAAACCATTTTTATGTTGTTGCTTTATTTAGTACCTTACTTTTTAGTTGTTTTTAATGTTTTCGAAAACAACATAGTAGTATTACTACTTTGGATAATTATGGGTACAGGAATGGCAGGAATAGGCTTGTCTATCATGCATGATGCTAACCATGATGTTTATTCAAAAAACAAAAAAACCAACAAATCACTTGGATATTTAATCAATTTAGTTGGCGGAAGCTACATCAATTGGAGAATTCAACATAATGTGTTACATCATTCTTTCACCAATATTCATGATCATGATGAAGATTTGGACTCTGGTGGTTTAATGCGATTTTCAGTACACCAAAAAAAATATAAAGCCCATCGCTTTCAGAAATACTACGCTTGGTTTTTATATGGTTTATTAACGGTTTCTTGGTCCTTAAAAAAAGATTTCATTCAACTGAGAAGATACCACAAAATGGATTTGTTAAAAACACAAGGTATAACATACAAAAAAGCCTATTTTAACCTAGTTATTGTAAAAGCACTTTATTTCTTACAAATATTAGTCATTCCTTTAATTTTTGCTAACCAACAATGGTGGTTAACTTTAATTTTTTACTTTGTAATGCATTATGTTTGCGGATTAATATTATCCACCATTTTCCAAGCAGCACACGTAGTAAACGAAACCTCTTTTCCTCTCCCCGATGAAAACGGAAACATTGAAAACAATTGGGCTGTACATCAATTATACACTACTGCTAACTTCGCTGAAAACAATAGAATTTTATCGTGGTTTGTTGGTGGATTAAACTTTCAAATAGAACATCATTTATTCCCAAACATTTGTCATGTACATTACAGAAAAATCTCAAAAATAGTTAGAGAAACTGCCCAAGAATTTCAATTACCTTATTATTCTAACCCATCTTTTTTTGGTGCATTAAAAAGCCATTATCAATTATTAGCAAAGTTAGGAACACAATAAAAAACTTAGATTAGATTTATAGATTTAATCTATCCTCTTATATTTGATGCTTTTATATTTTTTAAGCAACTTTTAAAGAAGTAAAGTAGTCTTTATTGTTGTATTAATTCAAAAAACATTATGCAAATAAAACACCTAACGCTATTCATTATATTATTCTTAGTAACCATTATTTCTTTTGCTCAAAGAGGAAAAGATGGAGCAAAGGTTATAACCACAACAGAAGTAGTTAATGCATACACGATGCTTAGTGCTGATGCTAATGCTGGAGCTACAAGTATTGCTGTTAACAATAGTTCCTTATCAACGAACTTCAGTAACCCGCTTGCTCAAGGTGATTTAATAATGATTTATCAAGTTCAAGGTGTTTCTATTGAAGATACTGTTGCTAGTCCTAATGCTAACTCATCAAAATTTTTCCCTTCATGGGGAAGAATTACCAATTATAACAACACAGGAAATTATGAATTAGTTCAAGTTGCAAGTGTTCCAAATGCAACAACCATCAATTTAGATTGTCCGCTCTCTTTAAATTATACCGCAAGCGGAAGAGTACTTATAATAAGAGTACCAAGATACACATCGCTTACTATTAATAATGGAGGTGTTTTAACCACAACTACCTGGAATGCAACAAGTGGGGGTGTGTTAGCAATAGAAGTATTAGGTCAAACAACAATAAATTCAGGTGGTAAAATTGATGTTACCGGATTAGGTTTTAGAGGTGGAATAGCTTTAACTACATCTTTTACAACGGTATTTGGAGGGCTAAGATATGCAGATTCCAACCAAGCTGAAGGAGCTGAAAAAGGAGAGGGAATTGCTGGCGACCAAAGTATTTATGCTACTTTTAATGCTGGTGGTGCTGGATATTGTAGAGGTGCAGCAGCTAATGCTGGTGGTGGTGGTAATGCCCACAATGCTGGTGGTGGTGGTGGTGCAAATGCTGGTAATTTAAATACTTGGAACAATGGAGTTGGTAACCCCGATATTAGTAATGTTAATTTTGTTACAGCATGGAATTTAGAACCAATATTATCATCTTCAACCATATCTTCTGGTGGTGGTCGTGGAGGTTATTCCATATTAAAAAACAACAGAAATGAATTAACTACACCTCCAAATAATTCTCTTTGGGGAGGTGATAATAGAGGGATTGTAGGTGGTCTTGGTGGAAGACCTTTAGATTACTCTACTGGAAAAATATTTATGGGAGGCGGAGGAGGTGCCGGTGATGGCGATAATGCTTTTGCAACAAATGGAGGCAATGGAGGGGGGATTATTTTCTTATCTACTTATGATGATATTACTGGTGCTGGAAAAATTATCGCTCACGGAGCTAATGGTGTAGATATTAACCCTGGAAGTGCTGGATTTGGACAACTAGCCGGAGGTGATGCTCCTGGAGGTGCTGGAGGCGGTGGTGCTATCATTTTAAAAACTACCGGAAATGTAAGTATTACTGATAGTATTGCTGCAAATGGTGGTAATGGTGGTAATCAAGTCTTAGTTGCTGGTACTTTTGCATCTATAGATGAGGGACAAGGGCCTGGCGGTGGCGGTGGAGGTGGCTATATTGCTATTTCAGCAGGAACACCCAATAGATTTGCTAATGGAGGAATGAATGGTATTACCAACTCTCCATATGTTTCTCAATTTCCTCCTAATGGTGCTACCATGGGTGGAGTTGGCTTGCCAAACGAAATCATTAATAGTTTTGATATTCTTGTAAATGATGACTCAACTTGTAGTAATTCAACTGCCACATTAACCGCATCACTAACTGGAACACCTCCAAGCGGAACAACCATAGAATGGTTTGATGCTGAATTTAACGGTAATTTAGTTAACTCAGGTGCAAGTTTTACAACTCCTGCATTAACAGTAAACACAACCTATTGGGTTAGAGTTTGTCCAGCTCCTTACTTAGTTCCAGTAACAGCTTATGTTGTTCCTTGTAATTTCCCTGTTGCAGCACTAAGTGCTTCTGATTCTACTATTTGTATTAACGATTGTATTAGCTTTACTGACTTAAGCACAGGAACACCAACCAATTGGTCGTGGTACTTTTTTGGTTCTTCTACTCCCACTTCATCACAACAAAACCCTACTAATATTTGTTATCCAACTACCGGAACTTTTGATGTGGCTCTTGTTGTAAGCAACACTAATGGTACTGACTCTATCTTTATGAGTAACTTTATTACTGTTAATCCATTACCTACTGTTATAGCGAGTAACGATACTACTATTTGTAATGGCAGTTCTGCAACTATTACTGCTTCGGGGGCTAGTACTTACGCTTGGGATAATGGTATAGGTGCTGGGCAATCGCACACAGTTACCCCAACATCAACTACCACTTATACTGTTACAGGTACGGATGCTAATGGATGTCAGAATACTGATAATGTAATTATTACTGTAAATCCACTTCCTATAGTTGTAACTAGTAATGATACTACCATTTGTAATGGTAGTTCCGCAATTATTTCTGCTTCGGGAGCTACTTCTTATACTTGGGATAATGGCTTAGGTGCTGGACAATTGCATACGGTTAACCCAACAATAACTACCACTTATGTTGTTACAGGAACAGATGTTAATGGCTGTCAGAATACAGATAACGTAATTGTTACGGTTACCAATTGTGGAACACCTCCTACAGCTAGTTTTAGTGCTTCAGATTCTACTATTTGTATAAATGAATGCATTAATTTTACTGATTTAAGCTCAAGCATACCTTCTGGTTGGTCGTGGTACTTTTTTGGCTCCTCTACTCCTACTTCATCACAACAAAATCCTACCAATATTTGCTACCCATCAGCAGGAACTTTTGATGTGGCTCTTGTAGCCACTAATTCAAGTGGTTCTGACTCTATTTTCATAAGTAACTTTATTACGGTTAATCCATTACCTACAGTTGTTGCTAGTAATGACACTGCTATTTGTAATGGAAGTTCTGCAACTATTTCTGCTTTGGGTGCTAGTTCTTATTCTTGGAATAATGGTTTAGGTGCTGGACAATCATATACCGTTAGCCCAACAACTACTACCACTTATGTGGTTACAGGTATAGATGTTAATGGTTGCCAGAATACTGATAACGTAATTATTACTGTCAACCCTCTTCCTACAATTGTAGCGAGTAACGATACTACTATTTGTAATGGAAGTTCAGCAACTATATCTGCTTCGGGGGCTAGTACTTATTCTTGGGATAATGGCTTAGGTGCTGGACAGTTGCATACCGTTAACCCTACAACTACTACGACTTATGCTGTTACAGGAACAGATGCTAATGGTTGCCAAAATACAGATAACATAATTGTTACTGTTGTTAGTTGTGGCGTTCCTACTGCAAACTTAAGTGCAAATAATACAGCCATTTGTATAAATGATTGTGTAGATTTTACCGATTTAAGTACTAATACTCCAACTTCATGGTTATGGTCTTTTGAAGGAGTTTCTCCTGCTACTTCTACCCTACAACATCCACAAGGAATTTGTTACGACTCTACAGGAACTTTTGATGTAACACTTATTGTAAGTAATGCTTTTGGTTTTGATACTATTACCATGAATAATTATATTGTTGTAGATTCTTGTTTAGAAGTTCCTGTATCCTTTACTATTCCTAATGTGTTTAGCCCAAATAATGATGGAAATAACGATGTTTTCTTTATTGAAAGTACAGGAGTTACCAATTTAGATATGCAGATATATAACCGTTGGGGAATGTTAATATTTGAAACCTCTGATATTAAAGCAACTTGGGATGGAAGAACAAATTCTGGAGACATTTGCCCTGAAGGCACTTATTTTTACATCATTAAAATAACAACAGATAAAACAGAAACATTTAAAGGTACACTAACTTTATTAAGATAATTTACCAATTCATCTTAAACTTTTTAAAAGAATACAAACGATATTTTTTAATTTCGTAAAATAATTTTAAACCATAAAAATATATGAAACGACCATGATAAAAAAAATTCACAAAAAGAATGATTATTTGGGAGTTACATACAATCGAATTAATACAATGAAGTTGTTTAAAGTCCAAATATAACCATGAAAATGAATTATTTTTTTGTAATACGAGGCATTTTTGACAAGCATAGCCATAGCTATGGTTGGAGGAAATAACAATGTAGTGCAAAAAAAGAAACATTTTTTAATTTATAGAGGGGACTTTAAACAACTTCAATAAAAATAACTATATGAAACAACTAAGCTTAATTATTATTTCAACAGTATTTATTACTAGCTGCGGCAACAGTCAGACAGATACTTCAAAACAACAAACTCCTATTGAGCAAACTGTTCAACAAGTTGAAATATTTATAAAAAATGTAGATGCTCCTACCTTTAAAGAAATAATAGAAAAAGAAGATGGAATTATTTTAGATGTTAGAACACCTGAAGAAGTAGCTAGTGGACATATCCCCAATGCTAATACCATCAATATTTATGATGAAGATTTTGAAGTGAAAATTAACTTATTACAAAAAGACAAATCTATTTATGTTTATTGTAAAGCTGGAGGAAGAAGTAGTAAAGCCGCCAAACTACTGAAAAAAAACGGCTTTAATAAAGTATATAATTTGAATGGAGGAATAACAGAATGGGAAAAGTATAATTACCCCTTAACTCTTCCAAAGAAAGACACTACAACTCCTCAATAAGCTCAAAACTTAAATTAGCATTTATAAATTAGTTTATTATTTTTAGTTTCAATCAACTTTTTCCTAAATTCGCAGTCTATATAAGTTAAACTAAAAAAATAAAAATATGAGTTACGATTTAATTGTAGTAGGAAGTGGTCCAGGTGGCTATGTTGCTGCTATCAGAGCCTCTCAATTGGGAATGAAAACTGCCATTATTGAAAAAGCAGAATTAGGAGGAATTTGTTTGAACTGGGGTTGTATTCCTACTAAAGCTCTTCTTAAAAGTGCTAGCGTTTTTGAATACATCAACCACGCTTCAGATTTTGGTATCAACATTAAAGGTGCTGATGCTGATTTTCCCGCTATTATTAAAAGAAGTCGTGAGGTTGCCAACGGAATGAGTAATGGTATTCAGTTCTTAATGAAAAAAAATAAAATTGACGTTATTAAAGGAACTGCTAAGCTTAAGCCTGGTAAAAAAGTAGATGTTACAGGTGACGACAAAAAAGTTAGTGAGTACGCTGCAACCAACATTATTATTGCTACTGGAGCTCGTTCAAGAGAATTGCCAAACTTACCTCAAGATGGAAAAAAAATTATAGGATACAGAGAAGCCATGTCTTTACCTAAATTACCTAAAAAAATGGTAGTTGTTGGTTCTGGAGCTATCGGCTCTGAGTTTGCTTATTTTTACAATGCTATGGGTGTTGATGTAACTATCGTTGAATTCTTACCTAACATTGTTCCATTAGAGGATGAAGATGTTTCTAAACAATTAGAACGTTCATTCAAAAAAGCTGGATTAAAAGTAATGACCAATTCTTCTGTAGAAAGTGTTGACACTAAAGGAACTGGATGTAAAGTAACTGTAAAAACTAAAAAAGGCGAAGAAATTATTGATTGTGATATCGTACTTTCTGCTGTTGGAATTAAAACTAACATCGAAAATATTGGTTTAGAAGAAGTAGGTATTGTTACCGATAAAGATAAAATTATTGTGAACGACTACTACCAAACTAATATTCCTGGCTATTTTGCTATTGGCGATGTTGTTCCTGGACCAGCTTTAGCTCACGTAGCTTCTGCTGAAGGAATTATTTGTGTAGAAAAAATTAAAGGAATGCATGTTGAACCATTAGATTATGGCAATATTCCAGGATGTACTTATTGCTCACCAGAAGTTGCTTCTGTTGGTATGACAGAAAAAGCTGCTAAAGAAGCAGGATACGAAGTTAAAGTAGGTAAATTTCCATTCTCAGCTTCTGGTAAAGCAAGTGCTGCTGGACATAAAGATGGTTTTGTAAAACTTATTTTTGATGCTAAATATGGTGAATTATTAGGTGGACACATGATTGGTTACAATGTAACTGAAATGATTGCTGAGTTAGTAGCTGTAAGAAAATTAGAAACTACAGGACACGAATTAATCAAAACCGTTCATCCTCACCCTACCATGAGTGAAGCTGTTATGGAAGCTGCTGCTGCTGCTTACGATGAAGTGATTCATATGTAATACAACATTTCATTAACATCAAAAAGGCTGTCAACTTTGACAGTCTTTTTTTTATGTTTATTTTTGAAAAAAAAGCCTCAACTATATTAGCTCGTTTGGGATGAAATCTATATCTTACAACTTATGAAAGCGACATTTAAACATCATTTATTAGTCCACATAAAAAATCTATCTTTGTAACATGTTAGAAAAAACGTTTACCATGGTGGCTAAAACTTCTTTCGGTTTAGAAGATGTTGCTGCTGAAGAATTGGCTCAATTAGGAGCTCAACAAATTGAAAAAGGCATAAGAAGTGTTTCCTTTAAAGGGGATAAAGCCTTATTGTATAATGCCAATATGTGGCTAAGAACAGTAAATAAATTATTAGTTCCCATACATCAATTTCCTATTAGAGATAGTGATGATTTGTATAACCAAATCAAAAAAATGGAGTGGGAAAATATTTTTGATGTAGATCAAACATTTTTTATTGATGCGGTGGTTTCTTCTACTATATTTAATCACTCGCAATTCCCTGCATTAAAAGCTAAAGATGCTATTGCTGATAGATTTAGAGAAAAATTTAACCGAAGACCAAATGTTGAAAAATTTAACCCTAACATTAAAATCAATCTGTATATCAATCAAAAAAATGTTTGTGTAGTAAGTTTAGATAGCTCCGGTGATGCTCTTTTTAAAAGAGGTTATAGAGAAAGTCGTAGCGAAGCACCCATTAAGGAAGATTTAGCGGCAGGCATGATTTTATTGAGTGGATGGGATAAAAAAACGCCTCTACTCGATTTGTTTTGTGGTTCAGGAACTATTCTTATAGAAGCTGCCATGATAGCTTTTAACATTGCTCCCAACCTTAAAAGAGAAGAATTTGGATTCTTTAATTGGAAAGATTTTGATAACCAACTTTTTAATAAATTAAAGGAAGAAGCTATTGCCAATAGAAAATTTACCAACACTAGAATTATTGGTGTGGACAATTCTGGAAGAGTGTTGGGCATGTGCAGAGCTAACCTTAAAAGTATAGATTTATTAGATAAAGTAAGCTTAAAGATTTCAGATTTTCAGGATTATACGCCAAGTACCGAACCCGGAATTATTATTTCTAACCCACCTTATGGAGAGAGAATTGGTGACGAAATTGAAGCGCTTTACACCGATTTTGGAGATACGCTAAAACAAAAATTTAGTGGTTGGTCAGCATGGATAATAAGCTCTAATATGGAAGCATTAAAAAATGTAGGACTAAGACCTTCTAAAAAATTAAAACTTTTTAACGGAAGTTTGGAATGTAAATTTGTTCAATATGAAATGTACCAAGGGACAAAAAAGACGCATAAAACAGAAAATGCTGTTAATGATTAGAAAGGATTACATTCAACGATATTTTGATGAGATGGCTAAAATGTTAGCCAAAATCCTCTTTTTCAAACAAAACAACGAACCCGAAAAAGCCGAAGAATTACTTAACGAATTTGCTACTGATTTCCTAAAAATAAATTTACAAGACTTATTAAAAACGCCTAAAAACAACTTAATTCCTACATTGATTTCCAAGCATCACTTTGATTTAATCCAATTCAAATTACTGGAAGAATTACTATTTCAAAAATTCTTATTAACACCTTCCAATATTTCTTTAAGAAATAGTACTTTAGAAGTCATAAATTACATTATTAAAAACGACAGCGATTTTTCTGTAGAACGTCATCAGCGTTTACAAGAATTAATGAAACAATAGTAATAAAAACGTAATAAATAAATAAATAAATAAATAAATAAATAAATAACTAAATAAATAGGGTTTTGTGCGTTGGAAATCCTCCCCTATTGGGGGAGTTAGAGGGGGCTAAACTAAAAAAATAAACCATGCAAAAAATAGGTGTTTTTACATCAGGCGGAGATGCTCCAGGAATGAATGCTGCGGTTAGGGCTGTAGTAAGAACTTGTGCTTATCACAACATTCAGGCTTATGGAATTTATGAAGGCTACAAAGGATTGATTGAAGGAAATATTGAACCTTTTGGTGCAAGAGATGTTAAAAACATTATTCAGAGAGGAGGAACGATTCTAAAAAGTGCTAGATGTAAGGAATTCCACGAGTATGAATGGAGAAAAAAAGCTTTTGAAAACATTCAAAAACACAATTTAGACGGCATTGTAGCTATTGGTGGTGATGGCACTTTTACAGGTGCCGCAATTTTTAATAGTGAGTTTAACATTCCATTTGTGGGTATTCCGGGAACCATAGATAATGATTTGTTTGGAACGGATTACACCATTGGTTACGATACAGCATTAAACACTGTAATTGAAGCGGTTGATAAAATTAGAGATACTGCCAATTCTCACGATCGCTTATTTATTATTGAAGTAATGGGTAGAGACGCAGGATTTATTGCTTTACGAAGTGGAATTGGTGTTGGTGCTGAAGCAATTTTAGTCCCTGAAACTCCCTCCTATATTAATGAATTGTTTAAAAAATTAGATAGCGACAGACATGGTAGAAAATCGAGCATGATAGTGATTGTTGCCGAAGGTGATGAAACCGGAGGAGCTAATGAAGTAGCCAAACATGTTAAAGAACATCACCCTGAATTTGATGCTCGTGTAACTATTTTAGGTCATGTTCAACGTGGTGGTAGTCCATCGGCTATGGACAGAGTTCTTGCTAGCCAAATGGGGAATGCTGCTGTAAATGCTTTGTTGGATGGTAAAACAAACCTTATGATAGGAGTTGTAAACAATAAAATTGCCTACACTCCTTTTGAAAAAGCCATCAAACACCATCAAAAAATTAATACCGATTTACTTTCTTTAGCAGAAATATTATCTTGCTAGAAAATAAACATACAGAAAAATTGTCGTAAGATAACTTTGGGGTGAGTTAGAAAAAAGAGAGAGAAATTTAACCACATAGGTGCATAGTTTTTTAGATAGCTCAAAATAGAAAGTTCATAGTTGTATCTCGCCTAAGGCGAGAAATTCTATACGAAGCTATGTATATCTTATCAGTTAGTAATGCTATGAATCTATGTGGTTAAAATTAAAAAATAACAAAAGCTCCGAAGGAGCGAAATTTAAAAGCGTTGAGTGAAGCTCATCGCAAAAAACATAAATATTTGAAAAACTTAGTTCTATATAACTCTTCAGCTGGCTCAGGAAAAACCTACACCTTAGTAAAAGAATTTTTACTACGTGTATTGGCTGAAAATACCGAATTTCCTGCTTATTACAAACATATTCTTGCTATAACTTTTACCAATAAAGCTGCCGCAGAAATGAAAGAAAGAGTGATTAAAGCGCTAGAAGATTTTGCATCAGGCCAACCATTAGAAGGCACTTCCAATTTTTTAATGAACGATTTATTACTAAGTGAAGCTGAGGGAGGACTTGGAATTACAAAAGACAAACTCATAAAAAAAAGTGAGGTTGTTTTACGACATATTCTTCATCATTACAATGATTTAGCCATCAGTACCATTGATAAGTTTACCCATAAAATCATTAGAACTTTTGCTCACGATTTGCATTTGCCCATCAATTTTGAAATTGAACTGCAAGAAAGTGAAGTATTAACAAAAGCAGTTGACTTACTCATTGCCCAAGTTGGAAAAGATAATAAAATAACCCAATTAATGGTTGATTTTTCTGTCTATAAAGCCAATGAAGAAGCCGGATGGAACATTGAAAAAGATTTAATAAATTTTGCTCAAACGCTTTTACAGGAAAACGGTAGCTACTTTGCTAATCAGCTTAGTGAATTATCGGTTGATGATTTTTACCACATAAAAAAAGAGTTAGAAACCATTATTACATCTTTTGAAGCTGATGCTGAAAAAATAGCCAACGAAGCTTTATCCATAATAAAATCTAATGGTTTAGCCGATAATGATTTTAGTGCAAGTTATATCCCTAAATACTTCATCAAACACATCAACAAAAATTACGACCCACCAACAAATTCCATTATTAAAATGTTTGGTGGTGAACAAAATTGGTATGCCCAAAAAACTCCCGAAAACATAAAACAAACCATAGATGGAATAACTACTGAGCTTACTTCCTACTACAATAAGTTAGAAAATTTAAAAGCGGAGAAATATAGCGATTACCTCATTGCTACCATTATCCATAAAAATATTTTTGTACTGGCAGTTATTAATGAGATTGAAAAATCTATTGAAAACATTAAGCAAGAAAACAATGTACTTAGTTTTTCCGATTTCAATAAAAAAATTGCTCATGTAATTGCCAATGAATCTATTCCGTTTATTTATGAGCGTTTGGGAGAAAAATATTACCATTATCTTATTGATGAATTTCAAGATACATCTGTAATTCAATGGTTCAACCTCATTCCGTTGGTGGATAATTCTTTAGCTAACAATAGGTTTAATATGGTGGTTGGAGATGCCAAACAATCTATTTACAGATGGCGAGGTGGCGAAGTAGAACAAATTATTCAATTCCCAAAAATTGTAGAAAAAACAGGCATTATAAATAAAGAACTAAATACCATTAATGCTTCTTTTGATAGAAACATCAACAGAAAAAATCTTAATAATAATTTTCGTTCAACTGCCGAAATTGTTGACTTTAACAATCAGTTTTTTCAATTTGTAGCCCAACAAATGCCCGAAGAATATCAAAACCTTTATAAAGACCTTAACCAAGGGTTTAATCCAGAAAATACAGGTGGCGGAATAGAAATAAGCTTTTTTGAAACCGATGATAAAGAAGAATTGTTGGAGCTGAATGCACAGCAAACCTTACAGATAATTCATCAGCTAACAAAAGAAGGTTACCAACTAAACGATATTGCCATTCTTACCCGAGCTAATAGTGAAGCCGCTGAAATAGCTTCATTTTTACTCGATAATAATATTGATGTTATTTCTTCGGAAAGCTTACTGTTAAACAACTCTAAAGAGGTTAAGTTTTTAGTTACTTTTTTAAAATACTTAATATATCCCAACGAAAAAAGTATTCAATTAGCGTTGCTTTCGCTTATGCCAGATTCCTTAGCCAACGATGCAGCAATTTTTGAGCTTTTTATTTCTTCTTCCTCTAAAAAAGAAGATGTATTGGCAACTTTCTTAAAAATGAACGATTTAGAGTTAGATAAAAACATCATCAACCAATTCTCACTTTATGAGTTAACCGAGTTTTTAATCAACCATTTTTCTTTGTCTGAAGAAACCAACATTTACATTCAGTTTTTCTTAGATAAAGTGTATGAATTTACCGTAAAAAAAGGTAATTCCATCAACAGTTTTGTAGAATGGTGGAATGATAAAAGTGAAAAGTTTTCCATCATTATCCCCGATGGAATTGAAGCGGTGAACATTATGACTATTCATAAATCTAAAGGACTGGAATTTCCAATTGTAATTTATCCTTTTGCTAACGAAGCTGCTAGAGGCAATAAAAACATGTTTTGGATAGAAAAAACACCGGTAGAAAAATTGCCTGTCGCCCTTCTACCAATGAACAAAGATATTTTAAACACCGAATATGCTTTCATTTATCAAAATGAAGAAAACAAAGCTGTGTTAGACCTTGTGAATGTGCTTTATGTGGCATTTACTCGTCCAAAAGACAGGCTTTATATTTTATCTAACTTTATTCCAAATAAAAGTGAGAAAATTGCCGCCAACCAGTTTCTTTATAACTATTGTGCTAACTTCACTCCTATTAAAACGGCATTGCCTACTTACCATTTCGGACTATTTAACAAAAAAGATACTACGGAAAAGCCAAATGAACAAAGCAATAGCGATAAATTTGGTAAAATCATCCACAACAATTGGAGAGAAAAAATAAAAATTAGTTTTCAGGCTCCTAAAGTCTGGGAAGTTGAAAATCCCGAACAAATTGGCGAACATGGCTCTTCTATTCACGCTATTTTAGCCGATATTAAAACAATTGCTGATATTGAAAAAACAATTAGCCGATATGTGAGTAAAGGCGTTATATCTATTGAAGAATCTAAAGAGTTATTCATTCAACTACAAAATTTATTTAGCAATCCTGCTATACATTTTTTGTTTGATGATGTTGATGAAGTAAAAAATGAAACTTCTATTTTATTACCTTCCGGAGAAGTTTTTCAACCCGACAGAGTGGTTATCAAACAACAAACAGTTTATGTAATCGACTACAAAACAGGCGAAGAAAACAATAAACATAAAAAACAAATAGTTAACTACATTGCTATTATCAGTAAAATTCCTGCTTACGCCAACTTTAACTTTAAAGGTTATCTTTTGTATTTAAAAACAAATGAAGTTGTTGAAATTTAAGTGCTATTCTCCATTTTATTTCGAAATAAAAATTATAGTTTTGATGTGTAACTAAAAAAACAAACAATTAATTATGGAAGAAACTACAAACAATGCTGTTCCCGCACAAGATCCGGGAAAAACAGTAGCAATTTTAAGCTACATTACACTTATTGGGCTAATTAGTCGAACCTTAAAAATTCCATTTTAGGCTAAAGGTTTTAAAAAATAGA